>NZ_CP095741.1:3743571-4055535 GCF_023078475.1 Luteibacter aegosomaticola | reverse complement strand
TCTTCAAAATCTCATCGACCGGTTCGAAATCCCTCGGAACAAGGTGAAGGCCCAGCGAGCTGATGCGAACGCGACGCTTCTTGCCGCCACCGGCTACGTAGTAGTACATCCCAGACGCAAACATGAGCGGTGTACCCCAGAAGTCGTACGAAGGGTCTTCGACTCGAATAGGGTAGTTTCCGGCGTGTGTGACGTAGAGCCCCGCAAGTGCTGTGATCGACAATCGACCATCCGGGCCGATGAGGCCGCCATCGTTGCAGGATATGGGGCGGTTGTAGCCTTCACTCAGAACGACCTGAAAATCCTTCCAGATTGACAACTGTCCAAGCACGAAATTTCCGGTGCGGGCGCTCAGACCCTGAAAGAAAGCCTCTGCCGTAGCGATTGGATCGCCGGTCTGAGCGGCCGCAAAAACCTTTGGGCCATTCGTCATGGCGGCTTGCCCGAAGAACTCTGGATTCTGCGGCGGGAGGCCTGGAACGCCAGGCGGCGTAACCGGACCCGGATTGAACAGCTTGTTGTTGTAGCTCGCATTGTCGCCAAGTCCGTAGTACGGATCGTGCGTGAAACCGAAAACCGGTACGGGCGATAGATTTACAGCTGACATACGTCCTCCCTTGTTGTGTGACGTATCAGCCATGCTATGGAGGGAGCTGTGCCGTTCTAAGCAGCGTATGCCAGTGATTTGTGACGGTGCGATTCCATGGCGCGCGTAGTCCTTTTCTGACTCAAGATCGCAGTGAACTAGCCGGGCGCCGAAAGGCAGACGCCGGCGGGAGCACCGGGCAGCATCCGTTACATTCTGGCGTCTCAATCATCACCTGCGTACGCAACCGGAGTTCTTCCCGACCGCCTTGTCTCGTGCCTCAGCCGGTAAGGCTAAAGATGCTGTCGATCTCGACAGGTATCCCCATCGGTAGGGAATGCACGCCGAGCGCACTTCGCGCCGGCAACACGTCGGCGCCGAAGAGATCGCGGACCAGATCGCTAGCGCCGTCAGCCACCTTCGGATGGGCTTCAAAGGAAGGAACGGCACGGACGTAGACAGTCAGGCGAAGACAGCGTGCAATGCGATCAAGGCCGCACTCTTTCTCAAGACTCGCCAGGATCATCAGCATGGTGAGCCTGGCCGCATCCTGAGCCTCGGCCAAGGTCATGTCATCCCCGACGAGCCCGCGTACGAGCTTGCCATCCTTGACTGGCCCCAGGCCTGAGACAAAGACCTGGGGTCCCTCGGTGGTCACCACAGCGTACGAGCCGAGTGCCGGGAACGGCGGCGGCAAGGTGTAGCCCAACTCGCGGAGCTTTTCGATGCGTGTCATGGGGCGTCCTCGACCTAGCGTTGGTCCGTTCGGAACATACCTTATCTGTCGCGGTCACGCGTACGCAGGGTGAGCTACTGCATACCAGCGTGTAGCGCGTTGGCGATGACGGGCTTTAGCAGCCAGCAAAGAAGACCGATGATCGTGGCCAGGGCCGCGAGCACCAGATTGGAGACGTAGTCCTTGGAGGCGCGTTGAAGCAACTTCTCTTCGATCCGAGCGACGGCTCGTCCAATCATCGAAATCGAATCGTCGATTCGTATGAAGCGTTCGTCGATTCGTGTGAAGCGTTCGTCGATACGTATGAAGCGTTCGTCGATACGCTTGAACTGCTCATCGTTCCTCGCCGATAACGCGGCGACTTCACTCTTTACTTCTGTGATTCGGCCATCGAGGCGCTTCACGACTTCGTGGAACTCCGCGCGCGTCACCAGCTTGCTGATGGTCTTGCGAAGGTCGGAGTGCGTGACGAAGGATTCCCGGCGATTCATGGGCATAAGGACTCCGTAGTGATCAAGTGGCGCAATCGGACGTGGCGCGAAGAGTCATGCTGATGACGGCGCTGAACCACCCGGCGATCGCCAGGATGAGGACCATGCCGTAGATCAGTCCGACAAACATGCCGCTGAATGCGTTCCAGGCGTACCTGCCTTTGTCGCGAAACATCATGTGTGATCTCCATCGCTGCGTGGGATTTCACACTACTACCTGTTCCAGTGGGCGCTTCGTGCGCCAACGCCGCGACCGCATGTGGGTAGCTTCCGCACGCGTTGTAGGCGAACCGTTTAATGCCACAACGAGCGTCGATGTCATGGCCATAAAAAAAGGGCCCTAGGGCCCCTTATTTATCCGCCTCTCGTGCTGTTGATCATGCTGAGGTCTCCGTGTGGGGTGGTGATTGAATAGAGGCTACTTGGCGTGCGCGATGAACGTCACGTAGTCCGTCGGGGGGTAAGTTCACGAACTCGCCTAAGCCAATGATTTCACCAGCATCTGCATCGACCCTTGCGCCCACGGTTCTGGCACCAAGGATCTTCGTGCCAACGCTTGGCGTGAGAATCACCTTAGAGTCAGTGCAATCGATGCACACGAAGACCTCCCCGACGAGAGCTCGTTAGGAAAGGAGGTGGCGTAAGAGCGAGTGTCAGAGGGCGGGAGCGCAAGAAGGAGGCAACAGCCTCGGCGCGCCAGGCTCCGATGCAAAATGGTGGGTCGTGACGGATTCGAACCGTCGACCTACGGATTAAAAGTCCGGTGTAGTCTTCAACGATTCCGAGTACTTACAGTAATTAATTTTACGGATTTTCCCCGGAAGCGATTCAACTTTTTCAATCGCTTGGCGGCGACTTTTACGGGGCGATTTTGGCAGATCCAGCGGCTGGAACGATCGGTAGACTGAGGTCGTAGACGTCCATCATCGATTCTGTGCGATGCCCGCTACCTTCCTGTTTATCAGCGCGATTCCCCGCCGTGTCCGTCACGCCGCGGCGTTTCAGATCGTGGAGGCCAAACCAGTCTTCCTCGGTGATTACATTCTCGCGGATAGCGCGCTTCTTGATGCGCTGCCACGCCGAGTCGAGGCTGCTTTTCTTCAGCGCGCCGCCATGCTCTGCCACGACTAGCGGGCGGTTTTCGGCTCGGATCGGCACAGGCATTCCCGCAGCTTTCCAGATGGCGTCCCGGTAGCGAATGAGTGCGTCCCAGGCCATGCGTAGCCGCGGAGTCCAGGCAACGATGTTGTCTCGGCTGCCCTTACGCCGATTGGTCTGGATCCCTGCCTCGAGACCATGGCTCTCTGGAAGCGTGACCACCTCGATACCACGGAGGCGGCACAGGTAAGCAATGTCGGCGATCGCCCAGAGATAGGGCGGACAGCTTCCCTTAATGCGTGCCTGTAGTTGTCCGCCTTCGTAGGCCATCCTGACGAGCGCGGCCATAACTTCGGGGCGCGGGAGCCTGCGTTGCTTTCGCTCCGTCGCCTGGGCTGTTCCCTTAACTGGGTTCACCGCCACGAAACCGCGGCGGACTGCCCAGGAGTAGACCAGACGAAGGTAGCGCATCAGGTGGTTCGCCTTCGTTGGAGTACCCTCTCCAGCGATCTTGTCGACCAGGCGCTGGAAGAACGCGGTATTCAGGCGACCATAGTCCAAGGCACCCAGGGTGCTCCCATCCTTGAGGGCTAGCGTGCGAACTAGTTCTCGCTGGCGCCCGTAATCGGACTGTGTCCGTATCGACAGGGCGGTGAACACATGGCTGGTGTGGTACTGATCGAGGAGCCAGTTGAGCGCTTTTCGATCGACACCACGAATCGTCTCCATTGCCAAATGAAGGTCGGACATCAGCGCATCGGCGCCGGCGACCTTCTGACGCCTCGGCTTGGGCGCACGGTGGATCGTGTACCAGACGCGATCGCGGGCGTCCCAGTAACACCCTACCGGCAGCTTCGCCTGGTCGATGTGCTCGGGGATGGTGCGGTCTTTCTTGCGGGGGCGACCTCGCGTCACAGCAGATCCTCTGGCCGGTAGGCGTCATCGTTTCCGGCCGATCCTACGCCCATCGAGGCGTTGAGCGCCTCCAGAGTGGTCCAGGGACCCTCGGCACCATCCTTGACACGGATGCCTTGCGCACTTGCCCACCGCTTCACCGCTGCCGGCTGCTGAAGCCCGGACAGGCGCCGAAGTTCCGCCGCGTCGATGATGTGGTGATTTACGCTCACGACTTAGCCGCCTCCTGTCCTGCTCGCCACTCCGCCCAGCTCGGGTGGGTGGATTTGTGGTTCAGCCATTCCGGTGTGTCCGGCGTGGGCATGAAGGTGCCACCGTGGTTCCAGTAGCACTTAGCGCATAGCCGGGCGTCGCCGCGGCGATCGCCCGCGTACATCCGGTGCTCGTCGCAGAAGTACAAGCCGCAGCCGTGCTCGCCGCCGTAGGGTTCGCTTCCGCACACGAACGACAGCCCACGGTCGATGCTGGCGCCACAGCCTGGGTGGTCGCATATCGCCGGCACGCCGTAACCGATGTCGCGCTTCCACTCGTCGTCGTAGCCGATAGACCAGCCCATCACCGATCTCCCTTGCGAAAGAAAACACCGAGTGCGCCGGCGGCAGCCAGCACACCACTTCCGGGGATAGAAACTAAGTGCCCGAGCAAGGCGGCTTCGCCTTGCGCGATAGCGATCCTTCGTTGCTTCTCCTCTGGCGACAGCTTCGCCCAGCGCTCCGCAATCCGCTGCTGACGCAGCGTTTCAGCTTCCTCTGCGCGCCGAATCGCTTCCGCCCGCTCCTGAGCAATGGCCTCTATGGCAGAGGCCACGCGCTGCTCACGCGGTCCACGGCGCTTGGCTTCACCCACGACTCACCTCCTTCGTTTGTATCGCTACCGATCGCCCTTCGAGCGCCACGGCAAATCGAATGGGTCGGCCAACAGCAGCAAGCCATGTATAGCGCCGCAGGAAGCGCTCTCTGAGACGGTGCGTGTTCGCATGCCGCATATGCCCTTCGTAGCTGGCCCAGATCGACCGCGCTCCCCGGAATTCCTCAGGCGTCGCTGTGACGTTACCTTCGCGCACGCGTCGGGCAGCCCAGGCGCTCAGTGCTTCGTTGGCATGAGCCAGTACGCGTGCCCGGACCCGGGTATGGGTCGGGTAGATCACGTACCCGAGAAAGTCGATGCCGGTGGTCAGTGGGCGGAGGCGCACGTCGGCCTTGAGGGAAAGGCGCAGTTCCTTCCCGAGAAATTCCTCGATGTCCCTCTTCCAGCCTTCCAACACCGAGCGATCGCGGTGGACCAGAACGAAGTCGTCCACATAGCGCACGTACCGCGGCGCCTTGAGGGTGTGCTTCACGAACTGGTCCAGCCGGTCGAGGTAGACGTTGGCGAAAAACTGGGACGACAGGTTGCCGATCGGGAGCCCACAGCCTGGCGGCGCGTTCTCCAGCCGCTTGTGCGGCGGAACGAGTTCGCGGTCGGCCCGGCTGGCCTGATGCACGATGCCCTGCCGCGATACCGGCTGGCGGAGCAGGGCGTGCACCACGTGCATGGCCGAGGCGGATATGCCGGCACGCTGAAGCCGCGCCTTGAGCATTCGGTATAGCGTCGGCCGGTGGATCGAGTTGAAGAAGTTGTGCACGTCGAGCTGTAGATACCAGCCACCGCCCTGGCCGCTGTGAACGGCGCGGACCATGGACTTCACCCGTTCGATGGCCGCATGCGTGCCCTTGCCGCGCCGGTTGGCATAGCTGTCATGGATGAACGTAGGCTCGTAGATGCGCTCGATCTGAGGGACGAGCCAGTGGTGAACGATCCTGTCGCCGAAGTCGGGAGCGTGGATCTCACGCGCCTTCGGCCGCTTCGCGATGAAGCAGGCTGCTGGTGCGGGCGACCAGGTACAAGCGTTGATCTGGTGGGCGAGGTTCAATAGGCCATCGGCCCAATTGGCCTCGAAACGCATCTGGTTGGTGCTGGCGCGCTTGTTACGACGAGCGGCCTTATGGGCGTGGAACATATCGCTGAAGGTGGCGGCATCCTTGCCATGTCGGACACCCCGACACTCACCGGCCGGCGACGACGACCGCACCGCGCGCACGAACGCGTTGTTGTTGTCACGGTGGTTGTTGTTGACGTTGCCGTTGTTGAAATTGACGATCCAGGCGTAGGCCGGAGCCGACGCATCCCCATCCGCTTGCGAGCCGGTCGAGCATCCGTTCTGGTGGTAGCGCGACTTCCTCATCGATTGACCTCCCGTTTCGAGGTGGGACGGGTACTCAGTATCTGGGAACGCTTCGCCTGTCCTGTGGACGGCGAATTCTGCCCTTGAGGGTGAAATTGGCGGTTCCATCCGCCAACCTGCTTGCCTAGGTCGCGCGCCACGAGGAACAGAGCCTCGAACTGTCCGAGGCTCCGGAATGCGCGGATACGCTGACCGATCTGCAACTCGCCCTTGAGGTTGTCCACCTCCCGTACCAGATTGGCCAGTGCGCGGGCACGGGTCGCCTTGTATCGCCACGCATCGAGCGCGACGCGATAGACGGCCCTTGCCTGCGTGCGCAGCTCATTGCCGAACGAATACCGGTGCGCACGCGGGAACGTGGCCACGGCAAGCTCCGTGTCGGCGAGCATGCGCTCGGCTAGCTTGATAACGGGAGGGAGGACGAAGCTCATGGGAGGATCACCAAGGTTCGATTACTGACCGGCCGGCGACGACGACCGCACCGCGCGCACGAACGCGCCGCCGCTGCCACGGTGGAGGCCGTTGACGTCGCCGTAGGCGAAGAGGACGAACCAGGCGTAGGCCGGAGCCGACGCGACAGCCGTGCTGCTCCAGTACCAGGACGAGTCGCACGCGAATACAGGATCGATGGCCGGATCGCTACGGGTCAGGTCGAGGATCGATTCGAGCTCTTCGCGGGTCGGCATGCGCCAATCGGCGTGGCCACCAAGGCGGCATTCCGCCACGGCCTTCTCGGCCTTCTCGAAGTTGCCCTTGGCGCCGACGTTCGCCTGGGACCACATCAGTCCGGTCTTCGAATCGGTGACGATCGATCCATCCTCAGAGACGGAAAAACGGGTGGCGTCGTCGGCGTGAGGTGCGAAGCCAGTTGCGTACTGCAGGTCGGCCGGAAGGACGCTGAGAAGGGCGCGCGGCGAGCCGATATGGATGTTGAGCGTGTGGATGTTGACGGAAGACATGCAGGGTTCCTTTCGTGCGTGGCTGTGAGGGTCAGGCCTGATCGGCCGTTTGCTGCTTTGCCTGCTCGATAGCGGCGCCGAGCTTGGCGTATAGGGTTTCAGCTGCTTCGAGGGACATGGGCTGGTAAGCCGCGCCGACGAAGACGAGGATGCGATCGCCGCTGATGGCGACAGCGGGTCGGAATGTCTCGGGCGTCATCGCGTAATGCCCCTGGCCTTGCAGACGTGCTTCGCCCATTTCCACGCGCCGGCCAGGGTCAACGACTCGACAACAACGCCGCCGTCGTGTGACAGCTGATACCGGGTGAAGCCATGCTGGTCGCGGATCATGCGGATACGAGTCTTCCGCGTGCTGCTCGACCTGGGACGGATGGGCTGGTCCATGGTCAGGCAGCCTCGTTCGAGTAGTTGGAGGCGTCGAACTGCTGGATTGCCCAGACGATGGCGTGGCAGTTCCAGAGGAAGCGACGGGTGTATCGCTCACCTGCCAGCTCATAGGCGTCTTCAAGGCGAAATGTCGGGGAAATTCCGTCATCACTGAACTCGAAGGCGTAGGCGGCGGGCATGGCTTCATACTCGCTTTCGCTGCATTCCAGCACCTGCGTGCGAAGCTCCTGCCAGCACTTTCGCCTTGCCCCGAACTCATAGCTTTCACGCCACCAGTCCCTGAACCGCTGAACTACGTTCTGACGGAACGATCGCTCATCCCATTCCTTGATGCCTCCCGTCCGATCTTGCGCCTCGACCTTTTCTTGCCAGTACGACGGATTGATCCGCCCATCAGGGCTGCGGAAGAACTGGAACATGTCGGTTAGCCGAGAGAAGACGTACGTTCCGCAGTCTCCCTGGATGCACAGCGTGCCGGGCCAGGTGATCACGTCGAAGCCGTTGATGTACGACTCCCCGCCGCGACGGAAGCGCAGGTGGCGATGCACACCATCCACGCGTACCACCTCCATGGTGTGAGACGCAACGTCCCGCAGGAAATAGTCCTTGATGTCCATCGTCAGTCTCCTGTCTTCGACGATGCGAGGGACTTCTCGCGCGCGACGGCTCGGCGGTGCATCTCTTCGGCGAAGAGCCGCTTCGGCTCCTCCCAAGTCGTCGTGCCGACGGCATGCAGCAGTGCCATCGTCAGTTCGTCGGTGCCAAGCGTCGGCGCCGAGACAGCGAGCGGCACGGCCAGAACCACCTTTGAAGGGTCGTCGGCTTCGACGGCAACGAAGCCTGCCTCGTACATGTGGCGGCGGTCCTCGGGAGACAGCTGCCCGCGAGGGAAAACGATCACCTGTTTCATTCGGTCACCTGTACTTCGTGGGCCTTGGCTGCGCCGTCGTAGGCGGTCTTCAGGCGGTCGATAAGGGCTGGCGCTTCGGGGCTTTCGTCGGAAAGCAGGCGCGCATGGGCTTCGCGGTAGGCGGCGGTGCAGTCACGGAACGAGTCGTCCTGGTTGACGCCGAGGACTTCCCACCAGTTGTCGCGCTGGGTCGTCACGGTCTGACGCGCGGCTATGGTCGAAGGCACGGCATGCGCAGGCGGCGCGGCGACGGGCATAGCCGTCACACCCTGACGAGGCGCGCACACCGGATCCGGGCCCTTGAGCTCGGCAGCCAACCCGACCAGCCACCAGGCAGTGGAACCGCCGCGGCGATCGTCGCGGATGGCCTTGCCGGCGTCCTGCAGAACTCGCATGTGGCGCCTGGTCTGCGGGATGGACAGGTCGGCCTCGTCGGCAATGTCCTTCAGCACGGCGCCGTGCTGCACCGCGGTTCGGTCGCCGGCACGCAGTGGCTCGCTGGCTACGGCGCGCGCGATGGCACGCACGCACGCGCGGCGCACGGCCTTCTCGAAGTCTTCGGGGGAAATGGTGGTGGTCATGCTGCGATTCCTGAGGCCGCGTGCGGCGGCCATACCCAGATGTACTTGTCCCGACCTTGGCGGCCGGTGCGTTTGTCGTTCCCGCTGTGCGAGTAGCCAGCGCGGGCCCAGCCGTCGAAACGGTAGGTATTGCCCGTGTGGAGATCCGCGTCCTGGTAGCTGATGGCTGCCGCAACGCCGAGGCCGGGGAAGACCACCTCGCGCCATAGGCGCAGGGCTACGCGGCACGCCCACGGCTCACGAGCGCAGAGGCGGCTCAGTTCGACCGCATTGGCCCGGGTCAGGTGACCGAGTCCCCCGCCCACGCGCTCACGGATGAGGCTCGACGTGCAGGCGATCGCCACCGGCTCCCCGTGCACGAACAGGGCGTGACAGTGGAGCGCTGCGCTGTTGCCGCGCAGGAGCGCTCCCATCTTGTGGCCCCATGCCTCGAGCAGCTCGTTGGCCTTGGCCAGCGGCACGGTCTCGAACGAAGCGGCGGGGAACATGCTCGCCGTCATGCCGCAGATTCCTTGAACAGGTCGGCCTGGGCGGCGCCCTGGGCCACATCACTTTCGGCTGAGGCAATACGTGCAGCCGCAATCGCGGCATAGGCTCGGTCCATCTCGATGCCTATGAAGCGGCGGTTTTCGAGCACGGCGCCGCGTCCAGTGCTTCCGGATCCCATGAACGGATCTAGAACCGTGCCACCGGCCGGAGTCACCAGGCGGCACAAGTACCGCATCAGTTCGGTCGGCTTGACGGTCGGATGGAAGTTTCCGTTCCGCGCCTCCCAGTCGGCGTCCTCGCAATCGCGCATTGTCGCGTTCGTGCCGACGGCCAGCGTGGCGCTGGCGCCCAGCCCGGCATTTCGGTCGGCCCGAGTGGTCTTAGCGCAATAGAAGAAGCGAGCCGCGCTGCCGGCGTCGCTGCGCGCCTTGTGGTCGAGCGCCGGACGCATTCCTCCGAAGATGCCATTGGGGCTTTGGCGGCATGCTGCGTGATTTGAGAGGTCGCCTTGTTGACCTGGTGCATCGGGAAATGCACCCACGATCACATCGCTGCCATCGTGGATGACGTTTGCTGGCCAGCGTCCGGGCGGCTGCACGAACTCGCCCGCGGCCGTTGCCCCAGGCCGATTCATTCCAGTCGGGCTCATCGCGGGCGAGGTGGAGCGGGCGCCCTTGCTGTTGTACGCGCCACCAGAGAGGTCCTCGCTGGTCGGAACGCGGCACGCGGCGATGTTCAGACCGCCTGTCCCATGAGCCTCGAAGTTGGCCGCTTGGGTCCCGATTAGCGGCTTTCGGGCCATGATTATCGGCTCGTGCGCAGGCTTCAGCGCCGTGCCACCCCATTCGCCGTTCTTCGACTTAGGGAAGCCCGAGCCGTAGATCCACATGATCGTGTCGCGGATCTCCCAACCGGAATCCTCGAGCGCTGCGGTGAGTCGGTGATACGTACGGGATCCGCCGAAAGCGAGTAGATACGCGCCTGGCTTGGCGACCCTTAGCAATTCGGTTGCCCATACCTGGCACCACGCCTGGAACGCTCGCATTTGGACTGCAGCGTGGTTAGGGAAAGATGGATGCTCGCAGGAGCATTTTCGCGGTCCGTTGCGATACTTATCGCCTCCGCAGTTTTCGCACGTGGGATTTCCGTTTGCACCGAATGCGGGCGTTCCGCGCTTATGTCGAAAAGGCGTGCCATCCGGCTGGCCAAAACCTGAGACTTTTCCACCCGCTGAATCCTGCTCTTTCCACGGGGCATCCCAGTCCTTCCCCATAAACTCGAGGCCGTAGGGCGGATCGGTAACTACCGCGTCCACGCTGTTCTCCGCCAGAGTGCGCAGGACTTCGCGGCAATCACCGGTGAGGATCGTGGCTTTCATGCGGTTGCTGGCGCTCCTGCGTTAGTCGGAAGGTCGGGATTGGTGCCCCATGCGGGGCGAAGCTCGGGCCACGGGTTGCTTGTCTCGATGCAGCGCCGGTGGGCGAAGCGGCCGCGCACCCCGTTGTCCCAGTGCTCGCGCTGCTGGGTGGACTGGTTGTCGAACCAGCCGGAGAACATGTCGGGTGTGCGCGGCATGAGAGGGTCAGTACGAAGTTCGATTACTGACCGGCCGGCGACGACGACCGCACCGCGCGCACGAACGCGTTGCCGTAGCCACGGTGGCCGTAGCCGACGTCGCCGAGGTAGAAGCCGACGACCCAGGCGAAGGCCGGAGCCGACGCGACGGGCGTGCTGGACCACACCCAGTCGTACTCGCCCGACTCAAACGCGTTGGTGTCGATCGCAGGCTTGAAGCGCTCGTGGTCGACTAGGGCGAAGAGCTCCTTGACCGTCGGCAGGCGCCAATCGGAGAAGCCACCGAACTGCTGCTCGTTGAGCTTGGCAACGGCGGCTTCAGCGTCCTCGTAATTCACCTCACCCTCGGTAGCGTAGCCACGCGTCCAGATGAGGCCGCTGACGGCGTCGGTGGTGATGCCGGTCGTGCTGGTGTCGAAACGGTCCATGGAGATTCCTTGCCGGCCGTGCCGGCGTTGTTGAATGGGTGCCCGGATAGGCCGCCGGGCTCGGGTGAAGCCGCTCAGCGCACGGGGGCAGGGAGGGGATGCGCTGGAGCGACAGAGGCGAAGATCAGGACGAGGACGAGCGGCAGGACCAAGAGCGCCACGGCGGCTTTCTCGTCGATGGGCGCGGACTGCCACCAGGTGATGGCGCCTGCGATGCGCCGCTCGATTCGGCTCACTGGATCACCCCATTGGCGCGGCCGAAGAGCAGGGCAACCGCGAGGCAAAGTCCAACGATCAACACCCAACCGTTGTCGGCGAACCAGTCGCAGAAAGCGCGGATGCGGTCCATCGTGCGGGCAGCGCGGCGCGGCTTCGAAACGACGCCGCGAACCTTGACGTTAGGGCGTGCCGGACGGCGGTACTCAGCCTCGGCCACGCGCAAATCGTGCCGCTTCGAAGCCTGGACGATGTTGTAGGCCGTGAGGGCCTGGCGCTGGTGCAGGGACTGGTTCATGCCGCCACCGGCTGCGCATCACGCGCCATCTGCTGGTAGTGGACGAGGACCGAGGGGATGCCCTTGGCCGAAGCGATGGCGCGCGCGAGATCCCGGCCGAGCACGCCGGTACAGGCATCGAGCGGCGCGGTACGCACCAGGTGCTCGAACTTCTCAGCGAGGTGAACTGCGGTGGCTGCGCGCTCGCTACGGGACTTCGCAACGAGCAGTTTTGCGATCAGATCTTCGGCATCGAAGGTGCCGTTTTCCGTGCCAACCCGCAGGAGCTCGATAGCTTCGGTGAGAGGCGCGGTGATGTGATCGGCATTCCCGCGGCTCACGGCTGCACCGCCTGTGCCTTCTCGCACTCTTCGGCGCCCTGGAGCAGGGCGATAGCCAGAAGGCGTGCGTTACGCGGGGACAGGTGCATGTCCGACGCGATGGTGTGGTTGGCGGATTCGCCGAGGGTGACGCCATCGGCGCTGGCGCTGACGTCAACGTAGACGGTGTCGGTCAGCTGGATACGCGGCGACGTCCAGGTAGTGGTGGCCATCGAGGTCCTCCCTGCCCCGGGGTGGGGCGATGGGAAGAACATTACCGAAAAGGTTATGGGTATGCAATACCGTTTCGGTAATCTTTTTATAGGTGAGACCAGACCTTCACAAATGGGCGTAAAAAAGCCCGCTCGAGGCGGGCTTATGCGGGTCTTGCTGAAGTGGGACTACTACCCAGTGCTTTGTAGCTCCGCGGCATTGCGCCGTAGCTTTTCGATCATCTGCCGCCGGAGGAGAGGACGCATCGCTGGTGCCCGAATCTGGCATTCAACAAGCGGTGCCGGGAACTTGACACAGTTACCGCCCGTCGCTGCGTCGGGTTCAGCCCTTTTTTGCGTGGCGAGGCCGAGACGATCCCGGACCAGCCCCTTGATCATGTGTACCCTTACTTCGCTCATCCCTAGGCGCCCCCAGTGACGCCACCTTACGAATCCGTGTGCCAAGCCAGATGAGGTTGCTCCTGGTCTCTACCTGACCAAGGGCTACCGTGCGCTCATACATCTCTGCGAAGAGCTCCGGTTCCTCGACTATGTCGTAGACGCGCCCAAGCTCGTCTCTATAGACCTCCTGCAATGCGCGTGCCACGTCACGGACTATTTCAGGGTCCAGTCGCACGGGCTGCGAGTGGCTTTGTGACGCGGGTTGCGCCTCCCACTGGGGAGCGTCCATCCACCCATTCGGATGACCCAGCTTTTCTTCTATGTGGCGGGCCAGGCGGCCACCGACCGGCTTTGGCTTCGTCGCCGAGGTCCACTGGCTGACCTGCGCTTGGTCGCGCTCGATGCGGCGCCCAAACTCCGTCGGCCCACCGGATTGCTCGATAAGTAGGCTTATGTTGCGGCGTCGGATTTCAGCTACGTCCATGGCGGGGATGCTCCCATTCGTTACCTAAGTGGTAAATGACCGAAACGGTATTGACTAGGCATTATCGAAACGGTAATGTCGGTGACCATGAAGCTGACCACGTACTGCGAAAACTCCGGCGGGACAGGACTCCGAGGCTGCCCGGTGCTCGCCCGAATCGCGGATGAGGCCAAGTGCAGCGCCGAGACGCTCTACATGGTGGCCAAGGGACACAAGCAGCCCAGCTCGCTGCTTGCTCGCCGGATCAGCGATAGCACCCACGGCGCCGTCCCTCGCGAAGCGCTCCGCCCCGATGTCTTCGGCGCGCCGAATACTGCCCATGAGGCCGCTGCCAATGAGTGAAGCCGCATTCCCCCTCGCCATCCTGGCGCTCGTGTTGTCCATCTCATCGCTGGGTTGGATGCTCGCCGCCTCCTTCCAGATTTACCGACTGCGCGACTTGGTTGAAAAGCACGAGCGAATGGCACGCGCTACCGAGGTTCGCATCGCGTTCGGTGACAGCATCGAATCCCTTGGAGGCACGTATGCTCAAGCGGCCGCCGCCGGTTCAGAGCCTTACGCTTCCACACGTTCTGCGTTCCGCGCTGGTGTAGAACAGGACGGGGCCGACTTCATCGCTTCTTTCAGAAGCTCAACTCGGTCGTCCGCAGGAAGTGATCAATCGACCGATCGAACCGCTGTTGAGCGCCATCCGGTTGATTCCCCTGTAGGGCCGTTGCGGACAGTCCTAGCGAAGCTTCGTGGATGGCTTTACGCAGTAGTTCCTTATCGGGATGGGTCGCGATGAGTGCGAGTAGCACGGCCCGCTGGGCAAGCAATTCGCCCATGTTGAATCCATCGAATCCCGTTGTTTCCTCGCTCATGAATCGCTCCGAGTTGGTGAGTGGTGTGGTCGCTCACCCATCTTACCGCTCGGAGCGATTCACCCCTCCGGGGAGCCGCCCATGACTCGTGATCTCCTTGCTCTGTTGATCTTCACCGTTACCGCTTTCTGGCCCCTGCGCCGCCGCGCGCATCGCCGCTAACCACATCCCCTGCAGACCGGCTCACTGCTGCCGTGGTGAGAAATGTACGCCCGATCTGAAGCCAAATCTTCATGTGAGTGAGACGACCATGCATGTTCTCGACGCCGCCGCCCAGACCGTCCACGCCTACCCAGGCGGTGCCGAATCGCTTGCGCCGCGCATTGGCGTGTCGGCCGGCATCCTGCGCAACAAGGTCAACGCCAACAACGCGACGAACCACCTGACCCTGGTGGAGGCGGACGCGATCATGAGCGCCACGGGCGATATGCGCATCCTCCAGGCGCTGGCACAGGAACACGGGTTCGCCCTCACGAAGGTCGAGGAGCAGACCGACGGCAAGTCGATCGTCAGCCACGTGCTCGGCCTCGGTATGACCGAGGGCAAGCTCTCGATGACGATCCACGACGCCCTCGCCGACAACGTCATCACGGCAAACGAGATGAACGCGATCGCTGCAGCGGGCCATGCCCATCAGTCGGCACTCATCGGGCTGATTAACCGCCTGCGCGCCGCCAAGGCTGAGCAGACCGCCTGATGAACCGCCTGTCGTCTCCAGGCTACCTTCGCGCAAAGGCTTTACTGCCTGGCGTGCTGGCGCATGGGGCGACGCCTGAGCAGCTCGTCGCTGCCGAAATGCACCTCTCATCGCTGCGGCCCGCGCCGCAGATGCCCTTGTTCGACCCGCAGCACGCTTACCGGGGAGTAGCTCCCCCGGGACAGCCGGATCCGGCCGGTTGCGTGCCTGCGCTTTCCCGGAAGCCGGAGTGAATATGTACGAGAAAGATCTGGACGACCTCGCAATGGTTGCCGCATGCCACCACCGCCTTTTTCTTCGTGCTCGCGAAAAAGGCGATACCGCTGCGGCCGAGTCGATCGTGAATATCTCCGCTGCGTCGATGGTGGTCCTCTGTGCAGCTGCCGGCATCGCCGACGTTGCGGTGATGGCCAAGGCCACTGAACTTCTCGCCAAGACATCTAGCGACCCCGTGAAGCTGGTGCACTGATGAGTGAGACCGTCACAATGGATCCTCTCGTCCCTGCTGACGTAGATCTCCGAGGCTTGCCGTTCATGCCTCTGGACGTTAACCGTCTTCGTGACAGCCAACTGTCAATCAGTGCCAGCGGGGACGAGTTCCGTGCGGCTGTGCTGCTCTGGTGCGCGTCCTGGAACCAGGTTCCGGCAGCCAGCCTACCTGACGACGAGAAATCACTCGCGGCGTACGCCGGTTATGCGCGCGATGTGAAGGGCTGGCGCAAGGTGCGCGACGGCGCAATGCGGGGTTTTGTCATGTGTGCTGACGGGCGTTGGTATCACCCCGTCGTCGCTGAGAAAGCTATTGAGGCTTGGTCAGAGCGCCAGGAATACCGAGAGGGCAAGGAAAACGAGAAGGCCCGCAAGGATCGTGAGCGCGAGTGGCGAAAGCAGGCGTTCGAAGCCCTGAGGTCCATTAACGTGGTCCCGGAGTGGAACGTGAAAACGTCAGTGCTCCGCGCCATGATCTCCGAGCACGGTCTGACTAGTCACATTGATGCGCATGTGACCTGTCACGCACCTGTCACCGTGACAGGTCACGCACCTGTCACGGCTAAGACAGGGACAGGGACAGGGACAGGGAAAGAAGAAGATCAAGAGAAACCGGGTCCGAACAAGTCGGACCCGCCTTCGGGTGGGAAGAAGTCCAAGGGATCAGTCACGATCGACACGTGGCTGGCGACCCTGGACGGCGCTGACGCAATCCCGCCGACCGACACCGTGTTCGCCTACGCCGAGAGCGCTGGCATCCCGCCCGAGTTCCTCGAGCTCAGCTGGCGCGTCTTCCTGCGCAAGGCCCGGGCCAGCGGCAAGCGGCAGAAGGACTGGCGGCAGACCTACCGCAACTACGTCGAGGGCAATTACCTCAAGCTCTGGTGGTTCGACCCCGATGGCGAGTGCCGCCTGACGACCGTGGGTGAGCAGGAGAAGAGGGCTATGGCCGCATGAGCGCTCAGCCCAACGATTTCCCCGGCATGGACGATTTCGCCCGTTTCGACGAGCGCATGCCCATCGCGTCGATCGAGGCCGAGCAGGCCGTGCTGGGCAGCCTGATGCTGGTGCCCGAGAGCCTAGTGAAGGTGAGCGACTGGCTGACGGCTGAGGACTTCCTGCGCACCGATCACCAGCTGATCTACCGGGCCGTGTGTGGCCTGGCCGAACGCAACGCACCGTGCGACCCCATCACGATGGGCGACTGGTTCGAGGCCCACGGGATCGGCGAGGAGGCTGGCGGTCCCGGCTACCTGCTGCACCTGGCGAACACCACGCCCAGCGCCGCGAACGTCGTGGCCCATGCGGAAATCGTGGTGGAGCGTTCGCGCCTGCGCCGCGCCGCGTACATTGGCGCCCGGATCCAGCAGCAGGCCAACAGGCCGGGCGCCGCGTCTGACGCGATCGTGGGCGATGCCGTGCACCAACTGTCCGGCATGCACGCGAGCCGGATGCGCGGCGGTCTGGAGTCCGCGCGGCCAGCGATGACGCGCATGCAGAACACCCTGATGGCCCGCTATCTGGAAGCCGAGGCGGCACCGGCTGGCGCTCCCGTGCGCCTTCTCGGTCTGCCGTGGCCATGGGCCGACCTAAACCGTGACACGAAGGGCCTTCGACCTGGCGTGCTGTACGTCGTCGGCGCCCGTCCCAGCATGGGCAAGACCGTGTTTGCCCTGCAGATCGCCATCCACAACGCGCTGCACGGCAAGAACGTCGCGTTCTTCACCGTCGAGATGACCGCCGACGAGGTAATGGCGCGGGCCGTCGCGTGCGAGGGACATATCGCGCACGACTGGGTAGAGAGCCCGACGCCGCACGATCCGAACGCCGAAGACTATTGGCCGCGCCTCACCGCGGCGACCAGCAGACTCATCGATGCGCCGCTGCTGATCGACGAGACGCCTGGCATCAGCATCGACCAGCTCATGGCCCGCGCGCGCCGCGCCCACATCCAGCGACCGCTGGACATGATCGTCATCGATCACATGCACGACATGTGGGTCGACCCGAGGAAGGAGGCCCGCCACGAGTACGGCCGTATCGCCCAGGGCGCGAAGACGCTGGCGAAGGAACTGCGCATTCCGGTCGTCCTGCTGGCGCAGCTGAACCGCGAGGTGAGCAAGCGCAAGGATCCTCGACCGGTGATGTCCGACCTGCGCGAGTCGGGAGAGATCGAGCAGAAGGCTGACGTGATCCTGTTCCTGCACCGCGACGACTATTACGACCCGACCAGCGCGAGGCGAGGCCTCGTGGACGTGATCAAGGGCAAGGGCAGAAACATCAAGGTGGGCCAGAGCATCGAGCTGGTGAACCGATTCGACCAGATGCGCCTGGACGAATACAGCAGCTGGGAGCCGCCGTTCGATCCGGCACCGTCCAGCATCGAGAAATTCATGCCCCGAGGATTCAAGGGATGACCGCATCCACCCACCAGCGGCCCGCGATACGTCGTGTGAATTACGTCATCGTCAGCGCCCAGCACCAGATCTATCTCGGCAATGTGCATCGTCAGGGTGTGACGGCGGTGCATCGAGCCGCTCGTACTGCCGTGCTCGACCATGGCCGAATTGCGATCTTCATTGGCGCCAACGGAGAAGCAGCTGCCTACAGCTACCGCCATGTCGACTACGACCGCCATTGCCGCAAGCACGCCGTCAGCCTTGTGGGCGTCTACGAGCTGTCGGCCAGCGGAAAAGTTACCGATACGAACGACGTGGCGCTGCTGGCCGATATCCGGTGCCACGTGCTGGCGCTGCCGAACGAAGGAGCCAAAGCCGCATGAACAATCGATATGACGGCACGAACGGTAACGGCTATCAGCCCATGCCGACGAACTCGCCGAAGATTCCGCCTGGCCCAGATACCCCCGCGCCGTCCGCGCTTGACGGCATTGGGTTGATTCGGCTGGAGCGCGATCGCCAGAAGGCCTGCGAAGGTTGGACTGCCGAAGGCGATAGCACCTACCGTAACGACGAGCTTGTGCGGGCCGCAGCCTGCTACGCGCTGTACAACACCGATTTTCGCGATCTCGCATTGGTGGCCGACTCGCTCTGGCCTTGGCATCTCAGTTGGTGGAAGCCCAGAGACCGTCGGGAAAACCTTATTCGTGCTGGTGCTCTTATCGCCGCCGAACTGGACCGTATGGCCGCCGCCGAGGGGTCGAAATCGGCGTGAAACGCACCCCCCTAAATCGCAAGGCGCCGCTGCCGTCCCACCATGGTTTCGTTGCCATGACCGCTGCCCGTCAGGGTGTGACGGCGCGCGGTTTATCGAATGGCAAAAAGGGTCACCCAGAGTGTCTTAAAGCGGTAAAAATTAAACCGAAGCTTCGCCAGAACCGCAGCACTGGCAAGCCGACGAAGGCGCAGGTGGTCCGCTGGGACGCGATGCGCGTGAAGGGCTGTGTCGCCTGCCACCTCAATGGGGTGGACCACGGGCTGGCGCGCGCGAGCTTCGGCCGGGACCTCGAAATCCACCATCTCCTGTCGGGCGGACGGCGCCGCGGGCACGACTTCACCGTGTGTCTCTGTCACCTACATCACCAGGGCAAGTTCCTTCCGTACCCGGATCACGGCTACCAGGCGCACGCCGAGAAGTTCGGCCCGAGCCTTGAGCGCGAGCCGCGCCGATTCCGCGAGTTCTACGGAACCGATGACCAGCTGCTCGAGTACCAGAACCTGATGCTGGAGCGGTCGGACCTGCCGACCTTCGCCCAGTCGGGTGACGTATGAACACCGCCGACATGCCGCACATCACGCGCCATGCCGCTCAGCGCTTCGCCGAGCGGTGTGGCGGTCTGGACATCGGTGCGGAGTGGTACGGCTCGCGCCGCGCCGGTAAGAAGACGAAGCAGAAGATCCGCGACCGCTGCCCGGGGCACGCCCATCTGATGGTGGGCCGCCAGTACCTGGGCTACTGGTACGGTGTAAGCAAGGCACGCGTCGTGTTCGTCGTTGATGGGGCACGGAACGCGATCGTCACGGTCTTCCGACTGCCGGGAGAGGGCGAATGATGGGCGCACGCATTCCCACTGAGCACGAAGAGCAGGCAGCGCTGTTTCGCTGGGCCTCACTCGCTGCTGGCAAGCACCCGTCTCTCCGCTTGATGTATGCCATCCCCAACGGTGGCCACCGGCACAAGGCCGTGGCTGGGAAGCTTGCGGCCGAGGGCGTAAAGCCTGGCGTGCCGGACACGTGCCTGCCCGTCGCACGGGGTGAGTTCCATGGCCTCTACATTGAGATGAAGCGCCGTGATGGTGGCTCGCTCTCGCCGGCGCAGCGCCAGTGGATCGCTGACCTCAACGACAACGGCTACCAGGCGGAGTGCTGCCACGGGTGGGACGAGGCGCGCGAAGTCATCGAAGCCTATCTGGCTGGCGCGCCCTGGCCGGAGCGAGCGCCTGAACCGCCATGAAGAAGCGACTGGACGACCAGGTCGAGGCGAAGCTGAAGGCGGCGTCAGACCTTAACGACGAAGTGAAGTGGTTGCCGCTGATGGGACCAACGGAGCTCGAAAAACTGGCGGTTCGCGTAAGCACCGCCGCATCAGGCCTAGTGAGCGCCGCCGCGCTCCTTCGCCGGATGGGAAGGCACAAGAAGAAGGGCGTCCCGCCGGGCGCCGACCACATCAAGCAGTAAGGGGAACCCCATGTACGCCTCCGAACACACAGCCGAGCGATCCGCCGATCTTCTCGCGAGGCTGAACGCCTCGACCGTGCGCTATGACGTGGGCAGGGGAGGGATTCCCGAGCTCACGCCCCAGGACATCGCCGCCGCAGTCGCTATGGTTCCTGATGGACTTGGCAGGGAACTGCTCTGCCGCATCCACTGGCCAGATGGATCAAGGCGCTCCGAGGCGCGGTTGCACCGACTCCTGCTTGACGCCCAGCTGGCCGAATGGACCGCGCGCGAGACGGCCATGTATCGGGCGCTCGCCGGCGTGGCATCGCTGGAGTTCAACGACAACCGTAGCGCGGCCACGGCAGCCTATTCCAAGGCATGCTCCAGCCGTTGGCCCAAGTGGTGCGTGAAGACGGAGCCGGTAGTTATCGCCAAGGCGTATTACGCGATCCGAGAGGCAGTGCTTGAAGAGGTCAGGCACCCCAGGCAGTGCAGGGAGTGCAACGGCCACGGAAACCTTAACAAGCGTGAGGGCCATGAGGTTTGCCCGCGCTGCGCGGGTACCGGCACGGTGCGCTTCGGGCCGTCCTGGCGTGCTGCTAAGCTCGGCATGAAAGAGGCGTCGTTCAATGAACGATGGCTGGGGCCATATGATTGGCTCTACAACCTGGTCGCAGAACAACTCGCCGAGGCTGAGCGTGCGTTTATCCGAGTCGTCCGCAGGTAGGGGCGGAATCTACATCGTAGAGTTTGAGCACGCCGACGACGCTTGGTTCAAGGTGGGATCCGCTACTCACTTTCGCTCGCGCCTGTCGGCGCTTCAGACCGGTAGCCCGGTCAGATATCGAAGAATGCTCGTGATGGACATGACCGAGCCCTCGCGAGCGGTCGAGGCTGAAACTGCGATCCATATGGCCCTCGAAGATCTGCGACACGCAGGGGAATGGTTCGTCGGATCGCTAAGTCCGGAAGTGCTGGCGCGGATAAACGCGGCGGTGGGTGCCCTTGGCATTGCTGATGGTTGGAGGGACGTCTCGTTCGTCGGGACAACCACCTCCCAGGCCATCGAGCGATCGAGAAGCCTACACGCACGTGACGTGTCGGCCAGGGCTGCAGCGGCGCAAAGAGAAGCGGATCGGGAGGAAGCGGATAGGCTCCGCGCGGTCGAGGCGTCACAGGTGACAAGCGCCGCCGCTATCAACGCCATATACCGCGGAAGGCGAAGGCCAAAAAATTGAGGTATCGGACCTCAATTTTGATTTGTACAATGCTCCTGCCGCTTCGTGCGACCGAACGATTTAGCCCAGCCATTGCGCTGGGCTTTTTTATTTGCGGGTCTAGCTCAACGGGCAGAGTGCAACCCTTCCAAGGTTGGAGGTGCCGGTTCGAATCCGGCGACCCGCTCCAGTTTCACCAGATCAGGTCCGCTACATGCACCAGAGGACCACGGCGTGAGCCGTTACGGTGCTGCCGCTAAGCGTTCCTCCCCTTACGCCTGACCACTTCCCCTGGTGGTCCCGGCTCGCTGAACCTGATCACTTATCAACCAGCACTTCGGTGCTGGCGCATCGGAGTAGCCATGGACGCCATAACCTTTCAGTTGGCGACCGGTGTTTCGATGCCGCGTGCTACGCGTTGGGCCGGGATTTTGACCGCGGCGATGGAAGAGTTCGACATCGGAACCGCTAGGCGGCAAGCGGCATTCTTGGCGCAGTGCGGCCACGAATCCATGGGCTTCTCGCTGACACGTGAAATCTGGGGACCGACGGCCGCCCAGATTGGGTACGAAGGCAGGGCCGATCTCGGAAATCTGCAACATGGCGATGGCTCGACATTCCGTGGCCGAGGCCTGATCCAGATCACCGGACGAACGAACTACATGCGCGCCAGTCGCGCGTTGGGTATCGACCTGGTGGCGAACCCTCAGTTGCTT
Organism: Luteibacter aegosomaticola; assembly: GCF_023078475.1. NCBI lineage: Bacteria > Pseudomonadati > Pseudomonadota > Gammaproteobacteria > Lysobacterales > Rhodanobacteraceae > Luteibacter > Luteibacter aegosomaticola. Next base: position 4,033,644 of record NZ_CP095741.1, on the reverse strand, counting down.
GAGGCCGACGAGCTTGCCGCGCGCTCTGCCGGCTGGTTCTGGGCATCCGAGGAACTGAACACATGGGCTGATGCCGGCGACCTCCTTGAGGTCTCGGTGCGCATCAATGGAAGGAACAAGAAGACCGGCCTACCCAATGGGTGGGAGGACCGCCAGGCGCGCTATGCGCGGGCAATCAAGGCGCTGGGTGTATAGCGAGTGGATGAGCCCATGGACATCACGCGCGGCAATGACGGCGTCACCCACCTGAAGCTCGGCCCGGTCGAGCGATGGGTTGCGGGATTCGTCGTCACGCTCCTCCTTGGGGCGTCCGCGTACATCTTCATGTCGATCACGGGAAACCTGGAGAAGCAGGCTCAGGGCCTGTCGAGCCAGACCGCCCAGATCGGCGAGATAAAGACGCAGCAGGCTGTCACAAACGCGCAGCTGCAAACCCTGAGCCAGCAGCTCTCCGACATCCCAAGCCTCACGCGGCAGATGGCGGAGCTGAAGGTGCAGACCGATCGAAACACGCAGGACATCCACGAGCTCCAGCAGGTGAGGCATCTGAAATGAAGCTTGTCGATGATGCCCGCAACTGGTGGAAGTGGCACAGCACCTACGTGTTCGCTGTCCTGGCTGTTCTGCCGGAGGTCTGGCTTAATTCGCCGGAATTGCAGTCGATGCTACCGGTTGGGCTTGTGGCGAAGATCGCGCCGGTGATCGCCGGTCTTGGATTCTTCCTTCGCATCCGCGCGCAAGGCCAGAAGGTGCCACCGCCCCGGCCGACGGTCCCGCGTGACGAGAGGTTGCCGCCGGCATGAACAAGATCTACGCCTATGCCATTGGCGGCCTGCTGGCCGTCATCGCTGTCGGTTGCGAATGGTGGTATGTGGATAGCCTGCAGACCGATCTTGCCGATGCAAGGCGTGACCTGAGCACCGTGCAAGGTAATACCGACCGCTGCGCGCTTGCCCTAACGCAGGCCAACGACGCCACCGCGGCTGCTGAGGCCAAGTGGAAACTGATGCAGGGCCAGGCGCAGGCGCTTATTGACGACTCCGCCGGCCAGAAGGCCAAGAACAACACCGTCGGAACTGCGTTCGCCGCAAAGGTCACCGAAAGCGCCAAGGCGCCGGACTGCCACGCCGTACTGGAGGCACAGCTATGCCCCGCGCTGTCTGGCTACTGATCATCTTGGCATTTCTCGCTGGATGCGACACTTCAGTGAAGCCCGTGCCGGTCCCGCAGGTGGTTCGCGTCCAGGTCCCGGTCTATGTTCCCGTACCTGCGGAGCTGACGCAGGATTGCCCGATCGCGGAGGCCGCGTCGCTTCAGGTAGAGGAAGTCGTACGCATTGCGAACGCTCGAAAGGTTGCCCTGCAGAACTGTAACGTACAGATGCAGGCAATCCGGAATTTGGTGAAGCCATGACTACGGCGACGGTTGCGGTGGTTATCACCGTTCGCTGGTGGTTCTGGCCTTATCTTTTCGGCTTGCGAGCCATGGTCGCACTCACGGGTATGGAGCCCGACCAGGAGAAGCTGGCATCGGTTTGCAGGAAAGCGGTCTACACCAAGGCCGTCTGATATGCCGATCGAGATCTCTGTTCGATCGAACCTGAAACAGGTGAGTAAGCAGCTCTCGGCGTTGGCGTACAAGCAGCTCGATTTCGCGGCATCTCAGGCGATCAACGACCTCGCCAAGCAAGTAGCTGCAGCGGAAAAGGAAAACATCAAGGCGACGTTCGAAAAGCCTAAGCCGTTCACCATCAATGCGGTAGGCGTGAAGGGTTCGAATAAGCGAAACCTGACGGCCGTTGTATTCGTTCGGCCAGTAGCGGCGAAATACTTGGCGCCGTACGAAGAGGGCGGGGCACATAAGCTGCCTGGCCGGGCACTGCTCAACCCGAAGAACATCCGGCTCGACCAGTACGGCCAGCTGACCCGAGCAACGCTCGCGCGCCTTAAGGCGCGAAGTGACGTATTCATCGGACCTGTGAACACGAAGAACGGTGCGGTCAATGGCGTGTGGCAGCGAGTGCGAGCGCGCCGCGGCCAACCCGCTGGGCTCAAGCTTCTGATCCGATTTGGCGATGCCCTTCCGGTGAAGAAGCGCCTGGGGTACGGCGATCGGGCCCGCGACGTCATCGATGCGGGGTGGAAGCCAGCCTTCGACCGCGCGATGGCCCGCGCGCTGGCGACCGCACGGTGACCCCGGTCACCAGCCTGAACCTGAACGATATGTTAAGCTAGTGTGAAATTTGAATGGGTCCCTCCTGGCCCGTCGGGCATCGTGGGCATTGCGCGCCGCGATGGTTCTCTAGCTTTGAACTTTTGAAATTTGGGTAACGCATGACCGTCGTCAGCCAGGCCGAGTTCGCCCGGATGCACGGCGTCAGCAAGAAGACCGTTACGACCTGGAAGGCCCGTGATTGGCTGGTTCTGGCCGATGGCGGGGTCGACGTCAAGGCGTCGAATGCGCTGCTGAAAAAGTACCGACGGGATGGGTTACCCAACGACGAGGGTAACGATTCGGGTAACTCGGGTAACGCGCCGGACCAGGTAACGGTCAAGCCAAGGGTCAAAGCCGAACGGAAGCCTGGCGAGACACCTGCGCAGGCCGCTGAGCGGATTGCGCTCAGTGCTGCACCGCATTCACGTGAAGAAGCGATCCGGATCAAGGAGAACTATCTCGCACTGCTCAACCAGCTCGAATACGACCAGAAGTCCGGGGCTGTCGTTGCCGTGGACGAAGTCGCCGCGGCGGTCGGGGCGAGCTACGCCCGGGTGCGCACACGCCTACTGGCTATTCCGGCCGAGCAGGCTCCGAAGCTCCATCGGCTCAAGACTGTCAACGAGGTACAGGACGCGCTCTTGGAAATGATCACCAAGGCGCTCGAGGAACTGACGCGTGGACCTGCTGGCGTCGGAGGGTAGGCGGTACGAGCGCGGCTACCAGGCGCTGAAACTTGGCCTCGACGTGGCTCTCTCGGCCAACCTGCAGCCACCGCCGAAGCTGACCCTCAGCCAGTGGGCCGAGTGCTACGCGGTATTGTCGCGAGAGACCAGCGCGCAGACAGGCAAGTTCGAGGCGTTCGCGTATCAGCGTGGGATCATGGACGCGTTCACCGATACGTCGGTGACGTGGGTTACCGTGATGAAGTCGGCCCGTGTCGGTTACACGAAGATCCTTGACCACGTCATCGGCTATTACCTGCACCAAGATCCTTCACCGATCATGGTGGTGCAGCCTCGCGTCGAGGACGCGGAGGATTACAGCAAGACCGAGATTGCCCCCATGCTCCGGGATACTCCGGTGCTTGCGGCGATCGCGGGCAGTCCGAAGGCCAAGGACAGCAACCAGACCATTCTCAAGAAGACGCTGACCAACGGCGCAAGCTTGCAGATGGTCGGCGCGAACTCTCCTGCCGGATTCCGTCGTATCACAGTACGGATCGCTCTGTTCGATGAGGTGGATGGCAACCCGGTCAACGGGGCAGGCAACGAAGGCGACCAGATCGCCCTGGGCGCCAAGCGAACGGAGACGTTCTGGAACCGGAAGATCGGCCTTGGCAGTACGCCGACGATCAAGGGCTACAGCAGGATCGAAAAAAGCTGGGAAGCCAGCGACCAGCGCCGCTATCACGTCCCTTGCCCGCACTGCGGCGAAAAGCAGGTGCTGGAGTGGGGTGGGCCCGACCTTCCCTACGGAATGAAGTGGGAGACCGATGCCAAGGGCAACGGTCTCCCTGACTCGGTCTATTACCTCTGCCGCGCTAACGGCTGTGTCATCCATGACACGGACAAGCCGGAGATGGTCGAGCGCGGCGAGTGGGTCGCCGGCAAACCGTTCAACGGTCACGCCGGCTTCCACATCTGGGCAGGCTACAGCCTGTTCCCGAATGCCAGTTGGGCCAACCTGGTTGCCGAATGGCTGAAGGTGAAGGACGACCCGCTCGCGCGGCAGACGTTCATCAACCTGGTCCTCGGTGAGCCCTATGAGGACCGCGGCGACAAAGCGCTCGCCGAGCACCGTCTGGCGTCGCGATGCGAAGTCTGGCCGGCGGATGTACCCGATGGCGTTGCCATCGTGACCGCTGGCTGCGATGTGCAGGACGACCGCGTCGAGATCGAGGTAGTGGGCTGGGGTCGGAATGAAGAGTCATGGTCGATTTCTCACGAGGTGATCGAGGGCGACCCTGGCGAGCAAAAGCTATGGGATGGCGTGGACGCCTTCCTAAAGCGTATCTGGCACCGTGCCGATGGGCGCGGTTTCGAGATTTCGGCCGCATGCATTGACTCGGGTGGCCACCACACGCAGCGCGTGTACGAGTTTGCGAAGGCAAGGCTTGGGCGGCGCATCTACGCCATCAAGGGCGAATCGGCACGCAACGGACAGCGCTCCCCGGTCTGGCCGACAAAACGCCCGAGCGCGCGGAACAAGGCCAGCTTCCGACCAGTGATCCTGGGTGTGAACGCCGCGAAGGACACGATTCGGCAAAGGCTTCATCTCGACGAGGCTGGCGCTGGTTACATGCATTTCCCGAGCGATCGGGACATCAACTACTTCGCGCAGCTGACGTCCGAACGTCTCGTGACGAAGCTGTCGCATGGGCAGAAATACCGGGTATGGGAATTGCCGCCTGGTCGCGCAAACGAGGCGCTCGACTGCCGGGTGTACGCATATGCGGCGCTTTGCAGCCTGCTCCACGTCGGCCTGAAGCTGAATCGACGGGCTGAAGAAGTCCAGCTGACCATCGGGCCGCCAATCGCTCAGCCGGTCGCCGGCGACGAGCCGGAGCTGCCCGTAGTGGCTGCGCCGCTCCCGCGAGCGGCAGGCCCCACCGTGACAAAGCAGGAGCCAGCGGCGCGCAAGAAGTTTGCGAGCCGCCTGGCCTGACCAACGCATCGGAGTTCTCGTGACCTCTTCGCTGAATTACAACCCGGCTACCGGCCTGCTGGCTGGCATGTCCCGGGACGTGCTGCAGGCGAATCTGGCGAAAGCCCAGCAGGCCTATATCGACCTGATGTCAGGCGCCAAGGGCGAGAGCTACAGCTACACGCAGGGCGACGGTTCCAAGTCGGTCACGTATACGCGCGGCAACATCGAGGCGCTTGCTGCGCTGATCCAGACGCTGCAGTCGCAGCTTGGCGTGGTCTCGCGTGCGCGTCGCCCGATGCGGTTCCGGTACCGCTGATGGATAGCCCGGTGACCATCCTGGACGCGAAAGGGCTGCCGATCGCGCCTTCGTCGCGCCCGACAATGCCCAATCGAGCGAACGCGTTGGCGGGTGGCGGAAACGCCCCGTATGACGCCGCCGACATCCACGGCGAGCATGTATCCGCGTGGCACCCGTACCTGTACTCGCCCGATGGCGAGCTCAACATGTACCGGGATCGGATCGTCGCGCGCGTCCGCGATCTCGTCCGAAACGATGGGTGGGCCTCGGGCGCCGTCACGCGCATTCTCGATAACGCCATCGGCGGCCACTATCGACCGCTCGTCCGGCCGGATTACCGGGCACTTCGGCAGATCACCGGAATCGACGGCTTCGACGCTGAATGGGCCGCCGCGTTCGGCAATGCCGCTGAGGCTCATTACCGTGCATGGGCGAACGATCCCGCCCACTATTGCGATGCCCAGCGTGGGCAGAGCGTCACGCAGATGATGCGCCTGGCGCTTCGCCACAAGCTGGTCGATGGCGATGCACTGGCCCAGGTCGCGTGGATTCCCGGGCGTGTCGGCCCAGGCCGCGCGCGGTATGCAACGGCCATTCAACTTATCGATCCTGACCGTCTGTCGAACCCGCAGCTACAGTTCGACACGCAGACCAACCGTGGCGGCGTGCAGGTCGACGAGTTCGGTGCGGCCTACGCTTACTGGATTCGTCAAGCGCATCAGGGCGACTGGTGGGCTGCGGCAAAGAGCGTCGAATGGAAGTCGGTACCACGCGAGACGTCGTGGGGCCGACCGATCATCGTTCACGATTTCGACCGGGACCGTGCCGCGCAGCACCGCGGTGGCGCTGGCATCTTCGCGCCGATCCTGCAGCGCATGAAGATGTTGGCCAAATACGACGCGGTCGAACTCGATGCGGCGATCATCAATTCGATTTTCGGCGCATATATCGAGAGTCCCTTCGATCCTCAGCTCGTAGAGCAGGCGATCGGTGAGGCGTCGGATCTCAACGCATACCAGGACGCCCGCGCCGATTTCCACGGTGAACGGAAGACCATGCTCGGAGAATCCCGGCTGCCGATCCTGTTCCCGGGCGAGAAGATTAACGCTGTGGCATCGGAGCGCCCGAATGGCAACTTCGTAGCCTTCGAGAAGTCGTTCCTCCGGAACTTCGCATCGGCTACGGGCCTTTCTGCCCAGCAGATGAGCCATGACTGGTCGGACACGAACTACAGCTCCGCCCGCGGTGCGCTACTGGAAGCATTCAAGACCATGTCCCGGCGACGGGACGACTTCACCCAAGGCTTTGCCCAGCCGATCTTCGCGTGCTTCCTCGAGGAGTCCATGGAGATCGACGAGTATCCGCTCCCGCCTGGCGCACCCCCGTTCCATGAGTTCCGTGCGCTGTATTCGCGTGCCACGTGGATGGGCCCGGCGCGCGGCTGGATCGACCCGGTGGCCGAGAAGAAGGGCGCCATCCTGGGCATGGATGCCGGCCTGTCCACGTTGCAGATGGAGTCCATCGAACAGGGGCAGGACTGGGAAGAGACGCTCGACCAGCGCGCACGGGAGATCGAGGGCTTCAAGTCTCGCGGTATTCCGGTTCCGAGCTGGGCGGGCATGGGCCTGGGCGACGGCGGCCAGCCGACGGCCACCGAAACCATCAAAGACCCCGAGGCCACCTGATGCAGCAGTTCGCGCACCTTGCCCAGCGGATGTTCAATCGCCCGCTGGCGATCCACCGCGACAAGGCGGAGATCGTCATCTCGGCCTTGGCCGAGCGCCTGAACATCACGCGCATGGTCAACCTCGACGGCATGGCCATCGAGCCGATGGCCTTCTCGTTTGATGGGGAAGGCTATGAATACCGCGACCGTGACTGTGGATACGACCGAGCCGGCCCGGTAGCGATCATTCCGGTGCAGGGCACGCTCGTCCAGAAGCTCGGATCGCTTCGTCCGTACAGTGGCATGACCGGCTACGACGGAATCCGCCAGGCTTTCCTGACGGCGCTTGAGGATCCGGACATCGAGGCCATCATGCTCGACGTCGATTCGCCTGGCGGCGAAGTGTCAGGCTGCTTCGACCTCGTTGACACGATCTACGGCGCGCGCGGTAAGAAGCCGATCCACGCCATTCTGAGCGACGGCGCCTACTCAGCGGCATACGCCATCGCATCGGCCGCCGACAAGATCGCCGTGCCGCGCACGGGCGGAGTCGGCTCGATCGGCGTGATCTGCATGCATGTCGACTTCAGCAAGGCGCTGACCAGCGCTGGCGTGCAGGTCACCTTCATCACCTACGGTGACCGAAAGGCCGACGGCCATCCCGAGATTCCGCTCTCGAAAGAGGCGCTGGCTCGGTTCCAGGAAGACATCGACACGATGGGCGAACTGTTCGTCGGAACGGTTGCCCGCAATAGGGGTATGTCTGCGGAGAAAGTCCGCGGCACCCAGGCCGTGACCTACATGGGCGAGAAAGGCGTCGCCATGGGGCTTGCGGACGTAGTAGCGGCGCCTGATGCCGCATTTCGGTCGCTGCTCGCCGAGCTGGCCTAATTTCCACTCCACGGAGACATCCATGACCACCATGCGTACCAAGCTGGCGGCGGCAATGCCGTTCGCGCACCTCCTGGGCCTTGGCGCCCGCGCCGAAGACGACGATGCGCGCCGCGCGCGCCGTGCCGAGGACGAGGAGCGCGACGACGACAAGAAGGGCAAGCGCGCCGAAGAAGGCGACGACAAGGACGACGACAAAAAGGAAGGGCGTCGAGCGGAAGACGACGACGATCTCGATGCGCGTGGCGAGGGCGATGACCCGGACGACGACGGCGACGAGAAAAAGGAAGGCAAGCGCGCGAAGTCGAAGTCCAAGGCTGATGATGAAGACCTCGACGACGAGGACGACAGCGACGAGGAAATGCGTGGCAACAGCGCGAGCGCCAAGGCTCGCCGCCGCGAGCGTGCCCGTTGCGCTGCGATCTTCGGTTGCACGGCCGCCGGCGTGCGACCCGACGTCGCGGCCAGCCTGGCCTTCGGCACCACGATGTCGCGCAAGGAAGCCATCGGGGTGCTCCAGACCACGGCGGCAGGCGGCGCGCCGCGCCGTCAGAACAGCCTGACCGACCGCATGGCTGCTGCGAACGTGGCCAACGTCGGCGGCGACGGCGGTGACTCCAATCCCTCCGGCCGCTCGAAGGTGGCCAACGCCATCATCGCCGCGGGTGAGAAGGCCCGCGGCAAGTAAGACGAACCCTTTCACTTCGGAGACATCACATGTCGCTCACCCCCACCTTCATCGGTGACAACCCGCAGCAGCCGGGCATCCAGGCTCAGGTCTACGTTCCCGACCAGCTCATCGTCGACGCCCGTAACCTGGTTACCCAGCCGATCCTGATTGGCGCAGGAAACCTGAAGCGCGGCACCGTGCTCGGCCAGCAGAACACCTCGCCGGTCGTGGCCACCGCCACGCCCGGTAACACTGGTAACGCCACCATTGGCTCGGTCAGCGCCGGCTCGGCACCGCTCACCGGTGTGTACAAGGCGACGGCCACGTCGGCCACGTCGTTCGCGGTCACGGATCCCGAGGGTGCAGCTGTCGGTACGGCGACGGCCGGTTCGGCGTTCACCAGCACCGGTGTGAACTTCACGATCACCGCTGGCGCCACGCCGATGGTCGCTGGCGACTCGTTCACCATCACGGTGGCCGACGCTGTTGGCACCTACATCGCCTGCGTGCGCACGGCGAGCGACGGTAGCCAGAACCCCGTGGCGATCCTTGCCGACGACGCCGATGCCACGGCCGGTCCGGTGACGTCGGGCGGCTACCTGTTCGGCGAGTTCAACGCCCAGCGCGTGATCTTCGACTCGTCCTGGAACCTCGCGCAGCTTGTCTCGGCCGCTCGCGCCTTCGGTCTCTTCCTGAAGAGCACGGTGTCCGCCAACTCGCCGGCGAACAACACCGCCCCGTAACCCCTGCGCATCCCGGTTGCCTGGAACCCCGCTTCGGCGGGGTTTTTTTTGGCCCGGATTCGGCTCGAAACCCCTCTCGGAGAGGCTTACATGTCCGCAACCAGTACGTTCCCGTTCAGCACCACCGACCTGATCCAGGTGGTGCCCACCCTGAAGCGTTCGCAGAAGTTCCTGCTCGACACCTTCTTCCCCAACATCAAGATGAGCGAGACGGAGTTCGTCGCCATCGACATCGACGTCGGCCTGCGCCGCATGTCGCCGTTCGTCAGCCCGCTCATCGGCGGCAAGCTGGTCGAGTCGCGCCGGTACCAGACGAACATCTACAAGCCGGCGTACATCAAGGACAAGCGCGCACCGGACCTTCGCAAGCCGGTCATGCGCCAGATCGGCGAACGCATCGGCGGCGGCGACATGACCGGTGCCGAGCGCGAGATGGCGAACGTCAATTTCGAGATGGCCGACCAGATCGATATGCTCGATCGTCGACTCGAATGGATGGCTGCCCAGGCCCTCACCACCGGCAAGGTGATCGTCACGGGCGAAGGGTTCCCCACCGAAATCATCGATTTCGGCCGTGACCCGAGCCTGACGATCGCGAAGACGGGCAACAACCAGTGGGGCGTCGCCGCGAACTTCGATGGCGATGGCCGCGATCCGGTGCCGACCCAGGACATCGAACTGTGGCAGCACCAGATCCTGAAGCTCTCGGGCGCGCAGGTGACGGACATCGTCTTCACCACGAGCTCGTGGACTGCATTCCTCAACGCCAAGGGCGTGCAGGGCGCGATCTACTATCCGAAACTCGCGACCGACGGCAACAACCTGGACCCCGGCGCGCAGATCGCCCCTGGAGCTGTGTTCAAGGGGAAGTGGGGCCAGTACAACCTGTGGGTCTACAACGAGTGGTACATCGATGACGATGGTGTCGAGCAGCCGATGTTGGTCGATGGCACCGTGATCATGTCCGGCCCGCAGCTGCTCGGTACCCGTGCCTTCGGCCAGATCCTCGATCCAGCCTTCAACTACGCGTCCCTGCCGTATGCGCCGAAGACCTGGGTGGAGAACGACCCTGCCCAGCGCATCCTGCTGATGCAGTCCTCGCCCCTGGTCATCCCGAGCCGCGTGAACGCCTGCCTCTGCGCGAGCGTCTGCGCACCGAAGGTGTCCTAATGACCGCGGCGCCTGGCGCCCCGGTCAAGGCGGTGAAGGTGATCGTTGCGACCGGCAGGTCAGTTACTGACCTGTCCGGCGTGCGCAAGGGACCTGGCGAAGAGGCCAGCGTGGATGCCCGTGACATCCGATGGCTCCGCAAGCTGGGATTCATCCTCGGCAAGGATGAGGAAGCGGTCGCGTACACGGGCCGCTTCACGATCACGGCTGCCGATGGCCCGGCCGTCCGGCTCGCCTGATGGCCATCGACTGGGATGCGGTCGTGCTCGGACCGACGATCGAGGTCTTCGGTGAGGACCAAGATAAGCGGCCCGTCTACACCGCATCGGATGCCCCGCCGGCGGAGATCGACGGGGTCTTCGATGAGGCCTATCGCGAGGTAGATCTCATCGACACCGGCGTCGGCGCGAACACCGTCATGCCGGTGCTAGGGGTCCGTCTGGTGCAGTTCTCTCGGCCGCCGCGGCAGGGGGAGCTGATCTACATCCCGAAAGTCGATAAGACCTATGTGATCAAGGATGTCCGACCGGACGGCCATGGCTGGGCGAAGTTGATGCTCGGAGTAAAGAAAACGCCATGACGACCTCAGCGGAGCTTCGCCTCCTTGCCGTCGCTGCGCTAAGGGGAACGACTGACGCGGGGCAGAACGTCTTCGCCGCGTTGGACTATCCGACGTGGGATGGCAGCTACCCGATCCTCTATCTCCATACGCCCAGCGAGGACAAGGAGTCCCTCGGCCGTCAGGGCGGCCCTCAGTTCACCGTAACGCTCACGCTCCAGGTGAGCGGGCGCGTGGAGGTAGAAAACCTCCAAGACCAGACGGGCGTGGCAGAGGCGACGGTAAAGCTCGAAGCGCTGCAGCGGCAGATCGAACTGGCGTTGATCAACAACCCGGACCTCATGAGCCAGTTGCAGCAGTTCCCGTTCATCCGCACCGAGATGAAGACGGACGGTACCGGCGACCATAACCTCGGCGAAATCGTGATGAGCATCGGCCTCGAGTTCTACCAGGGGCCTGAAGACTTTTTCCCGATCCCTGCCGAGCCGCTCGAGGGCATCACCGTGGTGGTCGATTCGACGAACGTTTACGACCCGACGGGCACGTATGTCGACCCGATGTTTCCCGACGCGGCAACGCCCGCGCCCCGCACCGAGGGCCCCGACGGGCGCGCCGAGGGCGGACTCGAAATCAACTTCCCAACGTAGGAGCGCCGCATGCGCGTTTTCCCGAAACCCGGGGTGCTCGTCCGCGACCCCGTCAAGCGCGATTTCCTCCCTGAAGAGGGGCGCGATGTCGGCGACGCCGATGCCTACTGGCTGCGTCGCATCAGCGATGGCGATGTGACCACCGACGATCCGAACGCCTCCAAGGCACGCACGCCGAAAGGCGCATCGAGCCAGGCCACCACCACCGAAACCCGGAGCCAGGACGCATGAGCGTGCCCTTCAGCCACATCCCCCAGAACCTCCGCGTCCCGCTGTTTTACGCCGAGGTCGACAATTCCCAGGCCAACTCCGGCCAGCAGACGCAGCGCGCGCTTGTCATCGGTCAGATCACGTCCGCAGGTTCGGCCGTCGCCGGCCAGCCGGTGATCAGCAGCGGCGCGAGCGACGCGATCGGCAAGGGCGGCGCGGGCTCGATGCTCGCGCTGATGACCGCGGCATACAGGAATTCCGACGCCTTTGGTGAGCTATGGCTCCTTCCGCTGGCGGACGCGGCCGGCGCCATCGCGGCATCGGGCTCCATCGCGTTCTCTGGGACGCCAACTGCCGCCGGCGTGCTCTCGCTGTATATCGCCGCCTCGGCGCTACAGCCTCCCCTCAGCGTGCCTGTGGCGCTGACCGATACGGCGGCGTCGATCGCGACATCGGTGGTCGCTGCGATCAACGCAGCGACGAATCTCCCCGTGACCGCTGTTGTTGATGGAACGACCGCGAGCAAGGTGAACCTCACCGCCAAGAACAAGGGTCTGGCTGGAAACGACATCGACGTGCGGCTGAACTACGGCGGCACCGCCGCTGGCGAGGCCCTTCCGGCTGGTGTTACTGCCACCATCGTAGCGATGGCGAGCGGCGCGACGAACCCGACGCTTGCCACTGCGCTTGCGAACCTGGGGGACGAGGGCTTCGACTTCATCGTATGCCCTTACAGCGACACGGCATCGCTGGATGCGCTCAAGGCCTTCCTTAACGACAGCACCGGTCGCTGGAGCTGGTCAGAACAGCTGTACGGCCACGTATTTGCTGCTAATCGCGGTACGTTGGCCGCCCAGACGACGCTTGGCACCGGTCGAAACAACCAGCACGAGAGCATTCTCGGGTTCAATGATTCCCCGACACCGTCCTGGCTGTGGGCCGCCGACTATGCCGGTGCCGCGGCGGTCGCGCTCCGCGCGGATCCGGGGCGCCCGCTCCAGACGATCGCACTCAACACGGCGCTGGCCCCGCCGGTCGCCTCCCGCTACACGAAGTCCGATCGCAATGTGCTCCTGTGGGACGGCATCTCGACCTTCACGGTGGCACAGGATGGGGCGGTCGCACTGGAAAACGTCATCACGACGTACCAGAAGAATGCCTTCGGGCAGGCGGACGAAAGCTACCTCGAGGTGGAGACGCTGTTCCTCCTCATGTTCGTCCTCCGGGATATGAACACGCTGGTGACGTCGAAGTACGCGCGCATGAAGCTCGCGAATGACGGCACCCGTTTTGCGCCTGGCTCGGCGATCGTCACCCCGTCGATCATCAAGGCAGACCTGATTGCCGAATTCCGTACCCTCGAGTACCAGGGATTCGTGCAGGGCGCAGATGCCTTTGCCCAGGGCCTCATCGTGCAGCGAAACGCCACGAACCCCAACCGCATCGACGTGCTCTGGCCGGGGGCTCTGATCAACCAGCTGCGCATCTTCGCGGTGCTGGCGCAGTTCCGCCTCTCGGCATAAGGCCGGTCCAACTCAACCATCAAGGCCGCCTGAGGGCGGCTTTCGCATATCTGGAGAAGAGAGATGCCGGGAAACAACGCAAATCGGCTGGCTGGCACCGTGTACCTGTCGGTGGATGGCCAGACGTACATGCTGGCTGGCGACTTCGAGTACAGCCCGGCGCTGGTCAGCCGCGAGACCCTTACGGGGCAGGACACCGTCCACGGGTATAGCGAGAAGCCGATCGCGCCGCACATCGCGGGAACGCTGCGTGATTCGGGCGGCCTGAGCGTCGCGTCGATCAACGCAATGAGCAACGTCACCGTCGTCGCCGAGCTGGCGAACGGCAAAACCATCATCGGCCGCAACATGTGGACGGTGGAATCTCAGTCGAGCAAGCAGGCCGACGCAACGATCGAAGTTCGTTGGGAAGGCCCGCAGGGCTCTGTCACGGAATCCTAAAACCATGCTTGAAGAAGTCACCCTTGAACTCACCAGCCTGGTATCCATCGGCAAAGGCGACGGCGCCATCGAGATCACGGAGCTGAAACTCCGCGAACCCACGGCTGGCGAGATGGAAAAGGCGGCGCGCTCGGATACGAACGTGGGCGCGCTGATCACCATGATCAGCCTGATTGCCAAGGTTCCGCGAGGTGCCGTGGAAAAGCTCACCCGCTCTGACCTGGCGGCAGCGGAGAAAGTGCTCGGCAGTTTTACCGACGGTGGTCAGCCGACGACGCCGGCTGGCGACGACTGATCGCCGAAACAACGAAGTTCTACGGATGGGGCCCGCATGACGCGTGGTCCCTGACGCTGGATTGCCTGGAGTGGTGGGCCCGCGAGGCCGAGAGGATGTCGAAACATGCCTAATTTCAACATCGTAATCTCGGCCACCGATAAGGCGACGGCCACCGTCCGGAAGATCAACGACTCGCTCGATCGCGTCGCACGCCCGTTCAAGGAAGTTGGAAAGTCGTTCAAGAGCCTCGGCACGGAGCTTGGGTTCGACAAGATCGGCAAGAACCTTGGGACCATCCGAGCGTCGGCCGCCGGCGCCGCTCGCGGAATTGCCTCGATCGCCGCTCCGCTATCGGCCGTTACGGGTGTTAGCTCGGTGGCTGGCGTCGTGGCTCTTGCGAATAGCTGGGCGAAGGCCGGACGGAGCATCACCTACGCTTCGCAGGCCTCAGGCGTCGGCACGCGCGGATTGCAAGAGATCGAGGGCGCGGCTCAGCTCGTCGGCGTAGCCGGCGGCGAAGCTACCGCGGTGCTCCAGTCCCTGGGCGACACGATGCAGGACGCTCTCTATGGGCGTAACCAGCAGGCGCTCATGCTGTTCAACCGCCTGGGTGTCGGTATCAAGAAGACGGGGGAAGGCGCTGTCGATGCGGAGGCCCAGCTCAAGTCGCTCGCCGGCGCGATCTACCGCCTGAAGACGCCGCAGCAGCAGAATCTCGTGGCGTCCCAGCTGGGCCTGACGCCGCTTCTGCCGCTACTGCGGCAGGGTCCAGCCGCGATCGATCAGCTTACGGCCAAGGCGCGTGAGCTCGGCCTGGTCATGGATGGCTCGGCGTTGCGGTCCGCAACCGAATTCGCCAACAACCTCGAGACTCTTGAGGCTTCGGGTCGCGGTCTTCGGAACGAGCTCGGTAACGCCCTCATTCCCGCCATCAAGCCGCTGGTGACGGAGCTTTCAAGCTGGATATCGAAGAATCGTGAGCTGATCTCGGCCAAGGTAGGCGAATGGGCCAAGGATTTTGGTCAGTGGCTCAGTTCGATCGACTGGAAGGCTATCGGAAAGGACATCACAGACCTCGGCAACGACATCAAGGGTGTCGTTGACTGGCTTGGCGGCTGGAAGAACGCAGCGATCGTCGTAGCCGCGGTGATGAATGCGCAGCTGATCGGAAGCGTGATCTCGCTGGGTGCCACCCTGGCCAAGAGCGGCATTGCTATCGCTGCCTACATCGGCCAGTTGGGCGCCATGGAGGCTGCGGCGACCGCCGCCGGCGCCGCGAACGGCGCAGCCGGACTGTCTACAGCAGGCGCCCTCGGTCGATTTGGTGCGTACGCGGCGGCTCTCGGCGGCGGCGTCTACATCGGTAACAAGATCAGTGACGCCATGGACGGCACGGTCGTCGGCGACAAGTTCTCCCACTACAACACCAAGGCGCTCGGTGGTCTCCTCAGCTTCTTCGGCCTGAAGAACAACCGCTTCTCCGAAGCCGCCAAGTACGACGGCTACGATCAGAAATACAACGGTGTGGCCGCGACCAGTGGGGCCGATGCGGGGACGCAGGCCCGCGTGGTCGACTTCTTCACGAAGAAGGGTTGGTCACGTGAGCAGGCCGCGGGTATCGCCGCGAATCTGTCTAGCGAGAGTTCACTCAATCCGCGCGCATCCGGCGACAGCGGTAACGCGTATGGACTGGCCCAGTGGCATGGCGACCGGCAGCAGGCCTTCCGCGCCTGGGCGGGGAAAGATATCCGGACATCGTCCATCCAGGACCAGCTCGAGTTCGTGAACTATGAGCTGACGAAAGGGAACGAGTCGGCGGCTGGTGACAGGCTGAGGAAGGCTACTACCGCGCGCGAGGCCGGCGCAGTTGTCTCCGCGCAGTACGAGCGTCCGGCCGATATCGCAGGCGAGGCAGCACGTCGCGGCGCTCTGGCCGACCAACTGGCATCCGCGCCGCAGGGCCCGTATAGCAGTGGCGCGGCGAAGGATGGCGCGGTGAAGGTCGAGGTTGAACTGAAGAACGCGCCTGCGGGCACCACGGCGACGGCGAAGTCGAGCGGAAACGCTTCCGCGCAGCCAGTGCGCATCGGCTATTCCGGCGTAGGAGCAACGATGTGAGCTGGTTTGATGAACTTCGCCCGGCGTCATTCCGCGGCGTGCCTTTTGCCGTGCTCGGCGGGGAAGGGCGATTTGGCCGCCGTGTGGCCGTTCACGAGTACCCGGGCAAGGACCGTCCCTACGTCGAGGACCTAGGGCGTTCGACGCGCCGTATTGGCCTGGTGGGCTTCCTTGTCGAAGACTCCCTGGTGTACGGCGGTGGGAGCGTCATGGGGCAGCGCGATCGGATGATCGCTGCCGTCGAACAGGCTGGTCCTGGCATCCTCGTTCACCCGACGCTTGGCGAACTCCGCGTTTCCGTTCCGGACGGGGGCCTCGGTGTATCCGAGCGCTGGGACCAGGGAAGGTATTTTGAACTCAGCTTCTCGTTCATCGAATCGGGCGAGAGGGTGTTTCCTTCCTCCACGGTCTCGAATACCAGCCTGGTTGGATCGTTGATCGACGCGCTTGGGCTCTCTGCCGCAGCTGATTTCGTCTCCAGCATGACCCGTATGGTGAATCTAGGATTGGGCATCGTTCGGGGTGTGGTGAGCCTGGGCAACGCAGTCGTCGCGCAGGTCGTCGCCGTTTCTGCCGGATTCCAGGTCGAGGCCGGTCAGGCGGCTCGGGATGCCACGAACCTCGCTAACCTCGCGAGCCTGCTGACCGGCAACTTTGGGCGCTACCAGAACGCCAACGTAGCCTCAGCCTATTCAAAATCGCGATCCAGCGTTTCGGCGACGCCTACCACCATCACCGCGCTGACGGCGCAGGGTGCCCAGGGCAGGGCGGCAGTAACCCAGGCGGGAGTAGACCTGATGTCCGCCGCGGCTGGCCTGGACGGATCTACAGTGGCCGCGCTGCCAGCCGCTGCCCAGGGCGTCACATCGAGCCTGGCCTCGGTGGCCTTGAATCCAGGCGATGGGGTCCGGCTCTTCACGGGTCTCGCAGTGTTCCAGCCAGACGCCGTATCGGTGCCCGGCCAGACGGGAGCAGCCATGGCGATCGCTCAGGACGCGACCGCATCTCTGTTCCGACGCTGTGCGATCGGCGAACTGGCCCGGGCGGCGATTGCCTATGCCCCCTCATCGCATGACGACGCAGACGCCGTTCGTGACCAGGTCACGGCCGTTCTCGACAGTGAGATCCTGCACGCTGGCGACATTGGCGACGACCAGACGTTCCTTGCATTGCGGGAGCTTCGCCAGGCGCTGGTCGCCGCACTGAGCACTATCGCCGGCGGTCTCTCGGCTATTCAGGACTTTCGCCTGCCCGGAAGCTCACCTGCGTTGGCCGTAGCCCAGCGTCTGTATCAGGACGCGACGCGCGCCGACGAGCTCGTGGCCGAAGCGGTACCCATCCATCCTGCATTCATGCCCACGCGGTTTCGAGCGTTGGCGAGGTAGTTCATGTTCGACGAGGAGTTGACCATCACCGTCGGTGACCAGACGGTCAGCGGCTGGACGGATGTGCGCGTCACGTTGGGCATCGAGCGTCTACCGTCCGACTTTTCCGTCGGGATGACTGAGCGGCACCCCGGCGAACTCGCCAGTGTGATAGCCGCCCCGGGTGCGCCATGCCTGGTAGAGATCGGGCAGGACCCGGTCATCACGGGATACGTCGACCGCTTTGTGCCGAGCATTTCGGCCAGCGCGCACTCCATCAGCATGGTTGGGCGGTCGAAGTGCGCCGACCTCGTGGATTGTGCCGCCGAATGGCCTGGCGGCCAGATCAGCGGCGCCGACGCCCTGGGTATCGCCACGAAGCTGGCCAAGGTCTACGGCATCACCGTGAACTGCGATGTACCCGGGCTACCGATCGTCCCCCAGTTCAACCTGATGCTCGGTGAATCGGCTTTCGAAGTGATCGAGCGGGTTTCGCGCTATTCGGCATTGCTGGCCTACGACCAGCCCGATGGGAGCCTGATGCTCTCTCAGGTTGGCCGACAGCGCGCCGCGAGCGGTTTCAAGGAAGGGGAGAACGTTCTGGACGCTTCGGTCGAGTATTCGGCCGATCAGCGCTACAGCCAGTACCAGGTTTTCCTTCAGGCAGTCGACGTTCTCACGGACCTGGGTGACGGCGGCAACTTGATCTACACGATCAACGATCCGAACGTGAAGCGGCACCGCGGCCTGATCCTTATCGCCGAGGCCGGCGGTGGCGGGAACGAGATCTCCCAGAAGCGCGCGCTGTGGGAAATGGCTCGGCGAGCCGGTCACTCTCGGGTCGTACGCATCCGCTGTGACAGCTGGCGCGACTCCGATGGCAATCTGTGGCGCCCCAACACCATCGCGCCGATTGATCTTCCGTCGCTGAAGCTGTCGGCAAACGATTTCGTCATCGGACAGGTCACGTTCCTTCGATCGGAGCAGACGGGATCGGTCGCCGAACTTGTCCTGATGTCGCCTGACGCGTTCCGGCCCGAACCCATCCTCCTGCAGCCGACCTTCGGCGATATCCCGGACATGAGCCAATGACGATGGAAGACGGAGCTATCCGCCGCATAGTCCGGCGGGTCCAGGCGACGATCGGCCGTGGAAGGGTCACCGCAAGCCGAGACAGCGGTCCCGCACAGATGATCCAGGCGCAACTTGGCCCGATCGAGGTACGTGATAACACGCCGCGCCTCGCGGAGTTCGGCTTTTCGTCGCGGCCGCCGGTCGGGTCGGATGTCGTGCTTGTGTTCGTCGGCGGCGACCGCACGAACGGCATCATCGTTGCCACTGGACACCAAGCCTCCCGGCCACGCGACCTAGCGGTGGGTGAGACCAAGGTCTACGACTTCTTCGGGAAATTCATCCATTTCACCGAGGAGGGCGGGATCATCATCGAGGCGAATGGGTCTCCGGTGACGGTAAACAATGCCACGACGGTGACCATTAACGCGTCCGAGAAAGTGCTCATGGATACCCCGTTTCTTGAGGTGACAGGGGATATAAAGGCGCACGGGGACATCACCGACAAGAAGCGCTCGATGGATGGCGATCGCGCTATCTACAACGGTCACACGCACGGAGGCGGCTCCCCGCCGACACCGCAGCAATGACGGACATCTCGACTGTTTGGGCGGTGGAGCGCGGCGAGGGCGACTGGGTTATGGACGGCCCTTCCTTGGCCAGCGGGAACGACCTGACCACTGCGGTGCTAATCAGCCTCTTCACGGATCGCCAGGCCGAGGCGTCGGATACCCTCCCCGATGCGTCAAACGATCGCCGTGGCTGGTGGGGCGATCTCGATCAGGATGTTCCCATCGGATCGAGGCTCTGGCTACTTGATCGGTCGAAGCTTACGCCGACCGTAGCCATCCGGGCACGTGATTACGCTAAAGAGGCGCTCAGCTGGTTGATCGACGATGGCGTAGCAGCGTCGGTTGATATCACCACGGCGATTGTCAGGCCGGCGTCCCTGCATTTGACGGCCTCGATCACTCGTACAGACGGCACCAGGCAATCCTCGACCTTCGACTGGGCTTGGTCCCAGATCTAACCGCCAGGCGTCGCGCTGGCGCCCTCAGGACCTACACATGCCTTTTTCGCGACCGACATTGTCGGACCTTCGCGCTCAGGTTCTGGCCGATATCAAGGCTGGCCTGAAAGGAGCCGACTCGCTCCTGCGCTTTTCGAACCTCAACGTTCTGGGCACTTCGACCGCTGGGCTGGCGCATCTCCATTACGGCTATCTCGACTATATTGCCCTTCAGGCAACGCCGTACACGGCGACCGATGAGTTCCTCGAGGCCTGGGCAGCGCTGAAGAATATCTACCGTGAGCCTGCCACGGCAGCCACCGGTACAGCCACATGGCCGGGCCAACCGGATACGGTGCTTCCATCGGGTACGCCCGTTGCCCGAGGTGATGGCTACGCGTATGCCACCACGACCGATGCAGTTGTGGGCGTTGATGGGACCGTCACTGTGTCGATCGAAGCACAGCTGGCGCCGATCGATCCGGTGAACAACCCGACCGGCAACGGCGCCGCAGGCAATGCGGATGCTGGAACGGTGCTGACGCTTCAAGCTCCGGTGGCCGGCATTCAGTCGACCGGCGACGCGGCGTCAGCCCTGACTGGCGGCGCCGACGTGGAAAAGGATGATTCCCTCCGCGCCCGCATGCTCTTCGCATACCAGAATCCGGCTTCGGGCGGATCGCTCAAGGATTACATCCGCTGGGCGACGGCGGTCCCCGGGGTTACGCGCGCCTGGTGCGCTCCCAATGGGTTTGGCACGGGCACCGTCGTGGTTTACACGATGTTCGACGTGTCCGAGGCCGCGCACAACGGCTTCCCGCAGGGAACCGATGGCGTTTCCCAGTTCGACAAGGGACCAGGGACGACAGGCCCACGCGGCACTGTCGCGACTGGCGACCAGCTACTGGTGGCCGACTCAATTATTGATGAGCAGCCCGTCACGGCACTCGTTTACTCCTGCGGACCCGCGCCGAACAGCGTCAACTTCGTTATCACTGGCCTGAATACCGCCTCAGTTGCAACAAAGGCTGCGATCGCTTCGGCGATAGATGCCGTCTTTCTGCAGCAGGGATCGCCGATTGCTGGTTCTGACGTCGACCTTTCGTCGATCAATACCGCGATCGGCGCGATCTCAGGAACCCAGGGCTTTGTCATCACGGCGCCGGCGGCAAATATCCCCAATGTCACGGGGCAGCTTCCCGTGCGCGGCACGGTAACGTACCCATGACGATACCGGTCTATTCGGCCGACGACTTCACCGCCGCGCTGTCAGGTCTCCTCCCACGCGGCCGTGTGTGGCCACGAGATCCGGACGCGGTGGTCATGAAGACCGTGGCGTGTCTCTCGCCCACATACGAGCGTAGCTCTTTGGCGGCTACCAACCTGTTGGTGACCGCATTTCCGGCGACGGCGACGGACCTGATACCCGAGTGGCAGGAGACGCTTGGCCTGCCGGATCCATGCGCTGGTACCGCGCCGACCATCGTCCAGCAGAGGCACCAGATCGTCGCCAGGCTCACGGATAGCGGCGGTCAATCAGCCGCGTACTTCATCCATCTCGCCGCGGCGCTCGGCTACCAGGTGACGGTCACGAATGACGCGCCATTTCGATGTGGGCAAAGCCGGGCAGGGCATCACGTCGGTAGCACGGAATGGTTCTTCGTCTGGGCCATCCACGCACCGCTTGTCACTACCATCCTTTTCCTCGCCGGCCAGTCCACCGCCGGGGAGCCACTGGTCACGTTTGGCAACGCGGTGCTCGAGTGCGAACTCGGTGAGCGAACGCCTGCGCACACCATCCTCAAATTTATCTATGAGTGAGGAACTATGTTTCGTATCGATAACGCAACGGCTGCGCCGGCGCTACCGGCACCGTCAGCCCCTGGAACGCCTGGATATTTCACTGACGGTAGCCCAGGCGGCGGCGTACCCGCGACTGTCGTGCCTGCCGAGTGGCTGAACGCTGTTCAAGAGGAGCTGGCCAATGCCATCACGGCGAACGGCGGTGTACTTGTTAAAGGGGTGAACAACCAGCTTGCAACAGCGATGCAGGGAAAGCTGGTCGGCGTCCAAACCTTCGCGACGCCGGGCACGTTCACTTACACGCCTTCGGCCGGAACGAAGAAGGTGAGGGTATGGGTGCAAGGGGCGGGCGGCGCGGGCGGCGGCTCGGTTGCAACCACCTCCGGGCAGTGCAGCGTGGCTGGCGGCGGGGGGGCTGGCGCGTTCTGCTTAGGCGTTATCTCTGCAGGGTTCTCCGGCGTCAGTGTAGTTGTCGGCGCGGGTGGCGTGGGCACTTCTGGTAGCGCAGGTGGTGCTGGTGGCGCATCTAGCTTCGGCGCTTTGATGACGGCCCCCGGTGGGTCGGGTACTGGCCCCGGCGCCCTTGCCACTACTGGATCGATCCAGGGTGGAACCGGCCAGTCGGCTGTTGCGACTGGGGGTAACATCATCAACGCGGCAGGTGGCAACGGCCAGCCTGGCACGGCCGTTAGTATCGGCAGCCTCTGTGCCGGAAATGGGGCTGCTTCATTCTTCGGAGGGTCGGCTCCCGGGTCGAACTCCACATCGGGCGGCGGCAACAACAACACGGCCGGCGGCGGCGGTGGCGGAGCGGCTAGTCTCCCGAGCGGAACGGCTCAGAAAGGCGGCAACGGCGCACCGGGCCTAGTCATTGTCGAGGAGTTCGCATGAACACATATGCCTACGTTTACAACGGTGTTGTTCAGGAAATCATTCCTCCGGTCGAAGCTGATGACGGCACGTATATTCCGCTCGACCAGCGGTTTACGCCCGAGTTCTGCGCGATGTGCGTGGATATCACCGACATCGAACCCCAGCCAGTTGCGGGAGACGTGGCAAGCAAGGGCGATGGCGGAGCGTGGTCGTTCGCCCCCTACGTGCCACCGGCGCCGACGCAGGAGCAAATCCTGTCCGCGAATACTGCGATGCGCAACCAGCTGCTGGCTGCCGCCGCGCTGGCGATCGCGCCGCTTCAGGATGCCGTTGATCTTGACGAGGCTACAGCTCAAGAGACCGCGTTGCTGACGCAGTGGAAGCAGTTTCGGGTGGCTGTGAACCGCATCGACATCACGAAGGCGAATCCGGATTGGCCCGCGCCTCCGCAAACGGGTTACGGCGCCGTCGTCATGGACGGCACTGTGGTCTGAGTGTAAAAACCGGGTCGTCAGTCGGCGACCCTGTACTCGTACGCGGCACGGAATCCGGCGACCTGATCATCGTCGAAGGCGCAGACGATCGTGGCGTACTTCATTTGCAGGATGTGGTAGTACATCACCTTGTAGCTGTCATTCGGCTCGTGGAGGTTCAGATACGTGCCTCCCTGAACCGCATAGAGCTTCGGGAAGATGCCGCGCAGATAGTCGAGGAATTCCGGCACCGACGTGCGCTGGAACGCGTTTAGGCACCAGTGGTTCAGTTCCAGCACCACGACCGGCTTATACCGGTGGATCGTCCTGATCCCACCGCGGAGTACGTGCGACTCGAACCCTTCCACGTCGATCTTCACGAAATCTAGGCCGGCCAGGTCGAGGGACGTGGCTACGTCGTCCAGGCGGCGGACCTCGATCTCTTCGTGGATGTGGCCCTCGCAAGCTTGCGTCTGGTTCGAGACGAAGCCGCCGGCGCGCGTGAACGGCGAGAAGGTGAGCTCGAACTTGCCAGGGGCATCTCCGAGTCCGAATTGGTGAAGGCAGAGCTTGTGCTGGCCAGCCGTGTTTCCCGTGAGAAAGCGGAACGTAGACGGGCTCGGCTCAAAGCAATGCACGACATCGGCCATCTGGGCGAACGCAAGGGCAGTGAAACCGATGTTCGCGCCGACGTCCAGGACCGTGCCCTTCGCGAAGTGGCGGAACAGCGCAATCATCTCGGGCTCGAAGTCGGCGCCCGCAGCGCGCAGGTATTCGTCATCCGACTCCATGCGATAGGTGTTGTCGGCGATTTTTACGGTAGCTTCCACGGCGCTCTCCCTAGTCAGCCATGAAGGGTAGACCGCGGCCGTCGGACAGGCAACGGGGGCGACTCTCGACAGGTGAGACCGTGCAGGCGTAACCTCCGCCGCCCTATGGGCACGATCACCTGGATACCCCGAGAACGAAGTGGCATGGGCGGCTTGATGCCCCAACGCTACGCCGTGAACGACTCGGGCCGTAGGGTGGCCTTCGTGCGCGAGCTGGCCACGCTGGATGGCTATCGCGTCAGTCTTTTCCCCGATGGGAATCCAAGTCATGCCGTTGAGGGGAGGATCCGATTCCTTGGCCCGCGGCCGAGCGCTGCCGACGTAGTCCAGGCGTGGGACGCTTACGCCATGAAGATGGCTACCCGCTGGCTCGAGCGGAACCTATAGGCCGCGCTTCGCTGCCTCGTAGCGATCGGCTGCGCATCTAGGGCACGGGCCCACCACATAGCGGCTGCCGAGCGTCTTCTGCATCGGGTTGTAGCCGCCATGGCCGGGCACAGGGCATTCCTTCCAGGCGTTCTCGGCCTCGAGCTTGCGGTCACGGTCCCGTCGCCATGCGCTACGGCCGTACCGGTTCAACGGCGGCGCCTCGGTTTCGGTGAGGGCCGGTAGCCGGGCAGGCACTCGGTACACATCTGGCCAAGGCGGTAACGCTGGCGGTGACGCTCGCAGAAAACATGGCCTGGACCGCCGTAGCTGCTGTTACCGGCGGTGCCATTGCGCTTGGCGCGCTCGAAGGATCGGAACGAGTTCATATGGTCATTTTCTGACCACCTGTTCTCATCGATAGCGACCCGACAGGGCCGATTGCCGAAGTTGGACCAAAAAAAACCCCGCCGAAGCGGGGTTTCTCTGAATTCTGTAGGCGGTAGAACTTAAGCCGCTCGCGGGACCGACAGCATCTCAATGCGCTGTTTCATGGCTTCATTGGCCCGATCAAAACAATCACAGGCAAGCTCGAGCAACGCAATCACGTCCTGAGCACTACGCGGCGTCTCGAGTGCGGGCATCTTCAGGGTGGCAACGTTGGTTTTCATGGCAGTTCTCCGTGGGCTCCTACTCTTGTGTGAGTGCTTAGTACTGACGTTGTGTGGAAAGTTTCTGAATGCAATCTCTGTAAGCTTCTTCGTTGCCCGTCTTTAAGGCAGTGTTTATGACTTTGATCTGCGTGACGGACATTTCACAATTGAGCAGCACGATCATGCGCTCGGGATCGTTCGTAAACTGCTCGCTTTGCTTCAACAGGGAAAGCACCAACTCAACCATCTGCATCTGACCAAGGATGACCTCGATGCTAGGGTCTGAGTATTGGAAATGTGTGAACCCGTAATACTTATGGGCTTCCAGTACCAGATTGATCTGCTCGATCGCCTTCTGCCAGAGCTTTTGTGCGGTCTGCGTCATCTTCTCTTCGAGCTGATGAGCATCCATCTGACCGCTTCCATCGCTTCCCATGCTAATGCTTCCCCCTGTTTGCAAAGTGAAGGGCTCAGCCTCCACCACAAAACTAGCCTTCACGAAGACTGTTCAATGTCAACCTAGCTCTACATTCTAAACAGTTAACCGAGCAATTACCACGACTTTCGATCCTGTCAAGCACTCGTTTAGTGATCGGCCGGATCTCGTGAAACTTTAACCCTCGGGTTGGCGAAAAAAACCATAAATTTCAGTGCATTGTGAGCAGCTGAATGGCAAGCCAACCTATGGCATAGGCTGATGCATCACGGCTTAGACGCAACGCGTGGAACATGGTGTGGAACACGCGGTGCCGTTTTTTTCACACCCATGCATTGCGCGCAGGGAAAATTATGGTGCCTCTCACGAGTAGAGCGCCCCAACAGCACGTGGATAACCGTAAGCGATTGAAAAATCAGGTGGTTCTTGACTGGCTTGAGCCAACACCCTTGATTAAGTCAAGGGGTCGAACGGTCATGATCAGCAATAGTGACGCACGCAGTGCAGGATGATCGCCGAAGTGTGCTCACCGAACAGGATGTGCACCACGGAGACAGGGATTTGCAAAGCGTCTGCAATTTCCTCGACCTTGATCTTGCCGTTGTTAAGCTCGCGAGCAAACTCCTGACGCTTCGCTTCCGGGCAAAGCAAACCAAGAGCCATATAGACGGCAAGGTGCTCAGACATGACGCCAGGAGCGATCTTGTCGAACGCAGGCGGTGTCGTCAGCTGCTCTAGCAAGACTTCGAAGTCGTCTGCCGTGCCTACATGGTCGTAGGCATCATCGAAGACGTGCATCAATTCTTTAACTTGCGCAAACCGCTTCGCCGGATCCGACTGACCTGAGGCGATCAAGATGCAAGGATGCCCGCCAAACTGGCCAGCGAGCCAGCTGTTGTCTCCAGGCTTTAAATATGCGCCACGAACCCTGCTTGAGCCTGATACCGTCGGCACAGCACGCACCTGCACCTCCGCGCCGGTAATCCGGGTGACGGTATCAAACAAGATCTTAAGACTTACAGGAATCGCCTGCTTCTGGGCGACTGCATGCAACTGCGCGTAGGACATCCCTGCTCCGTTGGTCAGGCTTGGAATCGCGATTAAACGATTTCCACAACCTCGTAGTTGCCGTCGCGCAGGTTCTCGAGCATGTGGGCCAGCTCACCGGCGATCTCTTCGGGCGTCGCGTCGCGATCGCTACCGGTATACAGCTTGATGTTCGACGCACCGAGGCCGCTCGTGCCAAAGAGCAGCTCTTGGGCCTTGCTCATATTGGTAGACATGGTCTCTCTCCGGTATTCCAGCTGAGGCATGAGTGCTCCGGCCGGCCTAACACTGTAGCCGTAAAAAACGGCAGGTTCAACTGCGACTGTCGCTTGCGACAGTACGGGTGTCAATATAACTGACGTCACAAAGTGACGTTTTTTCGCGAACTGTGACGAAACATGCGATCGAATATGCGGCTAAACAATGGAGCCTAGATCGTACTGTTCATTTCTTAGACGGCAGATCAGGCTGAAAGTTTAGAGGCACATTGCGTGCCAACGCCTCGACCAACCGAAAAAGGGCACAAATTTTACGGGGAATTTTACGGCCGAAGCTCGTCTACCAGACCAGATTTTACGTAACTTATTGATTGCAATGGTGGGTCGTGACGGATTCGAACCGTCGACCTACGGATTAAAAGTCCGCTGCTCTACCGACTGAGCTAACGACCCATACGCACGGAGCCGGCTAGTTTAGTGGCCGGGGCCGGGTGGCACAACCCAAAGAGGCTGAAACCGCCGT
This sequence comes from Luteibacter aegosomaticola, assembly GCF_023078475.1. Lineage (NCBI taxonomy): Bacteria > Pseudomonadati > Pseudomonadota > Gammaproteobacteria > Lysobacterales > Rhodanobacteraceae > Luteibacter > Luteibacter aegosomaticola. Next base: position 4,006,902 of record NZ_CP095741.1, on the reverse strand, counting down.
TCAGGTGGCCAGGATGATGGCTTCGACGTCGCGCCCGGCGTCGCGCCAGGCGCCGATGCCCCCGGTCAGGGGCCGCACGTTGGCGAAGCCCAGTTTGGTCAGCCGCTCGGCCACCTTGGCCGCCGAGACTTCGTTGGGGCACGAGCAATAGATCACCACGGCCGTGTCCCGGGGCAGGGTGGCGAGGTCGGCGCTGGCGGTGGTCAGGTCGAACAGGCGCGAACCCGGGATCACGAAGGGGTCGTCCCTGCGGTTGGAAAGGCTGCGCACGTCCACGATGAGTGCGCCCGGGTCGTTGGCCAGCAGCACGGCCAGTTCGTCGACGGAAATGCGGCTCTTGCGCAGCCGTGCGATCAACAGCGTACGACGGGCATAGCGGAATGCGATCCAGACGACCAGGGCAATCGCCGCGAGCGTCGCCAGGCCGAAGCCGAACTGCTTCAGCAACGCGAGGACGGCGTCGATCTGGCGGTAGAACAGCATGCCAACCGATAGCCCCACCGAGATCCACAGGGCTGCGCCGGCAAGGTCGTACACGGTGAACCGGCTGAACCGGGTATCGCCGGCCCCGGCGATGGGAATGGCCACGAGCGAGAGGCCGGGGATGAACCGGGATACCAACAGCAGCTTCACGCCGCGCTTCTCGAAGAACCCGCTCGCCCGGCGTACGCAGGTATCCGGGGAGAGGGAGATGCGGCAGAGGCTGTCCAGCACCCGGTAGCCGAAGCGGCGGCCGGTGAGGAACCACGCGGTATCGCCCGCGAAAGCACCCGCAAGCGCGCCGACGAACGTGGCCAGGATCAGCATGGGGTTCTGTGCCAGCACGAGCGTGCTGCCGACCACGATCAGCGTGGGCATGGCGGGAACCGGCAAGCCGATGGCACCAGCGAATACGCCCAGGAACGCCACTACCGGCGCGGTATCCGACCAGTTAACGCTCGCCACGACCCTACCCTCGGCAGCTCGGTTTCAGTGGCGCAAGGGTACGCCGGTCCATGCTCCGCGCACAGGGGCCTGCCGCGTGTTTTCACATGGCCGGGTGGTGGCTGAGTTCCGCCGCCCGCTGCGGCGCGGGGCCGGCGGCCGCACCCTCCAGTTGCACCCAGAACAGCGTGCCGCGGCCCGGGCTGGAGCGGACGCCAATCTGTCCCCCCAGGAGCTCGGCAATGCGCCTGGCGACGGCCAGCCCAAGCCCATAGCCGGGATGCCCGGGTAGGCGCGTGAAGTCATCGAACAGGCGTTCCTGTTGGCGCGGCTCCAGGCCCATCCCGTTGTCACGCACTTCAAGACGCACCGCATCACCACGCCGGCGCATGGCCACCAGCACGCGCCCATGTGGGGTGCTGATCACGGCGTTGGCAACAAGCCGGTGGATCAGCTCGCCGAGCAGTCCGGCGTCGCTGCGGATCGGTAGCCGGCCACCTCGCCAATGGATGTCCACGCTGAGCCGGCCGGCATCGTTGGCGATGGCACCGCGCTCCCGCACGAACAGATCGGCGGCGATCACATCGCTGCAGGTCGGTTCGATCGCGCCGGCATCGAAACGGGCGAGATCCAACAGTCCGTCAAGCAGTTCATTGAGCCGGGTGACATTCGTGCGCATCTGGCCCTGTACGGCGCGTTGGCGCAGATCGTCACCTGGCTGCATGCCGCCGACGAAAAGGGAGAGCGCCTGCAGAGGCTGGCGGAAATGGTCGCCCACCTGTTCAATGAAGCGCGTTTGCCGCGCCATTTCCTGCATGCGTTGGCGGAAGGCCTCGGCCAGCGCCGCATCGTGGCGGCTGCGCAGGTCGCGTAGTTCACCCACCAGGCGGTCGACGGCGTGCACCGGTGATTCATCGACATGCGGGCTGCTTCTGTCACGCGGAAGCAATGCTGCATCGACGCGTTTTTTCACCGCATCCTGGTTGTCGAACGCCTCGATCAGCTCACGCTCCAGTAGCCGCTTGCAGGCGAGATAGACGGCAACGATGCCCGCGCCGAGCAGCAGCATCATGAGCATGGCGGCGAGGCGCCTTTCACGTAGCGCCGAGGCATCCGAGATGGTTTCAATCTCACCCAGCGGCGTAGCCACCACCACGTGCATCTGCTTTCCCGCGTGGACGGGGCGTCCGCTGTCGATCAAGAGGTCGGTGCCTTCGTTGCGGCGCAGAATCACCTGCGCCGTTGGCGAGCTGCGCGATAACGTGCGCGAAAGCGCGTCACGTACCGCATCGTCTCCGGCATTCGGTTGCACCACGCCAGCCAGCCGCACCGCCTGGATGCGCGCGACGTTTCGCGCTTCCAGCGTGATCGCATGGAGGTGCATCGCGCCCAGCGTCCCGGTCAGCGCAAGCGCGACCGCCACCATCGGCAGCAGGCCCTTGCGGGCCCGCCGCGCGCTCGACGGTGACGACCGTCCGGGCGGTGGGAATGACGCGATCATGCAACGGCCTTGGGCTGGGTCTCATGACGAATCTATGAAACACCAGTGCGTGGCGCGATAGACAAGGTGAGCTAAGACTGGCGGCGTATGCCTTTTGGCCGATGACCTATTTGGCGCGCAGCCGCGCGACCAGGCCGTCGTGGTCGCTTTCGATCTTGCCAAGTCGTGCGTCGCGGGCGTTCTCACTCACCCACTGCGCCGTCGTCGCGCGGCGCTTTTCGAGGGCGTACTCGATGTCGGCAAAGGGCACGAGGCAGGCGTTGGTGGCTGGCGCAAAGCCGCTGATGTCGTGGATCAGCTTGAGGTTGGCCTCTTCGCGGGCCGCGTCCTTGCCCTTGCCGTAGCCGGTGACGAAGGCGGCGACCTTGTCGCGGAGGGCGGCCGGGAGATCGTTGCGGATGACGATCACCGCATGCGGGATCAGCGACGATTTCCACAGGATGCGAAGGCGTGCGTACTGGTCCGGGAAGTGTTGCTGGAAGCGTTCGAGGTCGGCGGTGTTGTTGGTGGCGACATCGGCCTCGCCATTCGCGACGGCCAGGGCATTGTTCTGGTGGTTATCGACGTGGACCTTGGCGAAGAACGTATCGGAATCCACGCCGCGCGCCGCGAACAGCTGCGTTTCGGGAACCAGGTAGCCCGAGACGGAAAGCGCCTCGCCCCGGGCGAAGCGCCATTGGCCGGGCTTGGCAAACAACTGGTTGATGCTGGTGATGCGCGAATCGGCGGCGACCAGCAGCACGGCGTAATAGCCTTTCGACCCGTCGCCCCGGGTGAGCTGGCCGATCACCTGCATGTTCTGGCCAACGACCGCATCGAGGGCCAGCCGTCCGGATAGAAAGGCGATATCGACCCGCTGTTCGCTGATCGCCTGCGCGATCCCTTCGTACGTGGTGACGGAGACCGCCCGGACCGGGCGGCCCAGGGCGGTGTGCAGGTCGTCGAGCATGGGGCGCCACGCTTCGAGCGACTCCGCAGGCCCGCCGATGGGCAGGATGCCGAAGGTGAGCGGCGCGTTCGGGTCGATGTCGGTTCCTGCGGCGCCAGCCGCCGAGGGGACGTTACAGAGGAGCGCCAGCAGCATCGTGGCCAGCCAGCCATGGTGACGCACCCTGATCGTGCCCGCACTGCCTGCCCGCATGCGCCTGCCCCGCGTCGTGTGACGTTCTGTCCCCCGGCGCTCCCTGCCTGCCACGGCCCAGCCTACGCCGGTGCCATGGCAAAAACGTGTCCTAAGTTTCAGTCCCCAAGGTGTTGGGCGGCCACCAGGGCCTCGAGGCGGTTGCGCACATGCAAGGCGCGGAAGATCGCCGCGAGATGGATCTTTACCGTGCCCTCGCTAATCCCCAGTTCGCGGGCGATCAGCTTGTTGGGCCGGCCCTTGGCGAGCAGCTTCAGGACATCGATCTGGCGATCGGTCAGCACCGTCGCCAGGCGCTCCTTGGTGGTCAGGCCATCGCCACCCGCTGTCGCGAAGGCGGGGACCATGGGCGTGTTCGAGGCCGCTTTCATGGCCTCGGGCGGCACGTAGATACCGCCGCCGACGACCAGGCGCACCGCATTCAGGATGACATCGGGGGGTGAGGATTTCGGGATGTAGCCCTGGACGCCGAGATCCAGCACGTGGCGGATGGCGCCTGGATCTTCCGTGCCCGAAAGCACGATCACCGGACGTGCGCGATCGATACCGTCTTCGTCCGGCTCCTTGAGTGCAGCCACGGCATCCTTGATGTGTTCGACGCCATCGGCGCCAGGCATGGCCATGTCGATCAGCGCGATATCGGGCAGGGGTGTCTTCCCCAGATGCGCTTTCAGCTGCGCCACCGTTTCAGCCTCGACGAACTCGACAGCATCACCCAGCTCGCGAAGCTTCAGCTTCACGCCCTCGATGATCAGCCGATGATCGTCCGCGATCAGAACTCGCATGCCACTCCTCCGCCCGCACTGCCACGAGCATCCCCGTTCGGAGGACCATAGCCCTCCCGGGTGTCGGCGGCAAGCAGGCCATTCGCCTCAGACGGCTGCATGATGGACAGACCATGCAGAAACCATTACATCGTGGAGCCGTTCGGGTGAGACAGGCTTGTACAGGACCTGCGTGGTCGTCGTATCCACGTTGGCCAGGAAGTCGCTGCGGGTCTCGCCGGTGATCAGCACCCGGGCAAACGGCGGGGGATCCCCCGGTCGGCGCCGGTAGTAGCGATCGAGCAGGGCCAGCACGTCCAGGCCGGTGCCTTCGCGCAGGCGCAGGTCCGAAATGACGAGGTCGGGCGGCTGCATCCACAGGTGCACGGCCTCCATGGCCTGCTGGGCATCTTCCGCGGTCATCACCTCGCACCCCCAGCTGCCCAGCAGGTAGCTGATGCCAGCCAGGATGCTGGGCTCGTCGTCGATCACCAGTACACGCATGCCGGCCACATCCCGCGGCACGCCAGGCTCGGGTGCCGCCGCCTGTGGGGCTTCGGGCAACGGGTTGGCGGCCACCTCGGGCAGGATGATGGAGAAGACGCTGCCCTTGCCGGGTTTCGAGGTCACCGTAGCCTCGGTGCCAAGCAGGCCGGCCAGGCGCTGCACGGTCGAAAGGCCGAGGCCCAGGCCACGCCGGGTGCCTTCCGGGCGGCCCGCTTCCGGGCCGCTCTCGATCCGGTAGAACTCATCGAAGATGTGCGCCACGTGCTCGCGCGGGATGCCCAGGCCGGTGTCCCAAACATCGATACGCACCTTGCCGTCATCCCTGCGGCGGGCGGCAACCAGCACGCCACCACAGCGCGTATAGCGAAGGGCATTGCTCACAAGATTGTTGAGGATGCGGGCAAGCATGGTGCGGTCGGTACGGACCCACGCGCCGGTGGTGCGTACGACGAGGCGCAGGTCGTGCTGCTCGGCCACCATGCGGAAGTTCACGCTCACTTCCTCGAACACATCGTCGAGCGCGACATCACGTGGTACGGCTTTCATCGCACCGGTATCCAGCCGCGACAGGTCGAGCAGCTCGCTGAACAGATGATCGAGCGATTCGACGCACTCCTGGATGTGGGCGATGCGGTTCAGGCGGACAGGGTCGAACTCATCGACGGCCAGGCCCGAGGAAAACAGGGTCAACGCATAGAGCGGCTGGCGCAGGTCGTGCGAGGCGGCGGCAAGGAATCGTGCCTTGGCTACGCTAGCCGCCTCAAGCGCGGCGTTTTTTCGCGCGAGCTCGTCGGTAGCCGTGGCGATCTCGCGCTCCATGCCGATCTGAGCATGCAGCAGTTTCGACGCCGCGCCATTGAAGCCGCGCTGCAGGTCACCGATCTCGGTGTCGTCGGTGACCGGCACCACGACGGTACGGTCGCCCAGGCCGAGCTGGCGCACGGCGATCGCCAGGTTACGCAACGGCGCGCTCATCCAGCGGGCCGCCGACCAACCGATCATGATGGCGATAAGCAGGCTGAGCGAAAGCCAGATCAGCGCGTTGTGGACGCTGGCGCGCTGGGCGGCCACGGCATCCTCCACGCTCACGTCTACGGTGACCGAACCCACCACGCGGCTGCTCACCGGATCGAGCACGTCGCGCGATACCGTCAGGTTGTCATCATCCTCGACGGCGCCGTTCACCCGATCGGCCAGGATCTCGCCGTCGCGGTCGGTAATGCGCACGCGTGAGACCTGCGGCAATTGCACGATGGACTGGGCGATGCGGCCGAGCTCGCGGCGCTGTTCGCTGCGCAGGGCTTCACCGGAGACGGTGGCGGCCTGCTGGGCGATAGCGTCCGCGGTCGAGCGGCCCATCTCGTGCAGCGTATCCATCTGGTGGCGGGTCAGCAGGGTGACCAGCAGCACCGCGCTGATCGCGGTGGGCGCGAGCGCGACACAGGTCAGGCGCTGCACCAGCGATGTGCGCCGCCACACCTTTTCCAGCCAAGAAGCCGATCCATCCCGCATGCCTGTCCCCTGGGCGCCGCCCAGGCCGGCGCGCGGCCTAAGCCTAGCGCAGTTTGCGGGGCAGGCGCCTTAGGTCGGGAAGGGGTAGCCCGAGTGGCCAGGTCGCCCCCGCCAGGACGGCGGGGGCGTGGGGCGCCTTAGTAGGCGGCGCCGATCTCACCGTAATGGCGGAGGACCTCGCGCGCTTCATCACGGAGGATGTCGGTGCGCACCGCGATGCCGCGGCGCACCAGCTCACCGACCCAATCGGCCGGCAGCGGGCCTTCGTCGAAGGTCGTGAGTTCTTCCACATCGCTGGCGCGTGCGCCGATCAGGAGCGTATCGACGCCGGCCCATACCGTGGCGCCGTAGCACTGGCAGCACGGCTGCGAGCTGGTCGCCAGGGTGAAGTGGCCGCCATCTTCATTGAGGCGGAAGCGCTGCATGCGCTGCTGCGCAAGCATGTACGCCATCATCTCGGCGTGCGCTACGGAGCAGCTGTGCGGCACCACGCGGTTCACGCCGACGGCAACGATGCGGTCGTTGCCATCGAACACGGCCGCACCGAACGGGCCACCGGAAACCGCCTCGACGTTGCGCCCGGAGAGCTCAATGGCGAGCCTTACCTTCGCGTCATCGCCTTCGTAGGTTTTCGTGGTGTCGACGAATTCGTGGACCCAGGCGGGCAGGGTGAGGTGGACCTGTGTGTACAGCATGCTTAGCCCTGCTTCGCCCACGAATCACGCAGCGTCACCACGCGGTTGAACACCGGGGCGTCCTGCGTGTGGTCGTGCATGTCGGCCACGAAGAAGCCCAGGCGCTCGAACTGCACGCGGTCTTCGCGGGCGAGGCCGGCGGCGGCTGGTTCCACGTAGCCGTGCACGATGCGGCGCGATGCCGGGTTCAGGTGGTCCTTGTAGGTCTTACCGTCGGTATCGTCGTCCGGATCGTTCACGTCGAACAGGCGGTCGTAGAGGCGCACCACGGCCGGCACGGCATCGCGCGCGCTCACCCAGTGGATGGTGCCCTTCACCTTGCGATCGGCGCCGGGCATGCCCGAGCGCGATTCGAGATCGAGCGTGCAACGCAGTTCGACGACATCGCCGGCGTCGTTCTTCACCACCTCGTCGCAACGCACGATGCCGATGCCGCGCAGGCGTACTTCGCCTTCCGGCTTCAGGCGATGGAAGCCCTTCGGCGGGACCTCCTCGAAGTCCTCGCGCTCGATCCACAACGACGGTGAGAACGGCACGCTGCGCGTACCGAAGCTTTCATCCTTCGGGTGGTTGGAGAACGTGAGCACCTCGGCGTGGTCGGCCGGCAGGTTGGTGATGGTGAGCTTGACCGGGTCGATGACGGCGAGGCGGCGGGGCGCCTTCGCGTCGAGGTCCTCGCGGATGCAGCCTTCGAGCACGCTCATGTCGATGGTGCTGTTCTGCTTGCTCACGCCGATGCGCTCCCAGAACAGGCGGATGCCTGCCGGGGTGAAGCCACGGCGGCGCACGCCAGCGATCGTGGGCATGCGCGGATCGTCCCAGCCCTCGACCAGGTTTTCCGTGACCAGCGTGATCAGCTTGCGCTTGCTCATCACCGTGTAATTCAGGTTGCCGCGCGAGAATTCGATCTGTCGCGGCTTGCTCGGCACGGTGGGCAGGCCGGCGGCTACCAGCGATTCCCACAGCGACGGGTCGTTGGCGAGGTCGACCTTGTCCACGCACCAGTCGTACAGCGGACGGTGGTCTTCGAATTCCAGCGTGCACAGCGAATGCGTGATGCCTTCGACCGCGTCCGAGAGCGAATGGGCGAAGTCGTACATCGGGTAGATCGGCCACGCATCGCCGGTGTTCTGGTGGTGCACCTTGCGCACGCGGTAGAGCGCCGGGTCGCGTAGGTTGATGTTGCCCGAGGCCATGTCGAGCTTGGCGCGCAGGGTCTTGCTGCCATCGGCGAACTCGCCGGCGCGCATGCGCTGGAACAGGTCGAGGTTTTCTTCCACCGAGCGGTCGCGGTACGGCGAATTGCGGCCCGGCTCCGTCAGCGTGCCGCGGTACTCGCGCACTTCGTCGGCCGAGAGGTCATCCACGTAGGCCAGGCCCAGGCGGATGAGCTTCAGCGCCGAGCGGTAGAAGACTTCGAAGTAGTCAGAAGCGTGGCGCAGTTCCGCCCACTCGAAGCCCAGCCACTTCACATCGCGCTGGATGGCCTCGACGTACTCCACATCCTCCTTGGAGGGGTTGGTGTCATCGAAGCGCAGGTTGCAGGTGCCCGCGAACTCGCCAGCCAGGCCGAAGTTCAGGCAGATGGACTTGGCGTGGCCCAGGTGCAGGTAGCCGTTCGGCTCCGGCGGGAAGCGGGTGTGGATCACCTGGTGCTTGCCGGTATCCAGGTCGTCGCGGACGATCTGGCGGATGAAATGCTGCTGCAGGACGGGCGTTTCGGTCGACATCGTGGGGTGGCTCTGCGGTGGGTGCGGCACAAACAACCGAGTTTACCTTTCCTGCGGCTCCGATGCTTGCCGTGGCGCCGTGGGGCGGGTAGCTTGCCCCCATGCGGATCGTCTACCACGCCCAGAGCCTCATCGATGCCCATCTCGTCCGGGATGCGCTGGCGCAGGTGGAGATCCCCGCGTTCATTTCCGGCGAATACCTCACCGGTGCCGTCGGCGAACTGCCCGCGATGGGCCTGGTCGCCGTCATGGTGCCGGACGCGGCTGTCGATGCCGCCGAGGGCATCGTCCGCGCGGTCGACGCCCGGCTGGCCGAGGCCCGTGCCGCTGCCGCCGAAGACGATTTCGACGCCGGAATCCAGCCGGCCTGAGGCCGGCACCCCCTACAGGAACACCCCATGCAGGCCATTTTCGACCTCGTCCGCGACGTGCCGGACTTTCCCCGTCCCGGGATCATGTTCAAGGACATCACGCCGCTGCTGGCGAATGCCGCCGCGTTTGCCGAGTGCATCGACGCGCTGTGTGCGCCGTGGCGCGGGCAGGGTATCGGTGCCGTCTGCGGCATCGAATCGCGCGGCTTCATCTTCGGCGCCGCCATGGCACAGTCGCTCAACGCGGGCTTCGTGCCCATCCGCAAGGCCGGCAAGCTGCCGCCGCCGGTCGTGGGCATGGATTACGGCCTGGAATATGGGCTCGACCGCCTGGAGATCGGTACCAACGCCATTGAGCCCGGCGAACGCGTCATCATCGTCGACGACGTGCTGGCCACGGGCGGCACGCTCGATGCGGGGCGGCGTCTGGTGGAGCGGCTGGGTGCCGAGGTGATGGGTGCGAGCGTCGCGATTGAACTGGGTGGCCTGAACGGCCGTTCGCGCTGGGCCGGCAGCTCCCCCCTGCACGCCCTGGTTACTTACTGACCACCGTGGGCTTGTCCTCGGTGATCGATTCCACGAGGACGATTTCGCAGCCACCCGCGCCGGTATCTTCGCGGGTGAGCGAAGTATCCCAGTGCCAGCCATCGTCGCGCTTCACGTCGACGAGGAAGCCATCGAAGTGGATCACCTCGCCGGGGCGCACATCACGTAGCTCGCGCGCCGCGGTGTCGTTGGCCGGGATCATGTGCATGTTCGCGCTGGAATCCTCGATCTCGTGGCGCGGGATCGGGAAGTGGTCGGTGTACCAGAAGTAGAACCGGTTCGACTGGGAGATCCGGATCTTGTCCAGCACGGCGGAATCCGACATGCGGCCCCAGCCGAGCGCGAGGTCGGTCGGCGCGATGGGCGCCAGGTCGTCGAGCTGGTAATCCTCGCGCGACAGCACTCGTCCGGTCATGGCGAACTTCGCCCGCGGCTCCAGCGTGAAACGGCCTCGGGAGAGCTCGGGGCCATGGCTGAGGTCTTCCTGGTCGGGCACATCGCCCGCGACGATGCCCGGCGCATTAAGCACCGGCCTGTGTCGCCACCAATTGAAGCCGCCCCAGCTGCACAGGGCGAGCAGCAGGAGGACAAGCCATACGCGCATGGATGAAAACCGTCAGGGGATCGGGTGGGCAACGTCCGAGGGCTTCGCCGGTTGACCCACGACGGCACCATCCGGCTCGAAAAGCTCGGCGGGCACGCCGCGCATGACCTCCGCCAGCGCTTCGAAGAACGGCGTCATGGCCGAACTCTTGCGCCAGAGCATGGCGATACGGCGGCTTGGCGCCGGGTCCTCGAACTCAATCAGCTTCACGTTGGGCGATTGCGCCACCGGCGGCTTCACCGCCAGCGCGGGCAGCAGGGTAATGCCGACATTGGCCGACACCATCTGCCGAAGCGTTTCCAGGCTGGTGGCGCGGAATCCCGATTTCTCGCCGGCGCCGGCCAGGTGGCACACCTCGAGCGCCTGGTCGCGCAGGCAGTGGCCGTCTTCCAGCAGGAGCAGGTTCTGCTCGGCCAGGTCGTCCATGCGCAGGCGGCGCTGCTGCGCCAGGGTGTGATCACTGGGTACCGCCAGCACGAACGGCTCCTCGAACAGGAACTCCGTGTGCAACGAGTCGTCGTGGATCGGCAGGGCCAGGATGCCCGCATCGAGGGTGCCCTCGCGCAGCATGTGCAGCACCTGCTCGGTCTTCTCTTCTCGCAGCAGTAACTCCAGCCGCGGGAAGCGCTCGCGCAGGCGGGGAATCACATGAGGCAGCAAGTAGGGGCCGAGGGTAGGGAAGATGCCCAGGCGGATCGTGCCGGATTCCGGATCGCGGGTGCGCTGGGCGATGGCCTTGATCTCCTCCACCTGCGAAAGCACGCCGCGGGCGCGCCGCGCGATTTCGCGGCCGGTCTCCGTAAGCAGGACTTTACGTGGGGTCCGTTCGACCAGGGCGACCCCCAGCTCATCCTCGAGCTTGCGGATCTGGGTGGAAAGCGTGGGCTGGCTCACGAAGCTGGCCTCCGCGGCACGGCCAAAATGGCGATGCTCGGCGAGGGCCACCAGATAAGACAGGTCTCGAAGGTTCATGGGACGATCTCGAGAGGCGTTGCGATAGCCGTAGACTATCACATTGATGTCTACAATCGATTTGAGATATGTGTTCCCCTTCGCTAACCTAGCTCCATCGCTCGCTTCCCCAGGCGGGCAAGCCTTGTACACCAACCCTCACTCTGGAGAGTCGATTCATGCTGACCATTGGCGATAAGTTCCCCGAATTCAACCTCTTGGCCGTTGACGGCGGCCCGCTGGCCAACAAGATCGAAGACGCCTTCACCACCATCAGCGACAAGTCGTACGAAGGTAAGTGGAAGCTCGTGTTCTTCTACCCGAAGGATTTCACCTTCGTGTGCCCGACCGAGATCAAGGGCTTCAGCGATCTGAACGAGCAGTTCGCCGACCGTGACTGCCAGATCCTGGCCGCCTCGACCGACAGCGAGTTCGTCCACCGCGCATGGCGCATGGACCACGCTGACCTGAAGGACCTCAAGTTCCCGATGCTCGCGGACATCAAGAAGGAGCTGACCTCTGCTCTCGGCATCCTGACCAACGACGGCGTCGCCCAGCGCGCCACCTTCCTGGTCGATCCGAACGGCGAGATCCAGTTCGCTTACGTCACCGCTGGTTCGGTCGGCCGTAACCCGGACGAAGTGCTGCGCGTCCTCGACGCCCTGCAGACCGACGAGCTGTGCGCCTGCAACTGGAAGGCCGGCGACGACACCCTGAAGGTCGCCTAAGCCTTCAACGCTCGAAAGTCCCGCGCCGCATAGCTCCCTCCCCCGCGCGGCGCGGGCAATCGGTAGGAGCGCACCCTGTGCGCGACATCTTTCGCGGCAACGCCCCAGAGCCTGTTGGCTCTTTCGCGAACGGCGTCGCCCACAGGGTGGGCTCCTACAACCTCCTGCACCACCCCGAATTCTTTTCTGGCACGCCTTTCCGGCGGGCCCCCGCGTGAACCGGCGCCTGCGCTCCGAGCCATTCCGCGAACCTTTCCCTTTGTCCTTAATAAACGATCAGGAGCACACCCATGAGCATCGCCGACCTGCGCAGCCAGCTGCCCGAATACGCCAAGGACCTCAAGCTCAACCTCGATTCCGTGCTCAGCGAAGCGGGCGCGCCGGGCCTCAACAAGGCGCAGATCGCCATGATCGCGCTGGGCTCCGCCTATGCAGCCCGCTTCAAGCCCCTGACGGAAGCCGTCGCCGCCTTTGCCGCCGAGCACGCCACGGCCGAGCAGCTGACCGCCGCCAAAGGTTCGGCCGCGATCATGGGCATGAACAACATCTATTACCGTTTCCAGCACCTGGTCTCGCACCCCGAGTACGAAACCATGCCGGCCAAGCTGCGCATGAACGTGATCGGCGCCTACAAGGGCGATGCGAAGAATGATTTCGAGCTGGTCTCGCTCGCCGTGTCGGCCGTGAACGGCTGCGGCATGTGCATCGATTCGCACGACAAGGTGCTGCGCGACGGTGGCGTCACCGTGCAGGGCATCCAGAGCGCCGTGCGCATTGCTTCGGTGATCCACGCCGTGGCGGTGGTGCTTGAGCAGACCGACGCTGCTGGCTGAGTAATTTCGTAGTCCCGGTCGCCCACCAATGGCTCCCCCGTAGGAGCCCACCCTGTGGGCGACATCTTTCGCGAAAGAGCCGCAGGTCGTGTGGCGTTTGTACGAACGGCGTCGCCCACAGGGTGGGCTCCTACGGGGGGCTGCGTCTTAACGCAGCCTTTCGCGTTTAGGGACATGCTCCGGCCACCTACAGCGGAGGGTGCGCCATGAGCTACGTCGATGGTTTCGTGCTGCCGGTTCCCGAAGATCGATTGGCCGACTACAAGAAGATGGCCAGGCTCGGCGCAAAGGTCTGGATGGACCATGGGGCGCTCGCCTACACCGAGGCGGTGGCTGACGACGTCAAACCCGGCAAAGTCACCTCCTTTCCCCAGTCCGTGAAGCTCAAGCCCGGCGAAACCGTGGTCTTCGCCTGGATCGTCTACAAAAGCCGCCGCGACCGCGACAGGATCATGAAGAAAGTCATGGAAGATCCGAGGCTTGCGAAGTACATGGACCCCAAGACCATGCCCTTCGACGGCAAGCGCATGTTCTGGGGCGGGTTCAAGCCCATCGTCGAGATGTGACGCGGCGCAGCGGACAGGGGGTGCCTTCCGGCACTGTGTCAAAGGTCACCCCTCTACGCACGATGGGCGGGATTTCAACAGGGAGTCCCACCCACCATGCGCCGTATCGTCCGTCCCCTTATCCTCACCGCGCTGGCCGCCTGCTGTGGCGCCGCGTTCGCCGCCGGCACGGACGCCGCCCCGCCGCTTGGCCATCTGCCCGAGTGGGCCCAGCCGGAAAGCTACAAGCTCGCCTTCAAGGTGGATCCGAAGCAGGAGGATTACTCCGGCTCGACCGTCATCAAGCTTAAGCTCACCCAGCCGTCCGACTTTGTCTGGATCCATGGCAAGGAGCTGAAGGTCTCCAAGGTCGTCGTCACCGACGCGGCCGGCAAGAAGCACACCGGTAAGTACACCGTCGCCGCCGAGAAGGAAGGCGTCGCCCGCCTCGACCTGGGTGGCAAGCTCGACGGCGAGATCACCGTCGCCATCGACTTCACCGCGCCGCTGAACAAGCAGCTGCAGGGCCTGTACAAGGTTTCGCACGAAGGCATCCCGTACGCCATGACGCAGATGGAGCCGGTCTCGGCCCGCTATGCGTTCCCGGGCTTCGACGAGCCGCGCTTCAAGACGCCGTATGACATCAGCCTGACCATCCCGGCTGACGACCAGGGCGTCGCCAACACCGCCCAGGTGAAGGAAGAGAAGGCCGGTGCCGGCTGGAAGACCCTCACGTTCTCCACCACCAAGCCGCTGCCGACCTACCTGGTCGCGTTCGCCGTGGGCCCGTGGGATGTCGTGAAGGGCCCGGATATCAGCCCGACCGAATTCCGCAGCACGGCCACCCCCCTGCGCGGCATCGCCGCCAAGGGCGAAGGCCACCGCATGCAGCACGTGCTGGGCGAGACCAACTCGATCATCCACACGCTCGAGGAGTACTACGGCTTCGGCTATCCGTTCGACAAGCTCGACCTGCTCGCCGCGCCGGACTTCAGCGCGGGCGCGATGGAGAACGCCGGCCTCGTCACGTTCCGCGACTGGCTGCTGCTGATCGATCCGGATTCCGCCGCCAACTATGTGCGCGGCTCGTTCAACGTGAACGCGCATGAGCTCGCCCACCAGTGGACGGGTGATACCGTCACCATGGCGTGGTGGAACGATCTGTGGCTCAACGAAGCCTTCGCCACCTGGATGCAGCAGAAGGTGACGCAGAAGGTGCACCCGGAATACCGCGCCGATCTCGATCGCGTCCGCGGCGCCCAGGGTGCGATGAACAACGACAGCCTGGTCAGCGCCCGCAAGATCCGCCAGGAAATCACCGGCAACGGCGATATCGAAACCGCGTTCGACGGCATCACCTACCAGAAGGGTGCGGCCGTGCTGGGCATGTTCGAAGGCTATGTCTCCGAGCCGGTGTTCCAGAAGGGCATGCGTGCCTATATCCAGAAGCACAAGTTCGCCAACGCCACGGCCGATGACCTCGTCGATTCGATCGCCGAAGCCGCGGGCCAGGGCGAGCAGTTCAAGAAGGCGTTCAACAGCTTCCTTGATCAGTCGGGCGTGCCCTACGTCACCACCGAGGTGAAGACCGAAGGCGGCAAGACCGTGCTGCACGTGAAGCAGAGCCGCTACCTGCCGCTGGGCAGCACCGGCGATGCCAACCGCGTGTGGGGCGTGCCGATGTGCGTGCGCTACGCCGTCGCCAGCGGCGACAAGGTCAAGTGCGAAATCTTCGACACGGCCGAAGGCAGCATCGTGCTCGATGGCGCCGCGAAGAACGCATGGGTGATGCCGAACGCCGAAGGCCGCGGTTACTACCGTTTCGCCGAGAGCAAGGCCGACCTTGCCAACCTGGCCAAGGTCGTCGGCAAGCTGAGTGATGCCGAGCAGCTGGCTTACGCCGATGCCGTCCGCGCTGGCTTCCAGCACGGCGACCTCAACGCCGGTGATGTCCTCGCTGCGCTGAAGCCGGTCACGGCCTCGAAGACCCGCGAAGTGTTCACCGCGCCGATCCCGACCTTCAGCTGGATCATGAACAACGAAGCCACCACCGACGCCCAGCGCGCCGTGCTGCGTAAGTGGGCCATCGATGCTTACAAGCCGAAGCTGGGTACGCTCGGCTTCCGCAAGAAGGCGGGTGAACAGGATAACGATACGCTGACCCGTAACGTGCTCGTCGGCTTCCTCTCCGACAAGGACATCGCGGATAAGGAAGTGCGCGCCGAAATGCTGAAGCAGGGCGATGCCGCGCTGAAGCAGAAGGATGGCCGCCTTGACCTCGACGCCGCCGATCCGGATCTGCTGGCCACTGCCCTCAGCGTGGCCGTCGAAGAGCGGGGTGCCCCGGCTGTCGACGCGCTGATTGCCGAAGTGCCGAAGACGTCCGATCCGGCCAAGCGCAACGCCATGCTCGTGGCGCTGGGCAATGCTACCGACCCGGCCGTGGCCAACAAGGCGCGTGATTTCGCCCTGGGCAAGGACGTGAAGGTGGGCGAGATGGCGATGGTGCTGATGGGCGGCCGCGACAACGCTAAGTCGCGCGACGAGATGTGGCAGTGGTTCACCACCAACTACGACAAGATCGTTGCCCGTACTGGTAGCTTCGCTGGCGGCAAGCTGCCGGCACTCGCTGCGAAGAGCGGTTGCTCCAAGGCCGAAGCAGATCGCCTGAGCGCGTTCTTCAAGCCCCGCCTCGGCCAGGTCAGCGGCGCCGAGCGTGGCCTCGCCCAGACCAGCGAAGAAATCCTCCTGTGCTCGGCACTGAAGGACAAGCAGGACCCGAAGACCATCAAGTAATCATGGTCAACGTGTGAAAAAAGGGCCGGGGAAACCCGGCCCTTTTTTTGCGTCCATCAAAACGCACTACAACGCAAGATACAGAACCCATGTAGGAGCGCGCTTGCGCGCGATGCGAGCAAAGCGAGCCCACAACGCGGGTCCCAACCTTACCTAACCTGCGTAGGCCTCCACGGACATCCAAAAACGTGTAGGCGTCTGGCTTCATTCGCTGTCAGATTTTGATGCAGCCTCTGTCCCGGTGGGTCTTCGACGCAACGAAATGTGCTCCGATTCGCACACCTCCCCCCGCAGGACAAGATGCAATGCAGGTATCCATCTATTCGGCGATTCCGGCTTCGCTATTCAGGCCGCCTTCGAACGCAGGCAGCGCGCGGGAAGCACCCGGTGTCGAGGCGAAACCGGTTTTGCAGAAAGGCATCGATTTCTCTCATGTCACCCCGCGGCAGCTTCTTGCATACGTCGACCAGCAGGAGGCATTGGGTGCACTTGATCCACTAGAGGGGGATTCGCTCCTTGATCAGGTGCCGTCAGACGACTGGGAGAGCGCACTCGACGTCCCCTTCAATCTGCGTGACCGTCTCAACGGCACCATGGAATTCCACATGGACCGAGGCGAGCCCATGGCCGCGTGGTACGCCAGCCTTATCAAGCGCCTCGACGAGATGGAGGCCCAGTCGCTCCGCGTGGATGCTTTCGCCTAGCAATGGGCCCCCGACCTTGGGTTACGCTAAGCCCATGCACAGCCGCACCACCACCGCTCGTGATGTCGCCGAACTCGCCGGGGTATCGATCTC
The DNA here is from genome assembly GCF_023078475.1 of Luteibacter aegosomaticola. Taxonomy (NCBI): domain Bacteria; kingdom Pseudomonadati; phylum Pseudomonadota; class Gammaproteobacteria; order Lysobacterales; family Rhodanobacteraceae; genus Luteibacter; species Luteibacter aegosomaticola. The sequence continues at coordinate 3,989,957 of NZ_CP095741.1, read as the reverse complement.
GGCGGTGTCGCGCACGTTCACGCCCGGGGCCAGCGTTTCGGGGAAGACGAAGGAAAAGGTCCTGGCCGCTGCCGAAGCGCTCGGCTACCGGCCCAACCAGCTGGCCCGCAGCCTGATGACCGGGCGTACGGCCTTGATCGGCCTGGTGTCCAACCACTTCGCGAACCCCACCTTCATGGAGGTGTTCGATCTGTTCACCCGGGAATTGCAGGCACGTGGGCTGCGGCCCCTGCTGGCGAACCTCGGTGAGGACGAGGACGGTAGCCAGGCGCTCGATATGATGCGCCAGTACAGCGTGGATGCCGTGCTGATCGCCACGTCGGCACCGCCCGCGGGTTTCGCCGCATCGTGCCGGGCGGCGGGCATGCCGGTCATCCACGTCTTCGGGCGGGCAGGGCGGGGTTCTCCGGTACCTGTGGCGACGGTGGATAACGTCGCTGGTGGGCGGATTGTCGGCGCAGCCATGCGCGAGCGCGGCTTGAAGAAGCTCGTGTTCCTCGGCGGCTCGCCGCACGATGCCTCGTCGATCGATCGTGCCAACGGCTTTGCGGAGGCGGCCGGCAAGGCACTCAAGCGCACCGTGTTCGCCGGCAACTACACCCACGACCACGGCCGCGACGCCATGCTCGCGCTGCTCGATGACGATGCCTTGATCGACGGCGTGTTCTGTGGCGATGACGTGCTGGCGCTCGGCGCCATCGATGCGTGCCGGGAGCGCGACGTCGATGTGCCAGGACAGGTGAGTATCGTCGGTTTCGACGACATGCCCCTCGCTGCGTGGTCCTCGTACTCACTAACCACGGTGCGCCAGCCCATTCGCGCGATGGTGCTCCACGCGATTGAACGCATCGCGGCCTGGGTGGAAGATGCGAACGCCGTCCCGCGCAGCAAGCTCTTCCCCTGCGAGCTCATCGAACGCTCAAGCCTTCGATAAAAGCGTAGGAGCCCACCCTGTGGGCGACGCCGTTCGCGAAAGAACCACTGGCCCTGCGGCCGCGTCGCAAAAGGATGTCGCCCACAGGGTAGGGTGGGCTCCTACGCTATGTCACAGACTTACCCAGCGGCGTTCGTGTGCGGATACCAGTGCCGCTTCCACCAGCCGATCCACTTCATAGCCGTCGCGGAATGTCGGCCATACCGCTTCACCGGTTTCCACTGCGCGCAGGAAATCCCGTATCTCGATCACGATCTGGTCGTTGTACCCGGTGCCATGGCCAAAGCCCATGTTGAACGCGAGATAGTCGGGGTGGGGCGGCCCCATCAGCAGCTTCTGGAAGCCACGGCGGGCCGGCTCGCGCGAAGCATCGTAAAGCCACAGCGCATTCTGGTCTTCCTGGTCGAAGTACAGCGCGCCCTTCGTACCGGTGATGCGATAGGTGTAGCCCATCTTTCGCCCGGCCGCGACGCGGCTGAAACTCAGGCTGCCGCTCGCGCCATTGGCGAAGCGCAGCAGCATCTGGCCCTGGTCGTCGTTCTCGATGGCCTCTGGGCCGTGCGGGCCTGGCCGCGTGGCATGGATGATCTGCGTATCGGCGATCAGGCCGCTGATCGGGCCTACAAGGTGAAGGCAGGCATTGAGGATGTGCGGGGCCACATCGGCCAGCGCACCTGCGGCCGTGCCGGTACTGATGCGTGTGCGCCACGAAGCGGGCAGGGCGGGATCGTGTAAATAATCTTCGACGTGCTCGGCCGTCACCTGAATCACATCACCGATTTCGCCGGAGGCGATGATCTGCTTCGCCAGCTGGCTCGCTGGCGTACGGATGTAATTGAACCCCACCATGTTGGCGAGGCCGGCCTGCTCGATCGCTTCGACCATGCGCAACGATTCGGCGGCATCGCAGCCCAACGGCTTTTCGCATAGCTCCGGCTTCTTTGCCGCGATGCAGGCGAGCACCATTTCAAGATGCGTACGGGGTGGCGTAGCGATGATCACCGCATCCACAGACGGGTCGGCGACCAGCGTGCGCCAGTCGCCCGTCGAACGTTTCCACCCCCATCGCGCGGCATGCTCCGCAGCACCCGCGTCAGTCGAAGTCGCGATCATCTCGCACACCGGCCGCAGCCCGGTTTCAAACACGGCACCGACGGACTGCAAAGCGATGGTATGCGCCTTCCCCATATACCCCGCACCGATCAACCCAACCCGAATCTCTTTCATCGACAGACCCTTTGTAGGAGCGCGCTTGCGCGCGATCCCCGGCTGGCGACCACGCTGACACCCCGATACTGCCGATGCTGCACTGCAGTTTGCAAGCGCTTGCAAAACGGCCTAGCTTAGGTCTCGCCAACGCCCTCATCGCCGCTGCGCGCGGCCGGAGACCCAGCCCATGAACGCCGTCCGCCAGCCCGCCGTCGTCCCACCCGTCTTCACCGAAGCCACCCTTGATACCGACGCCATCGTCCGCGAGTTGCTCGAGGGTACGGGCGCCGTAACGCTCCGAGGGCTGTTTACGAAGGAAGAAATCGCAGAGGCGCGCGAGATCGTCATGCGCGAATCCAACGGCGACGATCGTGGCGCCAAGGTCACCCACTTCCAGGGCGATGCGGAGAAAGCAGGGCGGATCAACCTGCAGCGCCGCGTTTGGAACCTGTTGGCGAAAGGCGACATCTTCTCGCGGATGGCGGCGCATCCCGCCGTCATGAAAGTGATGCGTGCGTTCCTCGGTACCGAATTCATCATGGGGTCGATCGCCGCGAACCGGATCCTTCCCGGTGGTCCGGGGCAGGAGCCGCACATCGATTACCCGTATTGGGATTACCACTCGCCCGAAACGCATCCGACGCGCATTAATTCGTCGTTCCCGTTGAATGGCCAGGTCACGATTATGCTGGACCCCTTCACCGAGGAGACGGGCGCTACCGCCTACGTGCCCGGCACCCAGCGCGAACTGCGTTACCCCGATGAAGATGATCGCTTCTTCGACCGCTGCGAGCGCATGCTCGGTGAAGCGGGCGATACCGTGGTGTTCTTCGGCGCGGTCTGGCATTGCGCGATGCCCAATCGCAGCACCATCGACCGCTCGGCGATCATCACCCAGTACCTGCCGAAGTTCATCAAGCCGATGGAAGACCTTCCGGCTGCCTTGCCCGAGGCCTTCGTGAAGAGCGCAAGCCCCGACATCAAACAGCTACTCGGCCTGAATTATCCCTACCCGGAAGTGCTGGACGCTGCACGCGGCGGCAACGCCGAAGGTCGCAAACGCTACTAACACCACCTGTAGGAGCGCGCTTGCGCGCGATGGGGTGCTCGCGGCAAGACCCATCGCGCGCAAGCGCGCTCCTACAAGACGGTGTTTGGTAGCTGGTAAAAGAGAGGCTTGTCGAATGGCGACCATGCGGCGGTGCGTACGCCGCTTGCGCTCAGGGCGTTACGGGTCCACTGGTTGCAGGTGATGAACAGGCTGTAGTGGCCGGTGCCTTCGTAGAAAGCATCGTCATCGCTATAGGCATGGCCCGGAATCCATCGGGCATGGCCGTGATCATCCACGGCGGTGCTCGCGCGGATGTAGGCAACGAGGCGCTGGTACGCCTCGCGGGTTAGCACGAGGCGCCGCGCCTGTGGACCTTCCATCGGAGGCGCGCCGTAGGCCACATGCATGGCTGTCCCGTCCAGGCCGCTCAGCGCATATACGGCCGTTGAGGCTTTCAGGTCGGACCATGTCGGCACGTTGAGTAAGAATGTGCGGTCCCCCCAACCCAGGTAAACCACATCCGTGGGACGAAGCGGCCGCGGCGAGCGGGCGTGTTCGAGGGGAAAGAGGGCGGTCCAGTCCATGGCGGCATCTTGGACCGGGAGCGCAAAGCCGGCATGCACGCCGTTCGTGGTGAGCCAGACCGTGACACCCTCGCCTCCGCTAGCTGGTTGCCACTGCCGGTTTACCGGCACGAGGCCAAACACGAAGGCAGCGACCAGATAGAGCACCGGCAGAGCCACGACGACCGTGACCACCCACAGTAGTGCGCGAATCGGTCGACGTAGGCGTGTCATCTGGCACGGGCGCTCTTCACGAAGTGGGTGATGTCTTCGATGACGGGAGCCTTGTCTTTGGAAGGGCCCAGCGCGAAGAGAATGCTCATATGGGTGATGCCGGGATAGATCTTCAGGGTGACGGACTCGCCCATCGCTTTGTAGTGGTTGGCCAGGGATTCGGCGTTGCTCGGACGTACGGTGGTGTCGGCGTCGCCCTGTAGCAATAGAGCCGGCGGCTCATCGCCGTCAACGAAATTGACGGGCTGCGACAGCGCCTGGGCCTGCGGCGTGTCACCGAAGATATGGATGAACTTGGGACGCGTGAGGGGCAGGAAGTCGTAGGGGCCAGCCAGGCCGATAAACCCAGCGAGATCGCGAGGTTTCAGGTCGACCCGTGCAAGCCAGCGTTTATCGGTAGCGAGCAGGGACGAAATGTGCGCGCCGGCCGAGTGACCCATGACGTACAGCCGCGATGGATCGCCGCCGTACTGGCTGGCATGCGCCTTGGCCCATTGGACGGCATGGGCCGCATCGTCCATGAACCCATCGAGCTTCGCGCGCGGCCAGGTGCGGTAATCAGGTATCACTACCACGATGCCTTGTGCGGCGAGTGATTCGCCCACCCAGCGGTACCACTGCCGCTTGCCGCTGCTCCAGCTGCCGCCGTAGAAGAACACGACGACAGGCGCGTTCTTCGCATCCTTGGGCGCGTAGACGTCCAGTGCCAACGAGGCATCGAAGGGAATGCCCGGGTGCGCTATCGCATCACCCGGAGGTTGGCGTGCATTCACCACGCCGAATAGCGCAGCCTGGCAGCCGGAAAGAAGGAGCACAACGGATAGGGCGAGCAGCAAGCGAATCATGGATGCAGCTTACCGATGAGGTGTGAAGGTGAGCGTAGCGCTTCGTGAGCTTCAGTCAATGCTGATGGTGTCGGGCTGCCAGGCGGGTGGCACGCGCTGAGCCAGTGGTCGGAAGCGACGCAAATAGCTCAACCGATCCCGCGCACTGGCGAGGCCGCGCAGATCAAAGTGCATGGTGGTTCCGTCGGGCCGGATGATCTCCAGGGCATCCCGTGACGCGATATGCGCGAGCAAGGCTTTGCGTGCGGCCGCCGTCGACGGTACGGCAGCGTGTTCGTCGCCGAGACAGGCGTGCACCAATCGCATGGGTTTGCCGCCGATACGATAAAGCTCTGGCCCTTGCGACAGGCACGGCAAAGCGGGGGCATTGAGCACGCCTAGTGCATCGGTTCCGTGGATGTCGTAAAGCAGCAGAGTCCCGCGGCCATCCACCGACCTGATGTGAGCCGTATCGCCCGACCGCTCCCATCGGGCTTCAGCGGGAACTGGGAGCTCTTTGTAATCGATCTCTGCGAAGATCGCGTCGATCTCCTTCCGCTTCTGTTCGGCTCTTTCCGACCTGTATTGCTCTGTGGTGAGGGGAGGGCGTTTAGGTGGCCATCCGCTCGGCGGGGAAGAGATGAAGGCCATGGCCGACGTGCTCGCCAGGCCAAGGAGTCCGAAACACAGCAGCCGATTCCGGTCCATCGGGTGTCCCTTTAGTGGCCAGGATGGCGACGGATGAAATCTACCGTATCTGCCAGTGCCGGCGCGCGGTGCGACATCGGTCCGAAGGTGAGCAGCAAGCCCTCGTGACCCACGCCAGGGTAGAGGTGCAGTTCGGCCGGTTCCCCGGCGTCCTCATAATGGGCCGCCATCGACACGGCTTCCGACGGATAGACCTCGGTGTCCTTCTCGCCCTGGAGCAGCAGGGCCGGCGGTTCATCCCCATCGACGAAATTGACGGGCTGCGATGCCGCCTGCTCGGTCGGGCTCGTGCCGAACATGCCGACGTAGTCGGCGTCGTCATCGATCGGGAGGAAGTCGTAGGTGCCAGCGACGCCGATCCAGCCAGCGAGGTCACGAGGTTTCATACCCACCTTCCCTAGCCACTGGTCGTCGGTCGCGAGCATCGCCGCCACATGGCCGCCGGAGGAGTGACCCATCAGGAACATGTCGTCCGGGGCACCGCCGTATTCACCCACGTGGTCATGTACCCAGCGCACGACGTTGGCCGCATCGGTCAGGAAACCCGCCATGCCGACAGCCGGCCACAGCCGGTAATCCGGGATGACCGCCACGATGCCGTCTTTCGCCAACGCCTCGCCCATCCAGCGGTTCCATTGCCGCTCGCCTTCCTGCCAGTCGCCGCCGAAGAAGTAGACGACCACCGGGGCATGTTCGGCATGGGGCGGGGCATACACATCCAGCGCGAGATGGTGTTCCGCGTCGTAGACCAGCCCCGGGTGCGCGACGACACCCTTGCCCGACTCGGTCGCATTGATGCCGGCGAAGAACGTGGCATGGCAGGCCGTGAGGCACAGCAGGGCGGTCGCGATGAGGAAGGGGCGCAGCATCCGCGCATTGTAGGCGGGGCAGGCCGGTAGAATGCGCCCATGACCGATATCCGCACGATCCTGCGCTCCGCTAGCCATGCCTTGGGCGACCGCCTCGAGGCCGAGCTGTTGCTGGCGCATACCCTGGGGGTTAACCGCGCTTGGTTCTTCGCCCATGCGGATGACGGCATGCCGGCTGGGGAGGAAGCGCGGTTCAATGCCTTCGTGGATCGCCGTGTGAAGGGCGAGCCCGTCGCCTACATTACCGGCCGTCGCGACTTCTGGTCGCTGCCTCTTGAGGTCACGCCGGCTACGTTGATTCCAAGGCCGGAAACCGAGCTGCTCGTCGAGCTGGCACTCGCGCGCCTGCCCGAAGGCGGCCGCCTGCTCGATCTCGGCACGGGTAGTGGCGCGATAGCTCTAGCGATCGCCAAGGAGCGCCCCGACGCAACGGTGCATGCGGTAGATGCCAGCGAAGCCGCACTCGCCGTTGCCCAGCGCAATGCACGCAACCTGGGTCTTCGGGTGGGATTCCAGCACAGCGATTGGTTTAGCGCCGTCGACGGCGAACGCTACGACATCGTCGTCAGTAATCCGCCTTACATCGAGGAAGCCGACGATCATCTGGTGAAGGGTGATCTCCGCTTCGAACCACGTTCCGCGTTGTCATCGGGTGCCGATGGTCTCGATGACATCCGCCGCATCATCGCCGGTGCACCGGCGCATCTCACCCACGATGGCTGGTTGCTTTTCGAGCACGGATACAACCAGGGCGCGGTTGCCCGCGCCCTGTTCGATGCATCGCTGTGGAAAGATTGCTTCACCGCGCGCGATCTCGAAGATCGTGACCGCGTGACGGGCGCGCAGTCCGCCCGACGCTAGCGGCGGGCATGTGACTCAGCGTGGTGCGAGGCGGGCATTTCCCCAGCGCGGGGGGCTTAACTACGCTGATGCGCGATCACATCGAAGGTTGTCCTGAGCTCGGTTCCGTCAAATCGTCGCTGATCCATGGGCGAATAGGGGTCGATCCGGGGCCCGGCGACGCTGGCAGGCGGTTCCATCCTGAAACTACGTGCACCGAGCGCGTTTGCGATGCCGGGAATGGATAGGCCGCCCACCGTTGTCGTCCCTACGTGTCTTTCGCCAGCCAGAACGAGGAACTTTCCGCGCGGAATCCAGCTGGACCGGTCATCTTTGATCGTCTCTACGGCGAGGTTGTTGAACGCATACATGCGGTTTTCAACAGACGCGCTTGCGCCATTGCCGCCCGGGTCGCTGGCGATAGCCGAGTCAACGGCATGGACTCGAATACCTTGTTTGTGGGCTGCCCTGATCACGTCGAGATACGATGCACCACTTCCTGTCTTCGAACCGAGCGCCAGAAGTTCGGGGCTTTCCGTGCCATGGCGATCCAGCGCGTCCAGGGCGGGACCATATTCCTCCCTGCGCAGTTCGAGGTAGAGATCGGTGACCCCTGACTTCTTGAACGTTTCCATCTGATCGACGAGGAAGTCGCGATTGATTGACGACGAATGGCGCTCGCCCACGACCAGCCCTGGGACGCCGTCGAGTAGTCCTTGTGCAAGTTGCTGATCGGACATCTCGTCCCAGAGTTTCGCCTGAGGGGGCTTTTCCGCCTCACCTGCGCGCCGTTGCAATCTTCGATACGAGTCATCCAGATGCGCTTCGCCGTCGCGCCTTATCTCACGTTGCAATGCTGCATCCATGTCTGCGGAAACCGGTGTGTGTGGCAGGCCGAGTTCGGCGAGCTTCTTCTGGCGGAGGAGGGCGCTGTTCGTTTCACTGGGGCCGTAGTATTTCGCCTGCCTGTCCCTGGGTTTGACAGGGTCGTATCGCTCATCGAGATCGGTCACGAACGCATCGCCACCACGGCGCAGCTTGATGGCAGGGCCGGCAGGTTGTCCCGAACGCTTGCTGACAAGACGAAGGCGACCATCGTCACCGTGGCCCACTTGCCACGCTCCGGGCCGATCGGCGAGCACGACCCATTGCTTGCCGTCCTTTTCGTAAACCCCCTTATTTTCTTCGGTGCCGAGCTCCGACTTCGCGCGGTTCACAAACCCGCCGCCGAAGCGCGAGCCTGGCGAGGTCGAGGTGCTGGCGTCGCTATGGTTCGTCGGCTTGGGCGGGATATCGATGCCCGCCAGGCCCGGCAGACCGCTGCCACCCGTCAGGAGATCCTGCTGGCTTGGGCGGCCCGAGGCGCCCATAGCTGCGCCCATTGTGACGAAGAAAACGGTGTCAGAAAGATCGTCGAAGCCACCGTCGACGCCTGGCGATCGTTTTACCCGCCCCTGATGGCCGGCTTGCCAGTCGTCTTCCACACGGATGTCGTTCGGATGGCTCGCGCTGTCGCCATCCGCAGTGATGCCCGCCCGACCGGCGTCGGGCAAGCGTCCCACCTGCTGCATGATGCGTCCTTTGTATGCTCCTGTTGCCAACATCGTAGGAACACAGCGGACGCGCCAGGTGGTACATGTTGCGCTTGCCAGGCGCCTTTTTTGCCTCGCCCGGAGGAGCGTTAGCCGGCGCTAGCCACCGCCGTCGCCACGTACTGCGGGAATCGCCCACGAATCGCCGCGCGAATCTGCGGCAGGTCCAATCCCGCCATCGTCAGCACTTCCTCGCGGCTGCCGTGCTCGAGATAAACATCGGGCAGGCCGAGGTGGAAGATGGGTACGGTCACGCCCTTCGAGGCGAGGAACTCAGCCACGCCAGCGCCAGCACCACCGGCGACCGCGTTGTCTTCGATCGTCACCAGCGCTTCGTGCGTACGTGCCATCTCGAGGATGAGCTCTTCATCGAGCGGTTTCACGAAACGCATGTTCACGAGCGTCGCATCGACCTCAGCCGCGATCACCGCGGCGGGCGCGAGCATCGTGCCGAACGAAAGGATGGCCAGGCCATGATGGCCGCGACGGCGCACTTCGCCCTTGCCGATCGGCAGGGTTTCCAGGCCTTCGGTGATCTTGGCGCCCGGGCCGGTACCACGCGGGTAACGAATGGCGGCGGGGCCGTGATAGGCGTAGCCCGTGCTCAGCATCATCCGGCATTCGTTTTCATCGGCCGGTGCCATCACCACCATGTTCGGCAGGATGCGCAGGAACGACATGTCGAAGCTGCCGCAATGCGTGGCGCCATCGGGGCCGACGACACCCGCGCGGTCGATCGCGTAAGTGACATCCAGGTTCTGCAGGGCCACGTCGTGGATGGCCTGGTCGTAGGCGCGCTGCAGGAACGTCGAGTAGATCGCGACCACCGGCTTCGCCCCTTCCACGGCCATGCCCGCGGCAAGCGTCACCGCGTGCTGCTCGGCAATCGCCACGTCGAAGTAGCGCTGCGGGTATTCCTTCGAGAAACGTACCAGGCCGGAGCCCTCGCGCATGGCGGGGGTGATGCCGAGCAGGCGCTCGTCGGCGGCGGCCTGGTCGCAGAGCCAGTCGCTGAAGATGTCGGTATAGGTCGGCTTGGCCGGCGCACCCTTCTTCACGAGACCGGCGACGGGGTCGAACGGACCCACGGCGTGGTACTCGATCTGTGCCTTTTCGGCAGGTTCGTAGCCCTTCCCCTTCGTTGTCATGACGTGGAGGAGCTGCGGACCCGGCAAATCCTTCACCGTTTCGAGGGCCTGGACGAGCTGGCCGATGTTATGGCCGTCGATCGGGCCGGTGTAGTGGAAGCCCAGCTCTTCGAACAGGGTGGACGGCACCAGCATGCCCTTGGCGTGCTCTTCCCAGCGCTTGAAGAAGCGGCCGAAGAAGGATTCGCGCGGCATGGCCTTCTTGGCGCGCTCGCGCCAGGCGTTGAGCGTGCGGCTGGACATGGCGCGGGCGGCCATCTTGGTCATGGCGCCCACGTTTTCGCTGATCGACATGCCGTTGTCGTTGAGGATCACCAGCATGTTCGGCTCGACGTCACCGCCGTGGTTCATGGCTTCGAAGGCCATGCCGGCAGTGAAGGCGCCATCGCCAATCACCGCGACGACCTTGCGGTTATCGCCACGGCGCTGCAGGGCGATCGCCATGCCCAGCGCGGCCGAGATCGAGGTGGAGGAGTGGCCGACGCCGAAGGTGTCGTACTCGCTCTCGTCGCGGCGGGGGAAGGGGGCCAGGCCGTCCTTCTTCTTGATCGTGGTGATCCGGTCCCGGCGGCCGGTGAGAATCTTGTGCGGGTAGCACTGGTGGCCCACGTCCCAGACGAGGCGATCCTTTGGGGTCTCGAACACGTGGTGCAGGGCCACGGTGAGCTCCAGCACGCCCAGCCCCGAGCTGAAATGGCCGCCCGACGAGGCGACGGCCTCGATCAGGTAGCGGCGCAGCTCATCGGCGATCGCCGGCAGTTCCTCGGCCGGGAAACGGCGGAGATCCTCCGGCGATTCGATCTGCGCCAGATAGGGGTAATGGGAAAGGTCGTTCATACCCGTATTGTTCGCCCTAGGCGGGGCTGGGGCAAGGGACGGGGTGTGAATCCTTGCGGGCAAAAGGCGGGCAGGGTTCAGCCGGGCCTGCGATCCCGCGGCAGGTGGCTCACCAGGAACTCCATCTGGTCGGCCAGGATGTTGCGGTTGGAGAGGATCAGGTGCTCGACCCAGCTGGGCCGGTATGGCACGGCCAGAAGCGGCATGTTGGCCTGCTGCGGGGTACGGTTGCTCTTGCGCAGGTTACAGGCCAGGCAGGCGCTGACCACGTTCTCCCACTCATCGGCGCCCCGTTTGGAGAGCGGCATCACGTGGTCGCGGGTGAGCTCGTGGCGGGTGTACTGGTGGCCGCAATACAGGCAGATATGCCGGTCGCGGGCGAACAGGGCGGTGTTGGTGAGGGCCGGCGCCGGGTCGATGGCGTGGTCGCGGCAGTGGCCGGTGCTGGCCACGATGGGGTGCAGTTCCAGGCTGCTGCGCAGGCCGGAGGCCCGGCTTATGCCGCCGCGGACGGTGACGCAGGGGTCGCCCAGGGTCCAGGCCACCACGCCGCGGACATAAAGGCAGACGGCGTCCTGCCAGCTGATCCAGTCAAGGATCCGCCCCGAGGCGTCGAGCGAAAGGACCCGTGTGGCGTGCAGTGCCGCCACCTTGGGGAGGTCCTCTTGGAGCACTTCCATCGTCATCTAGTCTCGTCCTTCACCTACGCGAAAGAGCGTTCCAGCAAGCCGAACTTCGTGCGGGCCAGGGTGCCGGCCCCGCCCCACAAGGGGCGTTGACCCGAGCATACCCCACAATTACGACAGAAAAGCATCGGCCCGGTACGCTTCTTGCGGGGCTTTTCCTGTCACTCGCCGCTGATATAGTGGGCGTTCGATTCGAGCCCGCGGGGTTTGGAAGGGGGGCCGGGGTGGCTTCCCAGGCCAGGCGGGTCCTAGAGGGAATGAAAGTGGCAGAAGTGCTTTTCTACGAGCGTCCGGTTGCACTCAACCGCACCGCCCACCGCGACCTTCGCCTGAAGGCCGTGAACAACATCCATTTCGCCGCCAAGGCACACTCCGTGCCGCTTACCGGCGTGGAGTTCGCCCCGGCCGCGCGCGATTTCCCGATCCTCTTCGCTGGCAACACCATCGAAGACGCGGGCCCGATGGCGCTGCTCGGCCTGCGCCAGGGCGAAAACCTGCTGATCGGCGAGAACGGCTTCTGGGAGCAGGGCATCTATATCCCGGCTTTCGTCCGCCGCTACCCGTTCGTGCTGGCTGAGAAGCCGGCCGGCACCGAGGGTGACGATTTCACCGTGTTCCTCGACGAAGCCTACGAAGGCTTCAACGAGACCGAAGGCGAGCGCCTCTTCAACGAAGACGGCACCGATGCCCCGGCCCTCACCAATGCCGTGAACTTCCTGGGCGAGTTCCAGGACCACGTGGCCCGTACCCAGTGGTTCATGGGCAAGCTGCGCGAGCACGACCTGCTCGAGCCGCGCACCATCACCCTGCAAAAGGAAGGCCGTGGCATCAACCTCAACGGCCTCTTCGTGATCAACGAAGAAAAGCTGCGCAAGCTGGACGAGAAGGTCGCCGGTGAGTTCCTGCGCGAAGGCGCGTTCGGCTGGATCTACGCACACCTGGTGTCGCTGGCGAACATCGACCGCATGGCCGCTCGCCTCGACAAGCGCGAAACCGTGGAAGATGGTGCGAAGGCCAACGCCTGATCCCATCGCGTTCTACGCTGCGAACTAAAAAGGGCCGCCCACCGGGCGGCCCTTTTTTATGGCTCCTACAGGGGCGCTCAGCGGACGGGGCGCGCCATGCGTACCAGGTCGGTATCGAAGCCGTGCTTCACGTAGAGATCGCGTGCGCGCTCGTTGCCGGGAAACACCGCGAGGGTCACGAACTGGCAGTGGTGTTCCTTCGCCCAGGCATAAGCGTGGTCGAGCAGTACCTTGCCGACACCGGACCCTTCGTACTTCTCATGCACCGCGATGTCCGAGATGTGGCAGTTATCCCGGTGGGTGAAGAAATCCTTGGTCTTCTGCAGATGGATGAAACCCACCGTATCGCCGTCATCGTTCTCGGCGACAAAGATGTAGCTGTTGGAGGGTTGCTCATCCAGATGACGGACCAGATCGGCCTCGATGCCTTTCAGGCAATCGGTCTTGGTGCGGCCGTTGGGCAGCGGGAAGTGGATGAACCGGTGGACCAGGCCAAGAATGAAATCATCGTCGTCGCTCTCTGCGAGACGAATCAGGAACGCTGGGTCGCTCATCGTTTCGGGAACCGTGGTTGGCTTGGGAGGTCCGGGCCAGACCACTTCTACACCTGAACGCGGGCCGGGAAAAGTCCCCAGGCCGCTGTGGTAGGAGCGCGCTTGCGCGCGATGGGTGCTCGAGGCAGACCCGATCGCGCGCAAGCGCGCTCCTACAGCGCGACCCGCAGCCGTTACAGCACCTCGGGCAGCGTGGCCACGCCGGCGTCGATCGCGGCCTTGTGCAGGTGGATGCGCGGCAGGATGCGGGCGAAGTAGAAATTCGCCGTATCGCGCTTGGCCTGCTTGCCCTCGGCATTGAGCAGGGCGCTGCCCTCGGCGGCCAGCACGCTGCGGGCCAGGAAGTAAGCCAGGGTGATGTAGCCGGAGTAGTACAGGTAATCCACGGCGGCCGCGCCCAGCTCCTCGGGGTTGGCCTGGGCCTTGCCCGCGATATCCAGGGTCAGGTCGCCCCATGCCTTGGCGGCCGTGGCGAGCGGAGCGATGTACGCCTTGACGGCATCGTTCGCCGCGTTGGCGTGGCAGAACGCCGAGATCTCGCCGAGGAAATGCTTCAGGCCCGCGCCCTGTAGCTGCACGATCTTGCGTCCGAGCAAATCCAGCGCCTGGATCTGGGTGGTGCCTTCGTACAACGTGATGATGCGGGCGTCGCGGACAAACTGCTCCATGCCGTGCTCGGCGATGAAGCCGTGGCCGCCGAAGATCTGCAGGGCTTCCTTGGTGCACTCCTGCGCCGCTTCGGTGAGCAGGCCTTTCGTGATCGGGATCAGGAATGACAGCAACTCACCCGCCTGCTTGCGCGTGGCTTCATCGGGATCGCGCGCTTCGATATCGCTCTGCAGCGCCGCGTACGCGGCGAGCACACGGCCGCCTTCGACGAACGCGCGCTGGGTGAGCAGCATGCGCCGCACATCGGGATGCACGGTGAGCGGATCGGCCGGCTTTTCCGGGAGCTTCGGGCCGGAGAGCGCGCGCATCTGCAGGCGTTCGCGGGCGTAGTTCAGGCTGTTCTGCAGGGCGCGCTCGGAGACGGCCAGGCCCTGGATGCCGACGGCGAGGCGCGCCGCGTTCATCATGGTGAACATCGCCATGAGGCCCTTATGGGCGGGGCCGATCAGCCAACCCTGCGCACCATCGAAGTTCATCACGCACGTGGCGGAACCCTTGATACCCATCTTGTGCTCGATGGCACCGGCGGCCGCCTGGTTACGCTCGCCGAGCGAGCCGTCGGTGTTCACCTTGAACTTCGGCACCACCAGCATCGAGATGCCGCGGCTGCCGGCCGGCGCGTCGGGCAGGCGGGCGAGCACAAGGTGGATGATGTTCTCGGCGAAATCGTGCTCACCCGCGCTGATGAAGATCTTGGTGCCGGTGACGCTATAGCTGCCATCGGCGTTGGGTTCGGCGCGCGTCTTCAGCAGGCCCAGGTCGGAGCCGGCCTGCGGCTCGGTCAGGCACATGGTGCCGGTCCAGCGGCCTTCCACCAGCGGCTTCAGGAAGGTCTCCTGCTGCCACGCATCGCCGTGGTGTTCGAGCGCATCGGTAGCGCCGTGCGAGAGCAGCGGGTAGATGCCCCAGGCCAGGTTGGCCGAGTCGATCATTTCCTTGGTGAGTGCGCCAAGCACGGCTGGCAGCGCCTGGCCGCCCCATTTTTCATCCGCGGTAAGGCCGGCCCAGCCGCCCTCGGCGTACTGTTTGTAGGCTTCCTTGAAGCCCTTCGGCGTCGTGACCGTCGCGGTGGCCTTGTCGTAGTGGCAGCCTTCGGCATCGCCCGAGGCGTTCAGCGGGGCCAGCACCTGTTCGTTGAAACGGGCGGCCTCATCCAGCACGGCATCGAACAGCTCGCGGTTGTGCGCTTCGCCGCCCTGCAGGCGGGCGAGGACCGCTTCGGCGCCGAGCACGTCGTAGAGCGCGAAGCGCATGTCATTGAGCGGAGCTTTGTAGATCGTCATGGGGATCCTGGCGGAAGTGAGCTAGGGATAGGGTCAGGGCGAGCGGTAGGTATCGGGGATGCCGGGCACCGGCGATAGCCAGCTCTTGCCGTGCACAGCAAAGGTGCGAGGCTTGTCTTCTTTTTCAGGCGTGGCGGTGACGCTGCCCTCGATGGTGTAGGGCAGGGCGCCGGAGCTGCCTTTGGCGGCGAGCTCGGCCAGTGCCTTCGCCATCTCGGGCGTGGGCAGGATGTCGACGCGGGTGACGTCGGCAGCGAACGAGGGAATATCCTGGTCGAGCTTCGCATCAAGCAGCACGCCGCCGAGCTGGCCGACCTGCAGGGTGCCCTGGAAGCGATCGAACGACATGCCGCCGTAACTGTTGTTGCGCACGCGCAGGGTCAGGTGCCAGGGGCTACCCGGTTTCGCGGCGACCTCCTGCAGTGTGACCGCTGGCGGAAACACGCTCTTTTTCTCCGGGCCGCAACCGGCGAGGAGGGCAAGGCTGGCGAGTGCGGCCATGCGGAGGAACGGAAAGCGTCGCATCAAGGTCATTCCCTGGGTTTCGGGCGTCGAACACTTGTTCGATGGTAGCGCCCGGCGGCCTGCATGCGCGAGACGGCGTTTCAAACGCGGTTCACAAGGGAGGCCCGAGCAGGCATCATCCTGCTTTGCCTTCCATGACGATTATTTACCCATGACACGACGCATTGTCGCGCGCCGCTCCCCCATCCACGGCAACGGCGTTTTCGCCGTGGCCCCCATCAAGGCTGGCGAGGACGTCGTCGAGTACAAGGGCGATCGCATTACCCACGCCCAGGCCGACAAGAAGTACGGCGATGGCGGCGAAACCGGCCACACGTTCCTGTTCACGCTCAATGACACCTGGATCGTCGATGGCAACAGCCACGGCAACACTGCGCGCTGGATCAACTACGGCTGCGATCCGAACTGCCAGGCGGTCATCGTCGAAGACGAGCCGGGCAAGGATTCGAAGAAAGACAAGGTGATGATCGAGGCTATCCGCGATATCGCCCCAGGCGAAGAGCTCACGTACGACTACGGCATCACGCTCGACATGCCGCACACCGCGCGCCTGAAGAAGATCTGGGCCTGCCGCTGCGGCTCGCCCAAGTGCACCGGCACGATGCTGAAGCCCAAGCGCAAAGCCGCCTGATCGTTAATCCGTAGGAGCCCACCCTGTGGGCGACATCTTTCGCGAAAGAGCCACAGGCCCTGTGGCGGCTGGACGAAAGGCGTCGCCCACAGGGTGGGCTCCTACGATAGAGCGCTGTCAGTCTTCCTCAGCCTTGGGTTTCCACATCTCCACGAGCTTCCGCTGCACCCCCGGTGGCACCGTGTCGTAATGGCTGAAATCCATCGCGTAACGGCCCTGGCCACCGGTCATGGCCTTCAGCTGGGTCGGGAAATCCGCCAGTTCGGCCAGGGGAACACGGGCCTTGATCAGCGTCTCACCGCCACGCAATGAATCGGTGCCCATGATCTGCGCACGCCGCGAGGCCAGCCCGCCGGTCACATCGCCCACCGAGGGATCGGGAATCGACACCTCCAGATCCACCACGGGCTCCAGCACGACGGGCCGCGCCCTCGAAACCGCATCGAGGAACGCCTTCCGCCCGGCGCTGATGAAGGCCACTTCCTTCGAATCGACCGGATGGTGCTTGCCGTCGTACACCGACACGCGCACGTCCTGCATGGGGTAGCCCGCCACGGCGCCCGCATCCATGGCCTGGCGAATGCCTTTTTCGATGGCCGGCATGAACTGGTTCGGGATAACGCCGCCCTTGGTCTCATCCGCGAACACAAAGCCCGCGCCGCGCTCCAGCGGTTCCACGCGCAGGAACACCTCGCCAAACTGGCCCGCGCCGCCGGTCTGCTTCTTGTGGCGGTGGTGGCCCTCGGCGTGGCCACCGATGGTCTCGCGGTAGGCGATACGTGGTGGATGGGTAACGACATCCACGTCATAGCGCGACTTCATCCGCTCTAGCATCAGTTTCAGGTGCAGGTCGGAAAGGCCGCGGATCACGGTCTGGTTCACTTCGGCGTGGTGTTCGACGACGAAGCACGGATCCTCCTCGGCCAGCCGTGCCAATGCCTGGGCCAGCTTCTGCTCCTGCCCCTTATGCGCGGGCTCGACGGCCAGGCCAAACATCGGCGAGGGATAAGGGCACGCTTGCAGGTGGATACGGTTTTCGTCGGCGGCATCGTGCAGCACGGCATCGAAATGGATGTCATCCACTTTCGCGACCGCCACGATATCGCCCGGCAAGGCTTCATCCACTTCCACGTGGTCCTTGCCTTTCAAGCGGAAAAGGTGGGCTACCTTGAACGGTTTGCGGCCATCATCGACCAGTAGCTGCGAATCCTTCCGCACCGTGCCTTGCCACACGCGAAACACGCCCAGCTTGCCGACGAACGGATCATTGACGATCTTGAACACGTCAGCCACGACATGCTTGCCGGCATCGGCGTTCACATCGAAGCGGATGCCCTTGTCGTCGTGGAACGGCGGTGGGTTGGTTTCGCTGGGGCAGGGGAGTATCCGCTCAACCAGTTCGAGCAGCTCCGTGACACCCACGCCATCACGTGCGCTGGTGAAGACGATCGGCACCAGGTGCCCATCGCGCAAGCAGTGCTCAAGCGCATCATGCAGTTCCGTGGCGGATAGCGCGTGTTCGCCGCCGTCGAGGTAGTGCTCCATCACGTCATCATCGATCTCTACCACCTGATCGATCAGCTGCTGGTGCGCTTCGCCGCACGAGGAGAAATCCGTCTCGCCCTTGTCCTGGAAAAAGGCATCCCGTACAGCGTGACCGTGCGCGGCGGGCAGGTTCACAGGCAGGCACTCCGTGCCGAATTCCGTGCGGATTTCGTCGACCAGCAGCGGCAGGTCCACGCCTTCGGCGTCGATGCGGTTCACGATGATGAGGCGGGCAAGGCCGCGCTCCTTCGCGTGCGCCATCATGCTGCGCGTGCCGTGTTCGATGCCGTTTGCTGCGTTCACCACGATGGCGACGGTATCGGTGGCCGAAAGCGCAGCCAGTGCGGGTCCGCGGAAATCCGCGTAGCCCGGGGTATCGACGAGGTGTATGCGAAAGCCATTGCGCTCGATCGAGGCGATCGAGGCGTCGATCGAGTGACCCCTGGCGCGTTCCATGGGGTCGTTATCTGAGACGGTACTGCCTCGTTCCACGCTGCCCATGCTGTTGAGCACGCCGCCGGCGTGGAGCATGGCTTCGAACAAGGTGGTCTTGCCGGCCCCGGCGTGGCCGGCGAGTGACAGACTGCGGATGCGTTCCGTGGATGGCGACACGATGCGACCCTCCGTAAGGATGGCGGTCCCCTGTCCTTCCAAGCCTTCTCCGATCGGAGGGAGGAATCAAGAGGGGAGGGAATCTTCTTTCGGGGGTGGTGTCTGTAGGCGCAGGCTTAAGGCGCGGTCAGGCTACCGCGCTAAGCTGTATGGCTATCCTCCCGTCCCGTCCGGATCCCCCGCTAGCGTGCATTACCCAGGCAAGGCGCCCCCGCCGTACGTCGAATCGCACCGGTTACCGCCGGAGGCGACGGCGCGCCATGGGCTGCATCCGATCGATCCGGAGACGATTCGCGCCCTGCGTGCCATCCGCCACCGCAAGCCGCCGCACGACCCGGTACGGGCCGTCCTGGCCATCGTCGGCACGCTGCTTCTGCACATCCTCATCATCCTGCTGGTTCAGTACGAGATGCAGCCGCGGCCGTTCGCGGACTATGCGAAGCCGGTGGACAAGGCTGACGTGCTGGAAGTGCGTTTTATCGAGCCCACGGCGCCCCCGCCCCCGCAGGCGAATGTGCCCCCGCCGCCCCCGGTGAGCGAGCCGCCACCGAAGGTGCGCTCGCCCGAGGCCACGCGGCCGGAACCGCCCGCGCCCAAGCCGAAGGAGCCGGTGAAGACGCCCGCGCCTGCCGAAAACGAGGCACCACCCCCGGCGCCCGCACCTTCGCTGTTTGGCAAGGACGGCCAGGTGCACCTCGCGCCGGCACCCACCTCGGCACCGACCACGCAGGCCGATTTCGTCGCCCGGAAGCCGACCGACGATGCCGGCGTGATGGCCCACAAGGGCCCGGTGACCTACAAGGAAACCAAGTTCGAAAAGGATTGGGCGCCGGATAACGAAAACGTGCTCAACGGCGGCATCCGCAAGGCGATGGAAGCGACGACGCTGAAGAAGGAGGTCAACGTCGGTGGCACGCGGATCAACTGCGCCACGGTGTTCTTCGTGCTGCCGGTCGGTTGTCGCGGCGAGGATCCGCCGAAGCCGCCGCCGAAGTCCGCCGACGGCCGCCTCAACATGGCACCGACGCACTCGCTGGCCGATGGTCCTGACGTAGTGAAGCCGCCGAGCGAGGCAGAGTGCATCGCCGCCTTCCGCGCCGACAAGCCGCTGCCCCAGGGTTGCCCGAGCGACGTACCGCTAAAGGCGATCGACCAGGAAAAAGCCGAACAAGACAGAAAAACACGGTAGGAGCCCACCCTGTGGGCGACGCCTCTCGCGAGAGCGCTGCAGGCCACCATCGGACGATGATTGTGCCCCGCACGCCCAGCGTGGACACTAGCGCCCGATGCCTACCCAGTACACACCGGACAGCGATCGCGAGGCCGGCGACCCCGCGTTGCCCATGTCGCCGCGCGATGCGGCGATGCAGGCGCTCGTCTATCGCCGCCAGCTGCGCCAGAAGCCGAACCCGAGCCTGCGCCGGATCGCCGGCTGGGTGGGCACGCTCATCATCCACATCGTGTTCCTGTTCGGCATGATCCTGGGCCCGGCCTACGACCTGCCGCCGCCCCCGCCGGAGCCGGACAACCCGGATGCATTGCAGGTACGCCTGATCGACAAGCCGCCCCCGCCGGTGCCGCCCGTGCGCGGTACGCCGTCGAAGGCGCCTGTCGCCAAAGCGAAGAAGGCGAGCAGCAAGGCCGTGGCGAGCCGTGCGTCGCGCGGCTCACATGCGGCCGCCGTGGCGTCGGCAAACAAGGCACTCCCTGCTATCGCCGTGCCGGCGGCGCCGCCCCCGCAGGTCAAGCCCGATGTGAAGCTCACCGCGCCGCCGCCGAGCGTGCAGGCCGTGGCCGAGAAACCGTTGGTCCAACCGACCGCGCCGCCGAAGCAACCTGATCTGGAACAGGTCCCGGTGCCGACGCCTGCGCCGCCGGATCTGGCCGTCGATACGCCCAAGCCCCAAGTGACCCCACCGCGCTTCCAGCCCGAGCCCGTGCGGAAGGCGCAGGCGGAAGGCACCACGCCGATGCCGCCGCCCGCTTCGTTGTCGCTGCCGCCGATCCCCGCCTCGCAGCCGGCGGTCACGCCCGTGCCGCCGCAGATCACTGCGGAAAAGACGACGCCGGTTCCCACCACCACGATGACGCTGGCGAGCGTGCCGCGCCCCGAAGTGCAGGGGTCCTCGGCGCCGCCGACGCCCCAGGACACGCCGCTGCCTGCGATCTCGCAGGAGCCGACGGCCCCGCCTGTGCCGACGGTCACACCCGACCTGCCGCGCCCCGTGCCACCGAAGGTCGCCGTGGAAAACGTGCGCGCGCCTGCGGTACAGGCTGAGGCGGAACTCGAAGCCGTACCGCTCCCGGATGCCACGGCGCGCCCAACGCCCTCCGCGCCTGTGGCTGACGTCGCGCGGCCGGTCGTGCAGGCGCCGACGGTCACGCCGGGCGATATCCAGCGCCCGGTGGCCGGTGAAGACGTCACGCCCGCGCCCCCGGGCCAGGCGCCGGGCGATAACGCGGCCGGCGAAGCCGCGGCGCAGGCGCAGAACGAAGCGGGCAAAGCCACGAACGATACGAGCACCGCTGCGAAGGAAAGTACCCCTGGCGCGCCATCTGCGGCAGGTGACACGACGGCGGCCAACGCAGGTACCAACACGCCGGGCGCTGCGGCTGATACCGGCAAGCCGGGCGCCGCGAAGGGCGCGGATGAAGGCGAGCGCCTCACCGGCGCGAACGGCACGTCGCAGCGCAGCGACGGCGTGGTTGGCGGGCAGGGCGACAAGGCGGGCCAGGTCGGCGCTTACGTCGAACTGAAGCCCCGCGGCAACGTCGTGCCGCAGAACGGTGCGCACGTGCATATCGATTACAAAGCCACGCGCTTCGATGACGCGTGGACGCCGAAGGGCGAAAGCTCGGTCGATACCGCGCTACGCCACGGCGTCGAAGCGACGACGGTGAAGTTCACCATCCCGTTGCCGCGCGGCGTGCGGATCAACTGCCAGGCAGGTCCGGGCGCGTCGGGCGGCGCGATGAAGCAGGCCATCTCGCTGTTCACCCTTGGCTGCGGTGGTGATCCGCCGCCGAAGCCGTCCGAGCCCGACAAGCTGGTGAAGAACCAGACCCTGGCATCGAAGCCACTTGCCGACAATCTGCCGCCGGCGAACGCTTCAACGGTGGCTCCGACTAGCCAGCCCATCGACAACACGGCGTTCTGCACGACCGCACGTGTCGCGGGCGGCCCACCGCCGCCCGGCTGCGAACCTACGATCAAAATCAACGTGCAGGGCGCACCGCAGAGCAACGGCTCATGGGTGCCGGCGAGCGATCAGTTCAAGTAAGCGTGAATCTCGGTGCGGGCGGCCATATCGTGCAGCCCGCGGTGACGCGCATCGACGAGTGATGGCAGCAGGATCACGGCCCAGCCCACGACCGGTGCCCACAGGGCCACCTGCAGCGACGTGACCCTGTAGAGCATCAGCAGCAGCACGGGTAGCCCGGCAACCACGAGCCGGACCAGGCCCTGTTTCACGCCAACGGGTCCGCCCTCGCGCGACACCACACGGATCTTCCACGGTCGCATCCCCAGCGTCTGCCCGCCTCGTAACCACGAAAGCAGGAAGTACGCACCGACCACCGCGGCCTGCAACGGCTGGTACCACCACGCGACCACATGCCCTTTGCTGTCGGCCACGTGGCCGCCCGTCGCCACCTGTGCGATCAGCCCCACCACCATCACGATGGCCACCACGGCCAGCACGTCGTAGACGATCGCCGCGAAACGGCGCCAGGCAGGGGCGGGTAGGGTCATCGTGCTCATGCAGCCTCGCAATAGGGGTCGGTCGCATTATGGGTTTTCCCGGTGGCCTCGTGCGACCATCGATCCATGACGGAAAGTAAGACCGAACCGAAAACCGACGACGCACGCCTCATCGATCGCTTCATCGAGCGGGTGTGGTCGGAAGATGGCCTGGCCGATCGCACGCTCGAGGCGTACCGGCGTGATCTTGTGCAGCTTTCGCGCT
This sequence comes from Luteibacter aegosomaticola, assembly GCF_023078475.1. Taxonomy (NCBI): domain Bacteria; kingdom Pseudomonadati; phylum Pseudomonadota; class Gammaproteobacteria; order Lysobacterales; family Rhodanobacteraceae; genus Luteibacter; species Luteibacter aegosomaticola. The sequence continues at coordinate 3,967,653 of NZ_CP095741.1, read as the reverse complement.
GGCTCGAGACGCGCGGGCATGGCCTCGCCACGGCGACGCGCGAAGATCTTTCCGCGTATCACGGCAGCCAACCGGTGTCGGTGCGCAGCATGGCGCGGCGGCAGTCGGCGTTCCGCCGCTTTTACGCGCAGCTGGCGCGCGACGAGGGCAAGAAGGAAGACCCGACCCTGCTAATGCAGCGGCCGAAGATGCCGCGTGGTCTGCCCAAGGCGCTGGCCGAGCGTGAGATCGAGGCGCTCATCGTCGCACCCGATACCGATACGCCGCTCGGCCTGCGTGATCGCGCCATGCTGGAATTGATGTACTCCTCGGGCCTCCGCGTATCGGAATTGGTCGATCTGCCCCTGGCCGGCCTGAACACGCGCCAGGGCGTGCTCCGTGTCACCGGCAAGGGCGGAAAGGACCGCCTGGTGCCCGTGGGCGAAGAGGCGTTGAACCACGTGGAGCGCTACATGGCCGAGGCACGGCCGGTGTTGGCCAAGGGCCACAGCCAGCCGCTCGCCCTGTTTCTCACCAAGCGCGGCGACGCCATGACTCGCCAGCAGTTCTGGACCCTGGTGAAGCGCTACGCCATGCAAGTGGGCATCCCGGGTAAACGTGTCTCACCTCACGTCTTGCGACATTCGTTCGCTACGCATCTTCTCAACCATGGCGCTGACCTGCGCGCCCTACAGATGTTGCTGGGCCACAGTGCGCTCAGCACGACGCAGATCTATACGCTTGTTGCCAAAGAGGGTTTGAAGCGCCTTCACGCCCAGCATCACCCCCGCGGCTAACCCGCTCGTGCCACAATCGGGGGAACCGATCGCGGCCCACGCGTTCCAAGCTGGGCTCGCGGAATCCCCCGGTACCCCATGGAGCCGTACCCGATGTTCAAGAAAATCCTCCCGGCGATCCTGGCTGGCGCGTTCGCCATGAGCGCCGCCGCCGCTGATGACACCAAGGTCGTGCGCGATGCCGTCGAAGGCCTCGGCCCAGGCATCACGGTGGATTCCATCGCGCCCGCGCCCATGCCCGGCTTCTACCAGGTCGTGGCTGCTGGTCGCATGGTCTACGTGTCGGCCGATGGCCGCTACATGCTCAACGGCAACCTCATCGACCTGAAGAGCCAGACGGACCTCTCGGCGGCCAGCTGGGCCGCCACACGCAAGGCCGCGTTGGCCAAGGTGCCGGCTTCCCAGCGGCTGGTCTACGCCGCTGCGCAGCCCAAGCACACCGTCACGGTGTTCACCGACGTGGATTGCGGCTTCTGCCGCCAGTTGCACTCGCAGATCGATGAGTTCAACAAGAAGGGCATCACCGTCGAATACGTGTTCTGGCCGCGCGAAGGCGTCAAGACCACCGCCGGCAACGACACCCCCTCGTACACCAAGGCCGTCTCGGTCTGGTGCGCTTCCGACCGCAAGAACGCGTTCAACGAGGCGATGAAGGGCGGTTCGGTCAAGGCGGCCAGCTGCACCAACCCGGTGAAGGATGAGTTCGAACTGGGCGAGCGCCTTGGCGTGAACGGCACCCCCACCGTTGTCACCGAGAACGGCGACGTGGTCGGCGGCTACCTCAGCCCGGCCCAGCTGCTGAAGGCGGTCGAGGCCCCGGCCGGCACCGCTGGCAAGGGCGGCTAAGCCCGGTTGCCCGTAGGAGCCCACCCTGTGGGCGACATCCTTCGCCGCACCGTCCGGGCCCTGCGGCTCCTCTGCGAAACATGTCGCCCACAGGGTGGGCTCCTACGGGCGACGCCTCTTGCCGCGCCGCCTGGGTCCTGTGGCTTCTCTGCGAAAGATGTCGCCCACAGGGTGGGCTCCTACGGCATCGGGGCGGACCCCGATGCTGTCCCGCAACATCATGTAGAATAGGCGTTTTCCTCCAGCGCCTTATCCCCCCGCATGATCGCACTCGACGGGCAGAGCGCCCTCTCGCCTTTTCGCCTCGAACGCCTGAACGCCCACCTGGAGTCCCTGCACCACGGGACCCGCGTGCAGGCGGCCTGGTTCGTGTACTTCGTGGATGCCGCTACGCCGCCGGAAGGTGACGCCCGCGCCCGCCTACTGGCCGTGCTGGAAGCCAAGCCAGGTAACCCCGAGCCGGCCACCTTCTGGGTGGTGCCGCGCCTTGGCACGATTTCGCCCTGGTCGAGCAAGGCCACCGACATCCTGCACGGCGCTGGCTTCGACGTCAGCCGCGTGGAGCGTGGCGTGGCCTGGCAGGTCACCGGCATGCCGGCGGCAGGCGACCCGGCCTACGCGCAGGTCATGACCGCCTTCTGCGACCCCATGGTCCAGTCGCCGCTCGATGACCTTGCCGAAGCAAAGGGCCTGTTCCTGGTCGGTACGCCGGGTGACATTGGCCGCGTGGAACTGGGTAGCGATGCCCAGGGCGCGCTGCAAGCCGCCAATCAGCACCTGGGCCTGGCCCTGGCCGACGACGAGATCGATTACCTCGCCGACCGCTACAGCGAGATGGGCCGTGCGCCCACCGACGCCGAGCTCATGATGTTCGCCCAGGCGAACTCGGAGCACTGCCGCCACAAGGTGTTCAACGCCACCTGGACGCTGGACGGCAAGGAACAGGAAAACTCCCTGTTCGGTATGATCAAGAACACCCACAAACTGTCGCCGAAGTTCACGCTCAGCGCGTACAAGGACAACGCGGCGGTGGTCGAGGGCTACGAGGGCAACCGCCTCTTCGTGAATCCCGACGACGGCGTGTTCCGCACGGTGAAGGAAAGCGCGCCGTACGCCATCAAGGTCGAAACGCACAACCACCCGACGGCCATCGCGCCGTGGCCGGGTGCCGCCACCGGTTCCGGTGGCGAAATCCGCGATGAAGGCGCGACGGGCCGCGGCGGCAAGCCGAAGGCCGGTCTCACCGGTTTCTCGGTGTCGCACCTGCGCATCCCGGGTACGCCGCGTCCGTGGGAAACGCCGCGTCCGTTGCCGCCGCGCATGGCCAGCGCCTTTGAAATCATGCGCGATGGCCCGCTCGGCGCCGCCGCGTTCAACAACGAGTTCGGCCGTCCCGCGCTCGGTGGCTACTTCCGCACCTTCGAACAGGAGACGGGCGAGAAGGGCATCCGTCGCGGCTACGACAAGCCGATCATGATCGCCGGTGGCCTCGCCGCCATCCGCGAGCAGCACGTCCAGAAGCGCGACGTGCGCCCGGGCGATAAGGTCATCGTGCTCGGTGGTCCGGCCATGCTCATCGGCCTGGGCGGCGGTGCCGCCTCGTCGGTGTCGTCGGGTACCTCCAGTGCGGAACTCGATTTCGCCTCCGTGCAGCGCGATAACCCGGAAATGGAGCGCCGCGCACAGCAGGTCATCGACGCGTGCTGGGCTCGTGGCGACAAGAACCCCATCGTCAGCATCCACGATGTCGGTGCGGGTGGTCTTTCCAACGCCATCCCCGAGATCCTCAACGACGCGGGCGTCGGCGGCATCATCGACCTGTCGAAGGTGCCCTGCGACGATCCCACGCTCTCGCCCATGCAGGTGTGGAGCAACGAATCGCAGGAGCGTTACGTCCTGGCGATCGGCCCGGACGAGATCGCCGAGTTCGAGGCGTACTGCAAGCGCGAGCGTTGCCCGTTCGCCGTCGTCGGTGAAGCCACCGCCGAAGCACGCCTCATCGTGAAGGATCCGCGCCGCGATCTCACCGTGATCGACCTCGGCATGGACGTACTGTTCGGCAAGCCGCCGCGCATGCACCGCGATGCGCAGCGCGTGAAGCCGCGCGTCGATCTCGTGGCCGACCTGACCGGCATCGGCATGGATGAAGCGCTGATGCGCGTCCTCCGCCTGCCGGCGGTTGGCAGCAAGAACTTCCTGATCACCATCGGTGACCGTACCGTCGGCGGCCTCAACGCGCGCGACCAGATGGTTGGCCCGTGGCAGGTGCCGGTGGCCGATGTCGCCGTCACCATGACGGACTTCGACGGTTATACCGGCGAAGCCATGGCCATGGCCGAGCGCGCGCCGGTGGCCCTGCTGTCGAGCGCCGATGCCGCGCGCATGGCGGTGGGCGAAGCCATCACCAACATGGCCGCTGCACCGCTCAAGCTTGAAGAAATGCGCCTGTCCGCCAACTGGATGGCCGCGGTGAACCACCCGGGCGAAGACGCCGCGCTGTTCGATGCCGTGCGCACGGTCGGTATGGAGCTCTGCCCTGAGCTGGATATCGCGATCCCGGTGGGCAAGGACTCCCTGCACATGCAGACCGTGTGGCAGGACGAGAACGGCAAGAAGCAGAAGACCGTCTCGCCGGTGTCGCTCGTGATCACCGGCTTCGCGCGCGTCGATGACGTGCGCCGTGTGCTCACCCCGCAGATCAAGCTTGATCGCGGTGATACCGACCTCTGGCTGATCGACCTCGGTGCCGGCCGTGACCGCCTTGGTGGGTCCGCGCTGACCCAGGTGTTCAACCGCGGTGGCGGCGTGCCGCCGGATCTGGATGACGCCAAGCGCCTGCGCGCCATGTTCGAGCTGATCCAGGAAGCCAACCGTGGCGGCCTGCTGCTCGCTTACCACGATCGCTCCGACGGCGGCGCTATCGTCACCCTGCTGGAAATGGCCTTCGCCGGCCACTGCGGCCTCGAGATCAAGCTCGATGGCTGGGCCGATGCCACCCTGCGCGCGCTCTTCAACGAAGAGCTCGGCGCCGTGGTCCAGGTGGCCAGTGCCAATCGCGAAGCCTTTGAACAGCTGCTGGTGAAGCACAACCTGGCCGGCATGACCCACCATGTGGGCCGCCCGAAGGAAAAACTCGGCATCAAGCTGCACCTGAATGGCGAAACGCCGTTCAAGTGGAACTGGACCGAACTGTTCCGCGCCTGGAACGAAACCAGCTATGCCATGCAGCGCCTGCGCGACAACCCGCTCAGCGCCGACCAGGAAAGCGAGTGGCGCCTCGACGATGCCGATCCGGGTCTGTCGCCGAAGCTCAGCTTCGATCCCGCTGACGATATCGCCGCGCCGTACATCGCGACCGGTGTGCGCCCGCGCGTGGCGATCCTGCGCGAGCAGGGCGTCAACGGCCAGGTGGAAATGGCCGCCGCGTTCACCCGCGCCGGCTTCGACGCGGTCGACGTGCACATGACCGATCTCGCCAGCGGCCGTTACCACCTGAAGGATTTCCGCGGTCTCGCTGCCTGCGGTGGCTTCTCGTACGGTGACGTGCTCGGCGCCGGTCGTGGCTGGGCCACGTCGATCCTTTACAACGATGCGCTGCGCGAGCAATTCGCACGCTTCTTCGAAGATGGTTCGAAGTTCGCGCTGGGCGTGTGCAACGGCTGCCAGATGATGTCGCAGCTGAAGGACATCATCCCCGATGCCGACCACTGGCCGCAGTTCCTGCGCAACCAGTCGGAGCAGTACGAGGCACGCCTGGCCACCGTCGAGATCATGGATTCGAACAACCTGTTCTTCCGTGGCATGGCCGGCTCGCGCCTGCCAGTGGCGGTGGCGCATGGCGAAGGCCGCGTGCATTTCCCCAAGGTGTGCAGCCCGTCGAAGAGCCACGGCGCAGCGCGCTTCGTGGATAACCGCGGCAAGCCGACCGAGCATTACCCGCTGAACCCGAACGGCTCGCCGGGCGGCCTCACGGCGTTCACCGCCGCCGATGGCCGCGTGCTCATCATGATGCCGCACCCGGAGCGCGTGTTCCGCAGTGCCCAGCTCAGCTGGCACCCGGAGCAGTGGGGTGAGGATTCACCCTGGATGCGCATGTTCCGCAATGCGCGGGCCTGGGTGGGTTGAGCACGACGGTGGACGAACTCACCAGCATCATCATCGTCCTGGCCGATAGCGGCCCGCTGACTCGCGAGTGCGTGGAACACGCCCTCGCGAGCGACCGTCCGGTCGAGGTGATCCTGGTCGACAACGGTTCGGACGATGGCGTGCCGGAAGCGCTCGATCGCGCGTACGTGGGCGATGACCGCGTGCGCGTGGTCTATAACCGCGCCAACCTCGGCTTCGGCCCGGCGGTGAATCGCGGGGCGGTCCACGCCCGTGGCAAGTGGTTGCTTGTCCTTAACCCGGATTGCCTGATCGATCCGGATACGATCACCCGCATGGGTGCCCACATTGGCCCACACACGGGCATCGTCGGTGCCGTAGTGCAGGATGCTTCCGGTCAGGTCGATCCCGCGTCGCGCCGGCGCGATCCGTTGCTCGGGCGTGCGATCGCGACCAAGCTGGGCCGCGGCGGCGGCATCGACATCGCAGGCCCTTTGCCTGCCGGTGCCGAGCCCGTGGAAATCGTTTCGGGCGCCATCCTGCTGATGCCGCGGGCTGCGTTCGAGACCTTGGGTGGCTTCGACGAGACGTTCTTCCTGCATTGCGAAGACATGGACCTGTGCCGTCGCGCACGTGACATGGGTTACCAGGTACTGCTTGCTGGCGACGTGCAGGTGATGCACGGCAAAGGCGGCTCCAGCCGCCACCGTCCGGTGTTCGTCAGCCGGCACAAGCACCGCAGCATGTTCATCTGGTTCCGTCGCCACGATCCCGCGGCGACGAATCCGCTGGTGCGTGCCGTGGTGTGGCTCGGCATCTGGGCGCACTTCGTGCTGAAGATCCCCGGGCAGCTGCTCCGCAAGAAGCGCCGATGAGCGCGGCGATGAAGGGGAGCGGCCCGGCGACGCTGGGCTTGCTGGCGGTCACCGCCATCTGGGGTTCCACCTTCGTCATGATCAAGGACGTCGTCGGCCGCATGCTGCCGATCGATTTCCTGGCGGTGCGTTTCGTGATCGCGGCCGTGGCCATGCTGGTGCTGTTCGCGGTGCCGGTCCGCCGGCTGGGCAAAGCGCAGACCCTGCGTGGCCTGGCGCTCGGCGTGCTCTATGGCGTGGCGCAATGGCTGCAGACCGAAGGCATCGCGCTGACCTCGCCCAGTGTCAGCGGCTTCGTCACCGGCATGTATGTGGTGTTCACCCCGTTCCTCGCCCTGGCCTTGTTCCGCCAGCGCTTTCCTATGTCCACATGGGTAGCTGTCGTGCTCGCGATGGTGGGATTGGGCGTGCTGGCGCTGAACGGCTTTTCCGTTAGCCTGGGCGTGTGGCTCACCCTCGCGTCCGCGGCGTTGTACGCCCTGCATATCGTCGGCCTGGGTCACTGGTCGAAGCCGGGCGATGCCTTCGGCATGTCGGCGATCCAGATGCTGGGCATCGCCGTGGTGTGCGTGCTCGCCACCCTGCCGCACCACGGGCCGGCGCTGCCGCCGGACGGCAAGGCCTGGATCGCGATCGTCTACATGGCGTTGGTCGCTGGCGCGCTGGCGATGCTGGTGCAAACGTGGGCGCAGGCGCATATGCCTGCCACGCGGGCGGCGATCGTCATGACGACGGAACCGGTGTTCGCCGCAGGCTTTGCCGTGGCGTTGGGGGTGGATGCACTGACCACCCGGATGGTGCTTGGCGGTGCCCTGGTGCTGGCCGCCATGTACATGGTGGAACTCGCACCACGCTTCCGCCGTAAGAAACCCGCCGAAGCGCTGCACCACGAAGCCGGCTGAACCTGCGTCCGGCGTCGTTACTTCCCCGTTCTCCGACTTCCCCGCTGTTGTAGGAGCGTGCTTGCACGCGATGGGTGCTCGCGGCAACGCTGATCGCGCGCAAGCGCGCTCCTACAGGTGCATTACTTGGTGGTGCTGAACTTGTACGTCATCACGTTCTTGTAGGTCTGGCCCGGATCAAGACGTGCCGAGCCGAAATCCGGCTGGTTCGGTGTATCCGGGAAGATCTGCGGCTCGAGGGCGAACGCATCGCCTTCACGATAGATGCCACCGGCCTTGCCCGACGTGGTGCCGTCGAGGAAGTTGCCCGAATAGAACTGCAGGCCCGGCTGCGCCGACCACAGCGACAGCACGCGGCCGCTCTTCGGGTCCGACACGCGCGCCACTTCGCGAGCGGCCGGAGCCTCTTTCCGCGAGATCACCCAGTTGTGGTCGAAGCCACGACCGAACACGAGCTGCTGTTCGCTTGCATGGCGAACATCGCGGCCGATCGGCTTGGGCTTGCGGAAATCGAAGTAGGTGCCCGCCACGCTGCGCACTTCACCCGTCGGGATAGCGGTGGCATCGGTCGGCAGGTACGCATCGCCCGCGATCATCAGCTTCTGGTCTTCGACGCTACCCGAGCCCTCGCCAGCGAGGTTCCAGTAGGTGTGGTTGGTGATGTTGACGATCGTCGGCTTGTCGGTGGTCGCCGTGTACTCGATGGTCAGCTCGTTCTTGTCGTTGATCGAATACTTCGCGGTGGCAGTGAGCTTGCCCGGGTAACCCTGGTCGCCATCGGGGCTCACGTAGGTCAGGGTGACACTCGGGTTCGCACCCGATTCCACCTTGTCGACCGTCCAGACCACCTTGTCGAAGCCCAGCTTGCCGCCATGCAGCGAGTTCGGGCCATCGTTCACCGGCACGGTGTATTCCTTGCCATCGAGCTTGAACTTGCCCTTGGCAATGCGGTTGGCATAACGGCCCACGGTATCGCCGAAGTACTGCGGCTTGGCGAAGGTGCCCTTCAGGTCCGGGTAGCCAAGCACGATATCGCCCGGCTTGCCGTTGCGGTCGGGCACATCCAGTGCATAGAGCGCGGCGCCCAGCGAGATGATCTTCGCTGTCATGCCCTTGCCGTTGGTGAGCGTAACGACGGTTACGTCTTTACCATCCGGCGTGCTGCCGAACGATGCCTTCGTGGCATCGCCGGCGGAAGCCGCCGACGCGCCGCCAAGCAGGAATGCCGTGGTCGCTACGGCGAGAAGCTTGTGCATGGTCCACTCCCTTTGTGGTGACCCCGCGACAAGAGCATATTTGTACGACAAATGACAAGCTGCGCTGCGTCAAGGTCGCCACCGCAAACATCGTTAGGATGGCGGGGGCGGTCAACGCGGTTGGGGCGGGATGGCACCGAAGATGGCAAATTCACGTGGCCTGCACGCGCAGGTAATCGAAGAACTCGGCAGCTCGATCGTGAGTGGCGTGCTGCGCCCGGGCGACCCGTTGCCTGGTGAGGCGCATCTGGCCGCGCAGATGGAGGTGAGCCGCACGATCTTGCGCGAGGCGCTGAAGGTGCTGGCCGCCAAGGGGCTGATCGAGACGCGGCAGAAGACCGGCATGCGCGTGCGCGATGCCCGGTTCTGGAATCATCTCGATCCGGACGTGCTCTCCTGGCGTTGTGCGTCCATGCCCACCGAGGACTTCGTCGGCAAGCTGGTGGAGATGCGCGGCATCATCGAGCCCGCGGCGTGCATGGCCGCGGCGCGTCGTCGCGATGCCGTCCAGTTGGAAGCCATCGGTAACGCGCTGGATGCGATGGAAGAGGCGCCTGACCTGGATGCCTGGGCCGAGGCCGACCTGCGCTTCCACGAAGCCGTGCTGGCGGCGACCAATAACGAGCTGCTTAGCTCGCTGTTCTCGGTGATCGAAACCGCGCTTGCTACGTTCTTCGTGATGTCCGCGCGCACGGCGAAGAACTTCAAGTACTCGCTGCCGCACCACCGCGCGGTCTACGAAGCGATCCGCCGCCGCCGGCCGAACGAAGCGGCCGACGCCATGCGCGCGATGATCGACGACTCCCGCGCCAACATGCGCAAGGGCAAGAGCAAATAGAACTGGTTCATTCGCTGAAGCGAATGCATGTGTTGAGCGGCTAGCGCCGCCTTAGGCTGTGGGTTTGTCGGGGGTCGGGGGCGGTCAGGGCCTTGCGGCCGCCAGTCGCGGACCTTCGGACCGGGCCGTAGGCATCTCTTTCTCGAAACGCGTGACGTTGCGCGGCCCTCCGCTCATGTCGGCCGCAAGGCCCTGACCGCCCCCGAGTCCACACGTCTCGTTGCGTGGGGCAAGAGCTTGTACACCGAAGCCTTGCGTCCTGTCGGCGCGCCGCTGCAACGCTGCGAGCTCTCCTGCAATCAACCTCAACACTGGGGGCGCGGGTGGGTAGGCCTTGGGGGCCGACATGAGCGGAGGGCCGCCAAACGCTTCGGTTATCGCGATAACGGCGCTACGGCCCGGTCCGAAGGTCCGCGACTGGCGGCCCCCAAGGCCTGCCCACCCGCAGCTTCCTCACCCCACCACGGACGACGCGGCGATCGCCGCTCAACACACGCATTCGCGCCAGCGAATGAACCGAAAAAAAGGGCCGGCAATCGCCGGCCCATAGGATGTTGTAGAAACGTGCGTCGCTAGCAGCACCTGCCGCCGGTCCCGCGATACCTCGCTTCCTGCCGCTCCCGGAAAAACTCGCCGTAACTCGGCACGGGGCGTTCCGGGTGGTGTTCGCGCAGGTGTTTTACGTACACATCGTAATCGGGCACGCCGCAGCAGAGGCGGGCGGTTTGCACCGCCCACTTCCACAACGAACGCGGCGATGCCGGGTGGTAGCTTTCCATCGGCATGCTCCTTACGGGCTCACGCTCGACAGCGCGACATACGGTTCCTCATGCGCCGTGGCGTGGTTGGCACGCCATGCACGTGCGATGGCGCGCAGCGAGAAGAACAGCATGGTCAGCACCAGCAGCATGAACAAGCCGGTGAGGGCCATGTCGACGCGGTTGTTGGTGATGATCCGCTGCATTTCGTCGACCGATTTCGCCGGGGGCAGGAACTTGCCCGCCGCGGCGGCCTGGGCGTACTTGTCCGCCGCTGCCGTGAAGCTGATCTTGTCGTCGAACAGCTTCTGCCAGCCTGCGGTCAGGGTGCACACCACCAGCCACACGGCCGGGATGCCCGGCACGAGCACGTAGCGCTCGCGCTTGAGCTTCACCGTGACCAGCGTGGCCAGCATCAGCGCGATCGCGGCCAGCATCTGGTTGGCGATACCGAACAGCGGCCACAAGGTGTTGATGCCGCCCAGCGGATCCACCGCACCCTGGTAGAGGAAGTAGCCCCACAGACCGACGCAGATCACCGTGGCCAGTACGTTACTGACCCAGGAGTCGGTCCGCTTCAGCGGTGCATATGCCATGCCGGCCAGTTCCTGGATCATGAAGCGGCCCACGCGCGTGCCCGCATCCACGGTGGTCAGGATGAAGAGCGCTTCGAACAGGATGGCGTAGTGGTACCAGATATCCATCATCTCCGCGCTTGGCATCAGGCCGTGCAGCAGTTGGGCCATGCCGACGGCCAGGGTCGGTGCGCCACCGGCGCGGCCCAGCACCGTCGTTTCGCCGATCTGCCTTGCGGTGTCGCTCAGTTCAGCCGGGGTGACCACAAAGCCCCACTGGCTGATCGTGGCGGCCGCTTCCTGCACCGTGGTGCCCACGAGGGCGCCCGGTGAGTTCATGGCGAAGTACACACCCGGGTGCATCGACGCGGCGGCGATCAGCGCCATGATGGCGACAAAGGCCTCCATCAGCATGCCGCCGTAGCCCACCATGCGGGCTTCACCCTCGTTGGCCAGCAACTTCGGCGTGGTGCCCGAGGCAATGATCGAATGCCAGCCGGAGACGGCGCCGCAGGCGATGGTGATGAACAGGAACGGGAACAGGTTGCCCTGGAACACCGGGCCGGTGCCGTCGATGAACTGCGTGACCGCCGGCATCTGCAGGGTCGGCGCCGACAGGAAGATAGCCAGTGCGAGCAGGGCGATGGTGCCGATCTTCAGGAAGGTCGACAGGTAATCGCGCGGGGCCAGCAGCAGCCAAACCGGCAGCACCGAAGCGAAGAAGCCGTAGCCGATCAGTAGCCAGGCCAGGGCCTTGGCGTCGAAATCGAACAGGTGGGCGAGCGCTGGCGTGTCGTAAACCACCTTGCCGTAAAGGATCGCCCCGATCAGCAGGATCAGCCCGAGGATGGATACCTCGAGAATCTTGCCTGGGCGGATGTAGCGCAGGTACAGGCCCATCAGCAGGGCAATGGGGATCGTCGCGGCCACCGTGAACGTGCCCCACGGGCTGTGGGTCAGCGACTTCACGACGACCAGGGCCAGCACGGCCAGCACGATCATCATGAGTACCAGCACGCCCACCATGGCGATGACGCCGGGTACTTCGCCCAGCTCTTCGCGCAGCATGTGGCCGAGCGAGCGGCCATCGCGGCGGAGCGATAGCCCAAGGATCATGAAATCCTGCACGGCGCCGGCGAAGACCACGCCGACCAGGATCCAGAGCATGCCGGGGAGATAGCCCATCTGTGCGGCGAGCACGGGGCCGACCAGTGGGCCGGCGCCGGCGATGGCGGCGAAGTGGTGGCCGAACACCACCCACTTATCGGTCGGAACGTAATCGAGGCCGTCGTTACGTAGCACCGAGGGCGTGGCCCGGCTCGGATCGAGCTGGAGCACGCGGTTGGCGATGAAGCGGCTGTAGAAGCGGTAGCCGATAAGGAACACCGCGATCGAGGCAGTGACGATCCAGATGGCATTGATGGGTTCGCCGCGGCGCAGGGCCACGACGCCGAGGCACCAGGCGCCCACGATGGCGATGGCGGCCCACAGGATCTTGCCTGCCGGGCTGGGTTTAGGAATGGCGCTTTGCATGGTGTTCTTGGCTCCCCTTGCGGTTGTGACAAGGGTCGCCCCCGGGCCCGTGGGGGTCAATGATTCACAGGGCTTGCACGTATTAGCCATTGGTCGAATGGAAACGACTTGAGCCGGGGCGCTGCACAAGCCATGCTGGCGGCAACCCCACTCCCCGCGGCCAACCGATGATTCGCGAGATCCTGAAAATGGGCGATGAGCGCCTGTTGCGCATCGCTCCCCCCGTGTCCGATGACATGGTGGGTTCGCCCGAGTTGGATGCCCTGATCACCGACATGTTCGACACCATGCACCACGCTGGCGGCGTGGGCCTTGCGGCGCCGCAGATCGGCGTGGACCTGCAACTGGTGATCTTTGGCTTCGATAGCAGCGAGCGCTATCCCGATGCGCCACCGGTACCGCAGACGATCCTGCTCAACCCGGTGATCACACCGCTATCTCAGGATATGGAAGAGGGCTGGGAAGGGTGCCTGTCGGTGCCGGGGCTGCGGGGTGCGGTGAACCGCTATTCGCTGATTCGCTACCAGGGCATCGACCCGCAGGGTCAGCCGATCGACCGGACCGCCGAGGGGTTCCACGCAAGGGTGGTGCAACACGAATGCGACCACCTGATCGGCCGCCTTTATCCGTCGCGGATTACGGACTTTACGAAGTTCGGCTTTACCGAGGTGCTTTTCCCCGGGATGGATATTGGCGACGACTGAGGGCGTCGCTTAACCGCTTCGTCGGCTTATCGCGCGCTTGCGCGCGATGCTCTTATTCGGCTTCGGCGAGCGCTTCGACGATGACCAGGAGGGCCTTGCGGCGCTCCTTGGGCAGGCGGCTGACGAGGCCGACCAGGCGCAGCTGCTCACGGGAGTCGGCGCGGTAGAGCGCGGGGCTCTCCTTGACGCCGGTGGCACCGCTCGGCGAGCCGCGGCCGGTGGCTAGCCACTCGAAGTTGACGCCAAAGCGGACGGCCATATCGATCTGGCGCTCGAGTTCCGGGAGGCCAAGATCGCTAAGCCACTTGCGTGCCGTTTCCCGGCTGACATCGAAAAGATCGGCCAGCTGAGTAATGCGGCCGCGGCCTTTCTTGACGCCAGCCATGTCCAGCGCGACATGCAGACGTTGAGAAAAACCTCGGTTGGTAAGTGGCATAACAACTCCGGTGGAACGCTTTTACGGCGCAAAAGACCCGGTATTGTTGATAGCCCGGGCCGGGAGCGTAAGCCCTTGACAGTTGCCAAGTCGTGCAATTTACGACTGCTTTTCGTTTTTAACGTTCAAAACGAAACGAGTTGACCGATTTTCTCATTTCATCCGCCTTCTGGTGGGCGACCTCGGCGAAATCCGATCCACTGCTGGCGTAGATGATGGCGCGGGACGATGAAATCATCAGGCCGGTGCCATCGGTGGTCTGGCCGTGCTGCATGACGGCGGCGATGTCGCCACCCTGTGCGCCGATGCCGGGAACCAGTAATGGCATGTTACCTACAATTGCACGCACGCGACCTAGTTCTTCTGGCCAGGTGGCACCCGTCACCAGCGCGCAGTTGCCGTTGCCGTTCCAGTCCCTGGCCACTGCCTCGGCGACGCGCAGGTACAGCGGCAGACCGCCGCAATCCAGCGCCTGGAAATCCGCACCGCCGGGGTTGGATGTGCGGCAGAGCAAAATAACGCCCTTGTCGGCATGCGCCAGGAAAGGCTCGGCCGTGTCCTTTCCCATGTAGGGGTTGAGGGTGACGGCATCGGCATCGAAGCGATCGAAGGCTTCGACGCTGTACTGCTTTGCCGTCGAACCGATATCGCCACGCTTGGCGTCCAGGATCACGGGGATGCCCGGATGCTTATCGTGGATGTGCCGGATTACCCGCTCGAGCACGCCTTCGGCGCGCTGGGCAGCGAAGTAGGCAATCTGTGGCTTGTAGGCGCAGACCACATGGGCGGTGGCGTCCACGATCTCCCGGCAGAAGGTAAAGAGGCCTTCCTCGCCCGACAGGCCTTCCGGCAGGCGGCCCGGCTCGGGATCGAGCCCCACGCAGACGAGGGAATCGTTGCGACGCCAGGCGTCCTTCAGCGAGTTCATGAAGTTCACGGGCAGCGCTCCGGTGGAATGAGATGAGTGTAGGAGCGCGCTTGCGCGCGATGCTCTGGCCAAGGACCGGGGCCAGACCCATCGCGCGCAAGCGCGCTCCTACAAGGGGTGCGGGCACCCCTGATAGGTAACGTTCTTAGACCAGCTTCTTGTACTTGACGCGCTTCGGGCCGGCATCGTCGCCAAGGCGGCGCTTCTTGTCGGCTTCGTACTCGTTGTAGTTGCCGGGGAAGAACTCGACGTGCGAGTCGCCTTCGAACGCGATGATGTGCGTGGCGATGCGGTCGAGGAACCAGCGGTCATGCGAGATGACCACGGCGCAGCCCGGGAACTCAAGCAGGGCGTCTTCGAGCGCGCGCAGCGTTTCGACGTCAAGATCGTTCGACGGTTCGTCGAGCAGCAGCACGTTGCCACCCTGGAGCAGGGTCTTGGCCATGTGCAGGCGGCCGCGCTCACCACCGGAGAGCTGGCCAACGATCTTCTGCTGGTCGGTGCCCTTGAAGTTGAAGCGGCCGATGTACTGGCGCGACTGGATCTCGAAATTGCCGATGGTCAGGATATCCGAGCCGCCCGACACTTCCTGCCACACGTTCTTGCTCGGATCGAGCGCATCGCGCGACTGGTCGACATAGGCGAGCTTGACCGTGTGGCCCAACTTCACCTCGCCGGAATCCGGCGTTTCCTTGCCCATGATCATTTTCATGAGCGTGGACTTACCGGCGCCGTTCGGGCCGATGACGCCGACGATGGCGCCGCCCGGGATCTTGAACGACAGGTCTTCGATGAGCACGCGGTCGCCGAACGACTTGGTGACGTTCTTGAACTCGATCACTTCCTGGCCCAGGCGCTCGCCCGGCGGAATGAAGATCTCGTTGGTTTCGTTGCGGCGCTGGTACTCGACCGAGTTCAGCTCCTCGAAGCGGTTAAGGCGCGCCTTACCCTTCGACTGGCGGCCCTTGGCGGCCGAACGAACCCACTCGAGTTCCTTCTGGATGGCCTTCTGGCGCGACTTCTCCTGGTTGGCTTCCTGCTTCAGGCGCTCGTCCTTCTGCTCCAGCCACTCGGTGTAGTTGCCCTTCCAGGGAATGCCGCGGCCGCGGTCGAGCTCGAGGATCCACTCGGCGGCGTTGTCGAGGAAGTAGCGATCATGCGTGACCGCCACGACGGTGCCGGGGTAGTCGTGCAGGAAGGTTTCCAGCCAGTCGACCGATTCGGCGTCGAGGTGGTTGGTGGGCTCGTCGAGCAGGAGCATGTCCGGCTTGGAGAGCAGCAGGCGGCACAGCGCCACGCGGCGCTTTTCACCACCGGAGAGGGGGCCGATCAGCGCATCCCAGGGCGGCAGGCGCAGGGCATCGGCTGCCACTTCGAGCTGACGCTCGAGGGCGTGGGCATCGTTCGCGGCGAGGATGCCCTCCAGGCGCTCCTGGCGCTTGGCCAGGGCGTCGAAATCAGCGCCTTCCTCGGCGTAGGCCGCATAGACTTCTTCCAGCTCCTTCTGGGCATCGAGCACCTCGGAGACGCCTTCCTCGACGGCTTCACGCACGGTCTTGGTCGGGTCGAGATCGGGCTCCTGCGCCAGGTAGCCGATCTTGGTGCCCGGGTTGGCGCGCGCCTCGCCCTGGTAGTCGGTATCGACGCCCGCCATGATCCGCAGGACCGTCGACTTGCCCGCGCCGTTGATGCCGAGCAGGCCGATCTTGGCCCCCGGGAAGAACGACAGGGAGATGTCCTTGATGATCTGGCGCTTCGGGGGGACGATCTTGCTCACCCCGTTCATGGTGTAGATGTATTGCATGGACGCTCCGTCAGGAAAGCCTGGCCCCGGGCGCGGAAAGCCCCCGCTGGGCAAACCCCTATTATAGCCGGTTGCGTGGGCAAGGCCGTGACCATGACGGCATTCAGGGCCCCCGGTAGCCGGGACCGGGGGCCGGTGCCGCGCCCGCTCAGGGCTCGCGGTAGTCCAGGAAGGCGCGGATGCGCTGCTGGTTCTTTTCCGAGTAGACGTGGCAGGGCCAGTAGCCAGGCGTGAACGCGGACATATTCGTCTGGCAGGGCCAGCGGTTCTCAGCGTCCTCGTGGACTGCGCCGAACGTGTGCCCCAGCTCGTGCGCGACGGTGCTGGAGGTGCGCACGCTTGCCATGGCGTAAGGCGTGCCGGCGTAGGCTATGCCAAGGCCGTCGCTGACCGGCGAGCCCTGCACCACGAGAACCATGCGGATGGCGCGGTGATCCGTACCACCCAGCCCTTCCAGGACAGGCGTTGCAAGGCGGCGCCAGTCTGCCAGGGCCCTGTCGTGGCCATAGGGCATGGATTCAAGCCCCTCAAGCTTGCGATGGATATGGATCCGGATGTCCTGCCCTGGGGTGACATCGGCCCTCATGTGGCCGAGCCAGTTGCTGACGTGCTCGTTATGGAAGTCCTGGTCGCTCATTTCGACGTCCTCGTGGATCACGAAATGAACGTCGAGCACCGGGGGTGGGGCTGCCTGAACGGGCAGGGCGGCGGCCAGGGTCATGCCCAGGGCCAGGAGTCTGGTTTTCATGGAATTTCCTTTTCGTTGGGGATTCGGACGTTCCTCGTCCGGGGGCCAGCTTAGGCACGTTCAGCCCATAGGCGCGTCAGGGTCTTGCCCGTCTCGGTGTAGGCGATCCCTGATCATCCCTCCGGTTCGTGCCGCCCGGGCTTGCCTCGCTGGCCGCAAACCCCCACCTCAGCTACACTTTTCGCCTTCCCCACCGCTTTCCGCACGAGGTTGAGATGTTCCCGAAGGATGCAACGATCGCCGGCTATGACGACGAACTCGCCCAGGCCATCGCCAACGAGTCGCGCCGCCAGGAAGATCACGTCGAGCTGATCGCCTCGGAGAACTACGCCAGCCCGCGCGTCATGGAAGCCCAGGGCTCCACCCTGACCAACAAGTACGCCGAGGGTTACCCGGGCAAGCGCTACTACGGTGGTTGCGAATACGTGGATGTGGCCGAAAAGCTGGCCATCGAGCGGCTGAAGAAGCTGTTCGGTGCCGATTACGCCAACGTGCAGCCGCATTCGGGCTCGCAGGCCAACCAGGCGGTCTACTTCGCCCTGCTGCAGCCGGGCGACACCATCCTGGGCATGAGCCTGGCCCACGGCGGCCACCTCACCCACGGCGCCAAGGTCAACCTCTCGGGCAAGATCTTCAATGCCGTGCAGTACGGCATCGATCCGGATACGGGCCTGGTCAACTACGACGAGATCGAAAAGCTCGCCGTCGAACACAAGCCGAAGATGATTGTCGCCGGCTTCTCGGCCTATTCGCAGGTGCTCGACTGGGCGAAGTTCCGCGAGATCGCCGACAAGGTCGGTGCGTACCTGTTCGTGGACATGGCCCACGTCGCCGGCCTCGTCGCCGCGGGCGTTTATCCGAACCCGGTGCCGCACGCACACGTCGTTACCTCCACCACGCACAAGACCCTGCGCGGTCCGCGCGGCGGCATCATCGTGGCCAAGGGCCTCGGTGAGGAGCTGGAAAAGAAGCTCCAGTCGGTCGTGTTCCCGGGCATCCAGGGCGGCCCGCTCATGCACGTCATCGCCGCCAAGGCCGTGGCGTTCAAGGAAGCGCTGGAGCCGTCGTTCACCGATTACCAGAAGCAGGTCGTCGCCAATGCGAAGGCCATGGCCAAGACGCTGATCGCGCGCGGTTACAAGGTGGTTTCTGGCGGTACCGAGAACCACCTCATGCTGGTCGACCTGATCGGCCGTGAGACCACCGGCAAGGACGCGGAGGCGGCGCTCGGCAAGGCGCACATCACGGTGAACAAGAACGCCGTTCCCAACGACCCGCGCTCGCCGTTCGTCACCTCGGGCCTGCGCGTCGGTACGCCGGCGATCACCACCCGCGGCTACAAGGAAGCGGACACGATCGAACTGGCCCACTGGATCTGCGACGTGCTCGACGCGCCGAACGATGACGCCGTCATCAAGGCCGTGCGCGAGAAGGTGACGGCGCAGTGCAAGAAGTATCCGGTCTACGGCTGATCGATGCATTGTCCGTTCTGCCAGCATGAAGACACCCGCGTCATCGATTCCCGGCTTACCGAAGACGGTGGCACGGTGCGCAGGCGGCGCGAGTGTCCGCAGTGTGGCGAGCGTTTCAATACGTTCGAAACCGCGGAACTGAAGCTCCCGGCGATCGTGAAATCAGGCGATCGCCGCGAGCCCTTCGACGAACACAAACTACGTGTCAGCTTCGAGCGTGCGTTGCAAAAGCGCCCCGTTGCCAGCGATTCGGTCGACGCGGCCACGCGCGCGGTCATGAACGACCTGCGCCGCAGTGGCGAGCGCGAGGTGCCCTCCCGTCAGGTCGGCGAGCTGGTCATGCGCGAGCTCAAGGCGCTCGACCAGGTGGCCTACGTGCGTTTTGCCTCGGTGTACCGGCGTTTCGAGGATGTCCACGCGTTCCGCGAGGAGATCGAGAAACTCGAACGCGATCTGCCCTCGCTGGAAGGCCTGCAACTGCCCCTGCTCGAGGCGGCGCGTCGCGGACGCAAATCCTGATGACCCGCCCGTTTTTCCCGGCCATGGACCATGTCCACATGGCCCATGCGCTACGCCTCGCCGAGCGCGGCCTGTTCACCACCCAGCCCAACCCGCGCGTCGGCTGCGTTATCGCGCGCGGCGAGACGGTGCTGGGCACGGGCTGGCATCCGAAGGCGGGCGAACCGCATGCGGAAGTATTCGCATTGCGCGAGGCCGGTGAAGCCGCGCGGGGTGCTACCGCTTACGTCACGCTCGAACCGTGCGCCCACCATGGCCGCACGCCGCCTTGCGCCGATGCACTGATCGCCGCCGGTGTCGGCCGTGTCGTCATCGCCCACGAGGATCCGTTCACCCAGGTGGATGGCAAGGGCATCGAAAAGATCCGCGCCGCCGGCATTGGCGTGCAGATCGGCCTGATGCGCGATGCGGCGCACGAACTGAACATCGGCTTCTTCAGCCGGATCCAGCGCGGCCGCCCGTGGGTGCGCGTCAAGCTGGCGATGAGCCTGGATGGGCGTACCGCGCTCGCCAACGGCGCTTCGCAGTGGATCACGGGCGAGGCAGCGCGTGCCGATGGCCAGCGCTGGCGTGCACGCGCCTCCGCGATCCTTTCGGCGAGCGGTACCGTGCTCGCGGATAACCCGCGCCTTACCGTGCGCCTGCCTGAGGGCGAAGCGTTCGTGCCGCCGTTGCGTGCGGTACTCGATACGCACCTGCGCACGCCGGCGGGTTTCAACGTGCTGGATGGCAGCGCGCCAACGGTGCTGTTGCATGCGGCCGATGCCGTGGTGCCGCCGCACCTGCGGGACGTGCAGCGCGCCGTGATCCGTGCGGAAGAGGGCAAAGGTCTCGACTTGCGCGCCGCGCTGCACTGGCTGGCGCAGCACGATGTCAACGAAGTGCACGTCGAGGCGGGTCCCGTACTTTGCGGTGCTTTGCTGGCCGAAGGCCTCGCGGACGAGCTGCTGATTTACATCGCCCCCGTGCTGCTGGGCCACACCGCGCGGCCCATGCTGCACCTGCCGCCGTTGGATGACATGGCCTCGCGCTGGAAGCTCGAAACGATCGATCGCCGCCAGGTCGGCGACGATACCCGCCTGCTGATGCGGCCCACCGTATGAAGACCGTGCGCTGGGGCATCATCGGCTGCGGCGCGGTTACCGAATTGAAAAGCGGCCCCGCCTTTTCGAAGGTGCCGGGCTCATCGCTCGTCGCCGTGATGCGCCGCGACGTCGCGAAAGCGCGTGACTACGCGGAGCGGCACGGCGTGCCGCGCTGGTACGACGATGCCGCGCAGCTCATCGCGGATACGGAGGTCGACGCGGTCTACATCGCCACGCCGCCATCGAGCCATCGCGCGTATGCACTCCAGGCCATCGCTGCCGGAAAGCCCGTCTACATCGAAAAGCCGATGGCGCTGAATCATTGCGAGTGCCTGGATATCGTCGAAGCGGGCAGGGCGGCGAACGTACCGGTGTTCGTGGCGTACTACCGCCGCGCGCTGCCACGCTTCACCACCATCGCTGGCCTGCTGCGCGATGGCGTGATCGGCACGCCGCGCTTCGTGAACGTGGTGCTGCACCATCCGTTCGAAGCGCAGTACCAGGACCCCGCGAATCTGCCGTGGCGCGTGCGCCCCGAGCTTTCCGGTGGTGGCATTTTCGTCGATATCGGTAGCCACACCCTCGACATCCTGGATTTCCTGCTCGGCCCGATCACCGAGGTCCATGGCATGGCCCGCAACCAGCTGGGCGCTTACCCCGCTGAGGATGCGGTAGCCATGGCGTTCGCCTTCGGCAACGGCATGCTCGGCACGGGCCTGTGGAACTTCGGTGCCGACCGCCGCGAGGATCGCGTGGAAATCGTAGGCGACCGTGGCCGCCTGGTCTTCGCCACCTTCGGCGATGGCCCGATCCAGGTGGAAACCGATGGCAAGGTCGACAACCTTTTGATCGAAAACCCGGCACACATCCAGCAACCGTTGATCACCACGATGGTGCAGGCGTTGCGGGGGGAGGGCGCATGCCCCTCCACCGGCGAAACCGCCGCCCGCACCAACTGGGTGATGGACCAGGTGCTCAACCCAACGTGACCGCCACCAGGTAGGAGCCCACCCTGTGGGCGACGCCGTTCGCGATAACGCTACAGGCCGTGCGGCGGTGAGGCGAAGGATGTCGCCCACAGGGTGGGCTCCTACGGTAAGGCCGGGGTTGCAGTGGATAGGGATAGCCCCATGTTATGCTTCGCAACACATTCAAGCGTCTTCAGGGCGGGGTGTAATTCCCCACCGGCGGTAGGTTTCCCTGGGTTTTCCTGAGGAAATGAGCCCGCGAGCGCTCCCGGCACCCGCCGGGAGGTCAGCAGATCCGGTCGAATTCCGGAGCCGACGGTCATAGTCCGGATGAAAGAAGACGGCACCATGCGTCCCTTGCGGGGCGCGTGGCGCCATGCGCCTTGGGACGTTTTTCGCCTCACTTAGCGAGAAACGCCATATGTTCACCGGCATCATCCAGGCTGTTGGCCGCATCAAGCGGCTGGAACCCCGCGGCGGCGACGTGCGCCTCGTGGTCGACACCACTTCCCTCGACATGGCCGATGTCGCCCTGGGCGACAGCATCGCCGTGTCCGGCGTCTGCCTCACGGTGATCGAGTTCGACAGCACGAGCTTCGCCGCCGACGTCTCCAACGAGACCCTGGCCATGACCTCGCTCGGCAAGCACAAAGCGGGCGATGCGGTGAACCTCGAAAAAGCCCTGCGCCTGGCCGATCGCCTCGGCGGCCACCTGGTGTCGGGCCACGTCGATGGCACCGGCAAGGTGGTATCCGTGGTGCCCGATGGGCGCTCGCTGCGCTGGACGTTTGAAGTGCCGCGCGATCTCGCGCGCTACATCGCCCATAAGGGCTCGGTCTGCATCGACGGCACCAGCCTCACCGTCAACGAGGTCGATGGCACCCGTTTTGGCGTGAACCTTATTCCCCATACGGTGGAACACACGACGTTCGCGGCGCGCCGCCCGGGCGACACGGTGAACATCGAAGTCGACGTGGTGGCCCGCTACGTGGAGCGCCTGCTCTCCAGTGGTGGCGCGCCGCGTCTGGACGAAGGTTTCCTCAAAGAACACGGTTTCGCCTAAGGGGCGCACGCACATGGCATTCAACACCATCCCCGAGATCGTCGAGGACCTGCGCCAGGGCCGCATGGTCATCATCGTCGATGACGAAGACCGCGAGAACGAAGGCGATATCGTGATGGCCGCCGAGAAGGTGCGGCCGGAAGACGTGAACTTCATGGTGCGCGAAGCACGCGGCCTGTTGTGCCTCACGCTTACCGAGCAGCGCACGCGCCAGCTCGGCCTGAAGCCGATGGTCTCGGACAATAACTCGCCGTACCACACCAACTTCACCGTCTCGATCGAGGCGGCCGAAGGCGTGACGACGGGTATCTCCGCGCACGATCGCGCCCACACCGTGCAGGTGGCCGTGGCGAAGGATGCGAAGCCGTCGGATATCACCATGCCGGGCCATGTGTTCCCGCTGACGGCGCAGCCGGGCGGCGTGCTGACCCGCGCAGGGCATACGGAAGCGGGCTGCGACCTGGCCGCCATGGCCGGTCTTGAGCCAGCCGCCGCGATCATCGAGGTGCTGCACGACGATGGTTCGATGGCCCGTCGCCCCGAGCTGGAGGCTTTCGCCGCGAAGCACGGGCTGAAGATCGGCACCATCGCCGACCTGATCCGCTACCGGCTGGAAACCGAAAAGACGGTCGAGCGCGTCTTCGAAGAGGACGTGCAGACCGAATTCGGCCCGTTCCGCCTGGTGGCTTACCGCGACGCGATCCGTCGTGGCCTGCACTTCGCGCTGGCGCGGGGTGCCATCGCCGACGGCGAACCCGTGCTTACGCGCGTGCATGTGCGCAATACGCTTTCCGACGTGCTGCACCTGAAGCGCGACGACCTCGGCCAGACCGTCACCGAGGCGCTGCGCCGCATTGCCGACGAAGACCGCGGCGTGCTGCTGGTGCTTTCCGGTGAAGACACGCCCGAGGCGCTGCTGGGCCGCCTGCGTGGCGACAAGCAGCCGATGCCGGCACCCAAGGATGACCAGGAATGGCGCCAGCTTGGGCTGGGCGCGCAGATGCTCGCTGATCTTGGTGTCAGGCGCCTGCGGGTGATCGGCACGCCACGGAAGTTCGTGGGCATTTCGGGCTTTGGCCTTGAAGTGGTCGCGCAGGACAGCTAAACCTGACCCTATGCCTGTCTCCTACGATATCCAGCTGATCGCCCCCGCCGGTTACCCGCACAACCCCGATGCCATGAAGCTCGGGGTCGAACGCCTCGAACTGGCGGGCCATCGGGTCCATGGCAAGGAGGTGCTGAAGCGGCGCGACTTGCGCTTCGCCGGCACCGACGCCGAACGTGCGGCTGACCTCAACGCCCTTGCCGACCCGACGACACCCCTGGCTGACATCGTGCTCGCCATCCGTGGCGGCTACGGTGCGCATCCCGTGCTGCCCCTGTTGGATTACGACGGCTTGCGCGCCCGCCTTGGCGGGGCGCCGGTCGCCCTGGTCGGCCATAGCGATTTCACCGGCCTGCAGTGCGCCTTGCTGGCGCGCAGCGGCTTGCCCACCCTCGGCGGGCCCATGCTTGGGCCCGACTTCGGCGCCCCTGAGCTCGATCAGCTGACCTGGAAGCATTTCTGGCACGCGCTGGCGAGCGAGGAGGCCCAGGCTGGCTGGGACGTCCCGAGGCCCGCGTCCGATCTGAGCGTGGAAGGCACGATCTGGGGCGGTAATCTCGCGATGCTAGCCGGCCTGGTCGGATCGCCGTATTTCCCCGAGATCGACGGCGGCATCCTCTACGTCGAGGACATCGCCGAGCCGCCTTTCCGGGTGGAACGCATGCTGTACCACCTGCTGCACGCCGGTGTGCTGGGACGCCAGAAGGCTCTCGTCATCGGCGATTTCACCAGCTGCCGGGTGGCGGAATACGACAACGGCTACGACCTCGACGTGGCCTTCGAGCGGATTGGCGCCGCGGCGGGCATCCCTCTGGTCCGGGGCCTGCCGTTTGGCCATGGCCCGGCCAAGTTCACCCTCCCGTTTGGCGTGCCCGGCCGGCTCGATGTGGCCGATGGCCGGGCCACCCTCGCTTTCAGCGGCCACCCGCGCCCCAAAACCCCGTAAAATACCCGGCCGCCAGGCGGCCACCCGCCCACAGGACACCCCAACCCATGAAGATCATCGAAGGCGATTTCGCCACCCCCAAGGGCCGTTTCGCCATCGTCGCCGGCCGGTTCAACGCATTCGTCGTCGAGCCGCTGGTGGAAGGCGCGCGTGATGCGCTGGTGCGCCACGGTGTGAAGGACGACGCGATCGACCTGATCCGCGTGCCGGGCGCGTGGGAAATCGCCCAGGCGGCCTACAAGGTCGCTGCCTCTGGCAAATATGCCGCCGTGATCGGCCTCGGTGCCGTCATCCGCGGTTCCACCCCGCATTTCGACTACGTCGCTGGCGAAGCCGCCAAGGGCCTCGGCCAGGCCGCGTACGCCTCGGGCGTGCCGGTGTCGTTCGGCGTGCTCACCACCGATAGCATCGAGCAGGCCATCGAGCGTGCCGGTACCAAGGCGGGCAACAAGGGCGCCGACGCGGCCATGGTCGCGATCGAAATGGTCAATCTCTACACGAAGCTGGGCAAATGAATAACACTCCTCCGCACGGTATCGACCTGGCCGCGCGCTCGCGTGCGCGGCGCCGTGCCCTGCAGGCGATCTACGCCTGGCAGGTGGGCGGCGCACGCATGGGCAACGTCATCGAGCAGTTCCGCCACGAGCAGGATATGCAGGTGGCCGACCAGGAATATTTCGAAGACCTGCTCCGCGGCGTCGAACAGCACATCAAGGAACTCGATGAAGGCATCAAGCCGTTCGTCGACCGCGATGTGAGCCAGATCGATCCGATCGAGCGTGCCGCGCTGCGCATCGGTGCGTACGAGCTGAAGTACCGCCCGGATGTGCCTTACCGCGTGGTGATCAACGAAGCCGTGGAAGCCACCAAGCGTTTCGGCGCCGACCATGGCCACAGCTATGTGAACGGCGTTCTCGACAAACTCGCGACGCACTGGCGTACGGCCGAGAAGCGATCCTGATCACCCGCGCGTTTCGTGCGCGCTGATGGAGCACGCATGGAATTCGACCTGATCGAACGCATCCGCCGGCACACCGACGTCCACCGTGACGACGTGGTGACCGGCATCGGCGATGACGCTGCCGTCGTCGCCGTGCCCGCCGGGCGGGAACTGGCCATTGCCGTGGATACCCTCGTCGAGGGCATCCATTTCCCCGTGGGTACGTCTCCGGCCGACATCGGCTGGAAAGCCCTCGCGGTGAATCTCTCCGACCTGGCTTCGATGGCCGCGACGCCCGCCTGGGCGCTGCTGGCGCTCACGCTGCCCTCGCCAGATGAAGCCTTCATCGACGGCCTGGCCCGTGGTTTCGCCGAGCTCGCCACGCCGTTCCGGCTGGCCCTGATCGGTGGGGACACCACGCGCGGTCCGCTGACCGTTACCGTCACCGTGCATGGCTTCACCACCCCGGGGCAGGCGTTGCTGCGCTCCGGCGCGCGGGTGGGCGATGCGGTGATGGTGACCGGGACGCTCGGCGATGCAGCGGCGGGCCTGCGTTGCCTGGCCGAAGCCGATGCCGCCCCGTATGCCGGTTTGATCGATCGCCTTAACCGGCCGACGCCGCGTGTCGCGGCGGGGCAGGCGCTGCGTGGCATCGCCACCGCTTGCATCGACGTGTCCGATGGCCTGATCGCGGATCTCGGGCATATCTGCAAGCAAAGCAAGGTGGGTGCGGAGATCGATCCGGCCCTGCTGCCGTTTTCCTCCGCGATGCTCACGCATTTCCACGACGCCGACGCCATCGAGTTCGCGCTGGCCGGTGGTGACGATTACGAACTCTGCTTCACCGTGCCGTTCGAGAAGGCCAACGACGTGGCGGCGGATCTCGCCCGCGTGGGCTGCGGCGCCACGCGGATCGGCCGCATCGTCGAAGGTGGCGCGGTGCGCGTGATCGACGCGAGCGGCGCCACTCGCACGCCGGCGCGTGCTGGCTGGAATCACTTCGCATGAGCGACAAATACGTCCTCGATGCCGCGGATCGCCGCCGACTGATGGCGACGCCCGCGGGCTGGATCGCCACCGGGTTTGGCTCGGGTCTCGCGCCCAAGGCGCAGGGTACATTCGGCTCGCTCGCGGCCATCGTGCCGTGGCTGCTGCTGTACACCGTGCTGCCCGTGTGGGGCTGGCTGCTGTTGATCGCGGTGTCGTTTGGCGTGGGTGTCTGGGTGTGTGACGTCGCCGGGCGCCTTATCGGTGTCGACGACCACCGCAGCCTGGTCTGGGACGAATTCGTCGGCCAGTGGATCGCGCTGCTTCCCGTGCTCATCGTGCCCGGCTGGGCGTGGATCGTGACGGGCTTCGTCCTGTTCCGCGTGTTCGACGTGTGGAAGCCGTGGCCCATCGCCTGGTTCGATCGGCGCGTGAAGGGCGGCCTCGGTGTCATGCTCGATGACGTGATCGCGGGTATCTTCGCCGCCATCGTCCTGCACCTTATCCAGTTCATCGTTCTTTAGGAGAACACCATGGAATACCGTCGCCTCGGCGCCACCGGCCTCAAGCTGTCGGCGCTGTCGTATGGCGCGTGGGTGACGTTCGGCCGCCAGGTCGGGCGCTCCGCCGCGCGCGAACTCATCGCGCTGGCCTACGACAACGGCATCAACTTCTTCGATAATGCCGAGACGTACAACGCCGGCGATGCGGAACGGCTGATGGGCGATGTCATCGCCGACCTGCGCCTGCCGCGCGATGCGTACTGCGTCTCGAGCAAGGTGTACTTCGGTGCGGTGACCGATCCCAAGCCGACCCAGCGCGGCCTCTCGCGCAAGCATGTGTTCGATGCCTGCCACCAGGCGCTGGAGCGCCTGCGTGTCGATTACCTCGATCTGTACTTCTGCCATCGCCCCGATCCGGATACGCCGGTGGTCGAAACCGTGTGGGCCATGGATACACTCGTGCGCCAGGGCAAGGTGCTCTACTGGGGCACCAGCGAATGGCCTGCGGAGCTGATCGCGGAAGCCCATCGCGTGGCGCGCGAAAACCACCTCGTTGCGCCGTCGATGGAACAGCCGCAGTACAACCTGCTGCATCGCGACCGTTTCGAGTGCGAATACGCGCCGCTGTACCGCGACTACGGCATGGGCACCACGATCTGGTCGCCGCTGGCGTCGGGTCTGCTTACAGGCAAGTACAACGACGGCATCCCCGATGACTCGCGCCTGGGTCACCCCGATTACGCGTGGCTGCGCGATGCGTTGCTGGAGAACGATGGCGCCCAGCTGAAGACCGTACGTGCGCTGGCGCCGATCGCTGATGATCTCGGCATGCCCCTCGCTCGTCTTTCGCTCGCGTGGTGCCTGAAGAACCCGAACGTCTCGACGGTAATCCTCGGCGCGAGCAAGCCCCACCAGCTCGAAGAAAACCTCAAGGCCCTCGACGCCGTCCCGCTACTCACCGACGAGGTGATGGCAAGGATCGCAGCGGCGCTGTAACACCGATCGCGCGCTTGCGCGCGATCATCCCCATGCAACCGAAGGATTGGATACATGTACAAGCGCCAACGGAAACAGCTCGCTTTTGCTTGCCTCATGGCCCTCAACGGATTCGCATTGGCTCACGCCGCGTCGGCCCCACAGCCGGCCGCCGCGGCGAACCCGGATCTCGCGAAACTCGAAGCCGAAGACCAGGCCGATCGCGCGTCCGGTTCCGGCAACATCGACTGGGCCGTCGTCAGCCAGCACGATGCCGCGCGCCGCGATAAAACACTGGCGCTCCTGCGCGCCGGCGTGGTTCGCAGTGCCGATGATTACTTCAACGCCGCGCTGATCTTCCAGCACGGGGAAGCAGTCGAAGACACGCAGCTGGCCTTCTCCCTGGCAACGACGGCAGCGCGCCTGGACCCGAAGAACAGTGACGCCCGCATGCTTACGGCGCAGGCATGGGATCGGATCCTGGTGAAAAGCGGTAAGCCGCAGTGGTACGGGACGCAGTTCAGTCGCGACAAGGCGACGGGCAAGTGGGTTATCAACCCGACGGATCCGACGGCTGTGACCGAAGCCCAGCGCGAAGCCATGGGTATTCCCACGCTGGCGCAGACCCAGGCTCACCTCGATGCGATGAACGCCCGCACAAAACCGTAGGAGCCCACCCTGTGGGCGACGCCGTTCGCGATCACGTCACAGGGCCTGTGGCGGTGGGGCGAAAGATGTCGCCCACAGGGTGGGCTCCTACGGCGCGATCGGCGATACGTCAGACGTCGCCGTAAAGGGCCTGCAGCATGGCTATAGCGGCGAGGCCGGCCGTTTCGGTGCGCAGGATGCGCGGGCCCAGCTTCAATCCGGTGAATGAGGCATGGGCTAGCGCCGCACGGTCGCGTTCGCCAAAGCCACCCTCCGGCCCGATGGCGATGATCGCGGAGCCGGTAAGGCCGAGCTCGGACGGCCGCTTATCGCCCTCGGGCAACAAAGCCAGGCGCATCGGGCCACCGTCGCCTAGCGAACCCAGCCATGCGTTGAGCGCCACGGCTGGTTCGATCACCGGCACCACGGCGCGCCCCGACTGCTCACAGGCGCTGGCGGCCACGGCGCGCCAGTGCAGCAGGCGTTTCTCGGCGCGGGCCGCATCCAGCTTTACTTCAGAGCGCTCGGTGATCAGCGGCACGATCCGGGTGATGCCCAGCTCCGTGGCCTTCTGCACGATCAGGTCCATCTTTTCACCGCGGGCGACGCCCTGGGCCAGGGTCAACGACAGCGGGGACTCGTTCGTGAGAGCGCGGCTTTCACCCACCAGCGCGACGACTTCGCGCTTGCCGACGCTGCTCAGCGTCGCATCGAATTCTTCGGCGGTATCGCCGGCGAACAACACCACGGGATCGCCGGCCTGCATGCGCAGCACGCGAGCGACGTGCTCGCCCGCCTGCGTGGGCAAGACCAGTTCCTGGCCGCTCGCCAGGGGTTGCTCGACGTGGATTCGGATGGTGCGCATGGGTAGCCCTGTGTCACGGAACATCCATTGTACCGGGCTGCGCGGGAGGCTATGGTCACCCCTTCGCGAAGGAGCTTTAGCATGCCGATCGCCTGGTATTTCGATTTCGTCTCACCGTTCTGTTGGCTGCAGTGGCCAGCCATCCGTGAGCTGGCGCGTACCCGTGAGGTGGCGCTGCGGCCTATCCTGTTCGGCGCGCTGCTGAAGCAGATGAACCACCTGGGTCCTGCGGAAATCCCCTGCAAACGGGAGTTTACGTACCGTTACGCGCTGTGGCGCGCGCGCCAGACGGGCATGCCCATGCGCTTCCCGCCCAGCCATCCGTTCAATCCGCTGCCGGCCCTGCGCCTGTGTGTCGCTGCCGGGAATACGGTGGAAGTGGTCGGGGCCATCTACGAATGGATATGGGCCCACGGCCGGGCGGCGGATACGCCTGAAGCGCTCGCACCGCTGGCAGCATCGTTCGGCATCACCGACCTGCGCGAAGCGCTCTCTGCCACCGAAGTAAAAGCCGAACTGCAAGCCAACTTCGAGCAGGGTATGCGCGACCGGCTCTACGGCGTACCCACGCTCGCCATAGGCGGCGAGCTGTTTTGGGGTGCCGATGCCCATGATTTCGCCATGGCCTACCTGGAAGACCCGGCCCTGTTCGCCGAAGGCGAAATGGCCCGACTCGGCGAACTGCCGGTCGGGCTTTCGAGGATTTAGGCGACTGCCTTCCCGATGCCCGCGATGGCGGTATCGACCATGAAATCGATCTCGTCCTCGCGGATGACGTACGGCGGCATGAAGTACACGATGTTGCCCAGCGGACGCAGCAGGGCACCGTTTTCCAGGCCATGCCGGTAAACGCGGAGCCCACGCCGCTCGTGGGCGGGGAAGGGCGTCCGCGTGGCCTTGTCGGCCACCAGTTCGATCGCGGCGATCATGCCGGTCTGGCGTACGTGGGCCACGTTCGGGTGATCGTTTAGCGGCGCGATGCGCGCCGCCATGTGCGCGGCCAGCACGCGGTTGCGCTCCAGCACGGGATCCTCCCGGAAGATCTGCAGCGTGGCCGTGGCCGCGCGGCAGGCCAGCGGGTTGCCGGTGTAGCTGTGCGAGTGCAGGAAGGCCTTGCCTGCCGCGTATTCCGCGTAGAACGCCTGGTAGACATCCTGCGTGGTGACCACGGCCGAGAGTGGCAGGAAGCCGCCGGTGAGGCCCTTGGAAAGGCACATGAAGTCGGGGGAGATGCCCGCCTGCTCGCAGGCGAACAGCGTGCCCGTGCGGCCGAAGCCCACGGCGATCTCGTCGGCGATGAAGTGCACGTTGAACTCATCGCACAGCGCGCGCAGGCCCGTCAGGTACGAGGCGTCGTACATGCGCATGCCACCGGCGCACTGCACGAGCGGCTCCACGATCACCGCGCAGGTCTCGTGCGCGTGGCGTTCGAGGATCGTGCGCATCTCGCCGAGACGGCGTGCGGCGATCTCCGCGGGCGTCTCGCCAGGTTCCCCTTCGTAAGTGTCGGGCGAGGGCGCGAGTTCCGGCGTGAGTAGCAGCGGCGCGTAGGTCTTGCGGTACAGCGCGACGTCGCTCACCGACAACGCGCCCAGCGTCTCGCCGTGGTAACTGCCGGTGAGTGCGATGAAGCGGGTTTTCTCGCCGTGGCCGCGGTTGAGCCAGTAGTGGAAGCTCATCTTCAGCGCGACTTCGATCGCGGCCGAGCCGTTGTCGGCCAGGAACACGCGCTCGAGGCCGGGCGGGGTGATCCGGACCAGTTCCTCGGCCAGTTCCAGGGCGGGCTGGTGGGTGAAGCCGGCGAAGATCACGTGCTCCAGCCGGTCGAGCTGGTCCTTCAGGGCCGCGCCGATGCGTGGCTCCGCATGCCCGAACAGGTTGGTCCACCAGGAACTCACCGCATCGAGGTAGCGGCGTCCATCCGTGCCAACCAGCCACGCCCCTTCGCCGCGCGCGACGGGTACCATGGGCAGGGTTTCGTGATCGTGCATCTGGGTGCACGGGTGCCAGAGGACGGAAAGATCGCGCTGTACCAGCGCATCGGCCGCCTGGGCGGCGAAAAGGGCATCAGTCATCCGCCCATGATCGCCCCGGCGCCCCGTGTCCTCAAGCTTTGCCATGAGGTGATGATTGAAGTGGTTACGCCGGATCGGCCTGGTCGTCCTCGTGCTGGCGCTTGCAGCCAGCGCTTTCTACTGGTTCCTCCCCGCCAGCGTGGCGGTGCCGTTCGTGGCCAGGCGAGCCCGCGGGCTGGTGCTGGATGACCTCTCCGGTACGCTGTGGCAGGGGCGCGCAGGCCGCGTCGCCACGCGCGAAGGCCTCGATCTCGGCACGGTCACCTGGACCCTTGGCCGCGATGTGATCCTTGGCCGTACCCACCTCGATATCCACCTCGATGGCCGTTCGGGCCGGTTCGATGGCCACATGGAGCAGACCCAGTCCGATATCGTCCAGTGGTCGGGGGTCGACTTCCGCCTGGATGCCGCCGCGCTCTCCGGTCCCGGCCTTCCGCGCGAGCTGATCCCCGTGGGCGTCGTCGAAGGCAAGATCCCCCAGGCCGAGCTACAGGGGAACTGGCCCTTGCTGCTGGACGCCGACGTGAACTGGCGGGCGGCGGCGGTCAAAACCCCGGAAGGCCACGTCCCGCTAGGCGGCATCGTGTTCAAAGCGCATTCGGCGGCGGGCGTGCTGCACGCCACGCTGGCCGACAACGGCGATGGCTCGCTGGCGGTCGATGCCCGCCTGGCCGCCTCGCCCCTGGGTTGGCGCCTCGATGGCGCCCTGGTGCCGCGCCTGCGCGATACCGCGCTCACCCACCTGATCGCCCGTTTCGGCCCCGTGCGGCCGGACGGCTCCGTTTCCCTGGCCCGCAAGGCGGGCCTCGCACCGGCCGTTTCACCATGACCGATACGCTCGACAAAGCCCTCGCCGCCGCCCGTGACGCCGCAGGTGCCGCCGCGGAGATCATCCAGCACTACTGGCGCGCCGGCGTCGACGTGATCACCAAGGGTGACGACACGCCGGTGACCGTGGCTGACCGCGAAAGCGAAATGGCCATCCGCGAGATCCTGGCCCGCGCCATGCCCGAAGCCGGTATCTACGGCGAGGAATACGGTGCCGACGATCTCTCCCGCGAATGGCTGTGGCTGGTGGACCCGCTCGATGGCACCAAGAGCTTCGTGCGCCGCACGCCGTTCTTCTCCACCCAGATCGCCCTGATGCACCGGGGTGAACTGGTCCTGGGCGTCTCCTCCGCACCGATCTACGGCGAGCGGATGTGGGCGGTGAAGGGCCGCGGCGCGTACCTCGATGGCGAGCGCGTGCAGGTGGCTGACACGGCGGCGTTCTCGCAGGCGGTGATTTCCACGGGCAACGTGAAGACCCTCACCGGGGACGCGCGCTGGAACGTACTGGGCCAGATGATCCGTGACAGCAACCGCATCCGTGGCTATGGCGATTTCTGCCATTACCACCTGCTGGCGCGCGGTGGTGTTGATCTGGTGATCGAATCCGATGTCAGCATCCTCGATATCGCCCCGCTCGCCGTCATCGTGCGTGAAGCCGGTGGCGTGTTCACCCAGCTCGATGGCGGCCCGCTGGGCCTGGAGAGCCGCAGCATCCTTGCGGGCACGCCCGCGATCCATGCCGAGGCGCTCGAACGGTTCCGCGGCGCTACAATCGACGGATGAACAAGCGCCCCACGATCCTGGCTACCCGCGACGCCCCCGACAGCGCCTTCCGCAAGGCGGAGCTGGTGGATCTCGAATTCTCCAACGGCGAACGCCGCACCTACGAGCGGTTGAAGGGCAGCGGCTTCGGCGCGGTGCTTATCGTCGCCATGCGCGACCCTGAGACCGTGTTGCTGGTGCGCGAGTACGGCGTAGGTGTCGATCGTTACGAGCTGGGTGTGCCGAAGGGCCGCCTCGATCGTGATGAGACCACCGAGCAGGGTGCGAACCGCGAGCTGAAGGAAGAAGTCGGCTATGGCGCCCGCAAGCTGAAGATCCTCGGCACGCTGTCGCTCTCGCCGTCGTACATGACCCATCTTGCCCACGTGGTGCTGGCGGAGGATCTGTACCCCGAGCGCCTGCAGGGCGATGAGCCCGAAGAGCTCGAGGTCGTGCCATGGCGCATGGACAAGCTGCACGAGCTGATCGCCCGCGATGACGTTACCGAAGGGCGTTCCATCGCCGCCCTGTTCATGGCCCGCGAGTATCTCGCCGGCCGTTACCAGCCAGCATGAGTGGCCCGCGCCCCCAGGCTTGCCTGGACGAAGTCTGCGCGATCGCCCGCGAAGCCGCGGACGCGATCCTCGCCATCTACGCGCACGATTTCGAAGTCATCCAGAAGGCCGATGCCTCACCGGTGACCACTGCCGACCTGGCCGCCCAGGCCGTGATCGCGCATCGCCTCGCCGAGATTGCGCCGGGTATCCCGGTGATCTCGGAAGAAGCGCTCGCCGCACCCTGGGCCGAGCGCCGCACGTGGCGCCGCTACTGGCTGGTCGATCCGCTCGATGGCACGCGCGAATTCGTGAAGCGCAACGGCGAGTTCACCGTGAACATCGCGCTGATCGAGGATCACCGCAGCGTGCTCGGCGTGGTGCTGGCCCCTGTCACAGGTGATCTGTACGCCGCCGAGCAAGGGCAGGGTGCCTGGCGCCAGCAGGGTGTAGGTGCGCCGAAGGAAACGATCTCCACGCGTCGTGCCGATGGCTTGCTTCGCGTCACCGGCAGCCGCTCGCACGCAGGTGTCCGCGCCGCCACCTTGCTGGATCGGCTCGGCGAACACGAGACGTTCGCGCTCGGTTCGTCGCTGAAATTCTGTGTCATCGCGCGCGGCGATGCCGATGTTTATCTGCGGCTGGGTGCCACTTCCGAGTGGGATACCGCCGCTGCGCAATGCGTGCTCGAAGAGGCTGGCGGCGCCGTGCTCGATCTGGCCGGCCGCCCGTTCCGCTACAACACGCGCGATTCGCTCATCAATCCTGAATTCATCGCCTGCGGCGATACCAGCATCGACTGGGCCGCGCGGCTTATCGACCCGGAACCCTGACGCATGGCACGACCCGTCGACGACCTCCTCGCGATCATGGCGCGCCTGCGCGATCCGGATAACGGTTGCCCCTGGGACGTGAAGCAAACCTTCGCCACGATCGCGCCCTATACGATCGAAGAAGCGTATGAAGTGGCCGATGCGATCGACCGGCGCGACATGCACGATCTCCGCGATGAGCTCGGCGACCTCTTGCTGCAAGTGGTCTTCCACTCACGCATGGCGGAGGAAGCCGGCGAGTTCACTTTCTCCGATGTGGTAGCTGCCATCTGCGACAAGATGGAGCGCCGCCACCCGCATGTGTTCGGCGATGTCACGCATGAAAGCGACAGCGCACGCTCACGCGATTGGGATCGCTTGAAAGCGGAAGAGCGCAAGGCAAAAGGTGGTGATGATCCGAGTGCGCTGGCCGGCATCTCGCGTGGCCTGCCGGAATGGCAGCGTGCAGTGAAACTGCAGAAGCGCGCGGCAAACACGGGTTTTGACTGGCCGGACTATAGGCCGGTACTGGACAAGCTGACCGAAGAACTCGACGAAGTGCGCCACGAGTTCGAAACCGGTGCGGATGACGAACGCCTGGCTGATGAGATCGGCGATCTGCTGTTCGTCGCGGCGAATCTCGCACGCCATGCCAAGGTGGATGTCTCGCGCGCTTTGCGCGGCGCCAACCAGAAATTCGAACGGCGCTTCCGCGGAATGGAAGCCATCGCGGAAAGCGAAGGAAAAACGCTTTCCTCCTACACCCTGGAAGAGCAGGAATCACTCTGGCGCAGGGTGAAGCAAACCGAACTGTAGGAGCGCGCTTGCGCGCGATTCACGGTTGCCGTCATGCACGGCGTCACCGCTTCGTTGGCTTATCGCGTGCAAGCACGCTCCCACAGGGAGGTGGCGGGGCACGGGCCCCGCCACTTCATCACTTGGAGTCGGTGCTCTTGGCTTCCATGCGCTGCTGCATGCGTGCCTTGAACTGTTCCATCTCCTGGTGACGCTTCTGGTCGTTGGCCAGGTTTTCGTCCAGGCTCTTCTTCATCGTGGCGATGGCGGCGTCGACATTCGTCGGGGCCATCTGCGCGCGGGCCAGGTGACGGTAGGCGTAATCACGCACCATCGGGTTCTGCGACTTCGCGAGCACGTCGTTGTAGAGCGCCGGCAGTTCCTTCTGGCGGCCGGTCATCACGTACAGGCGCTCAAGGCTGCGCAGGTCACCGATGACCGGGTTCATTTCGTGGCCGCGGCCGTGGCCCCAGCCGCCGTGGCCGTGGTCACCACCGCGCGGGCCGCCGTGGCCCCACTTCGGGCCGCCATCACGCTGCGGGCCCTGCTGGGCGGTCTTGGCAGCCGGGGTGGCGGCAGCCTTGGGGGCGGCATCCTGCGCGATCGCAAGGGCGGCCGAACCGGCAAGGAAGAGGGAAGCGGCGCTAACGAGCAGGGTCTTGCGTTGCATAGGATGTCTCTCCGGGTTTGGACTTGCAGGGGGAAAAACGTGGCTCGCCGCTCCCGGTTGACGCCCCCGTTGCCGTCCGGTCAGTTTCGTGTGAAAACGCGGGATGCAACCTTCTGCGCCCGGGCTGCATCTGTAGCCGGGTACCGCACTATCAACGGAGGGCACCATCCATGCGTCATCTCATCCTTGCCGCGCTCTTGCTCGCGCCGGCGGCCGCCATGGCCGACGAACCGCAGTGTAAGTTCCACGCCGATCGCAACCTCGATCTCGATCTCGCTGGCGTCCGCCAGATCCGCTTTGTCGTGAATTCCCACGACCTCAAGGTCGACGGTGCTGCCGGTGGCAAGCCGTCCGTGCAGGGACGTGCTTGCGCGTCCACTCAGGAGGCAGCGGACAACCTCGTCGTCGTGCAATCGAAGGAAGGCAGCACCCTGGTCGTCGAACTGAAGGACAAGCGCGATGGTGGCTGGCATATGGGCTGGGGCAGCAACTACGCCTACCTCAAGGTGCAGGCAAGCGTTCCGGGTAACCTGCCGATCGAGGTGAATGTGGGCTCGGGCGATGCGAAGGTGCGCAACGTGGCCTCGCTGGAAAGCACCGCAGGCTCGGGTGATCTCGAGGTGGATAGCGTACGCGGCACCGTCAAGGCCAACGTCGGCTCGGGCGATGTGAAGCTCTCCAACACCGGCGCAGTGGAAGTAGGCAGTGTCGGTTCCGGCGACCTCACGGCACGCAACGTCACAGGCGGCGTTCGCATTGCCACGGTCGGTTCGGGCGACGCGAAACTCACCGACATCACGGGTGACGTTGACGTTGGCACGATCGGCTCGGGCGACCTGGACGTGAACGGCGTGAAGGGCAACCTCACGGTGCGCACCAAGGGTAGCGGCGACGTCGACCAGACTGGCGTCACCGGCAAGGTCGACATCCCCCACAAGCGCGACTAAAAGCCCGCTCTTGTAGGAGCGCGCTTGCCCCCGAAGAGGGGATAAACGCGCGATAGGTGCTAGCGGCAAGCCCCATCGCGCGCAAGCGCGCTCCTACAGTTTCAGCACATTCGAACCCGATATGATCCGCTCGTACCCTGAGCGGATCTCCTGGATGACCTGGCTGCCCGAATCGCTGCGGAACCTCCGCCGCGATGTCTTTTTCCTCGTGTTACTCGGCGTGGCCATCCTGTTCGCGGTGGCCATGCCTTCGCGCGTGTCCTCGTGGCCCGCGCTCGTGGATTGGCCGACCATCGCGGCACTCACCGGCCTGCTGATCCTCACCAAGGCGGTCGAGGAAAGCGGCGCGCTCGCCCATGCCGGGCGCTGGCTTATCGATCGCACCTCGACCCGCCGCCTTGCCGCGCTCGGCTTGGTGGCGGCGACCGCGCTGCTGTCGATGCTGCTCACCAACGACGTCTCGCTGTTCGTGATGGTGCCGCTCACTCTCAGCATGTGCCGTATCGCCCGCATGCCGGCCATGCGCCTGGTGATCTTCGAGGCGCTGGCGGTGAATGCCGGCTCGATGCTCACGCCAATCGGCAACCCGCAGAACCTGTTCCTGTGGCAGCAGTGGGGCATCGGCTTTGGTGGCTTTGTCTGGGCGATGCTGCCGGTGGTGGCGATCGCGTTAGTGTTGCTGCTGGCGCTCACGGCGGTGGCGTTCCCGGCGACGCGCCTGGAAGTGCACGAACACGTAAAAAACGGCCTGGACCGCACGATGCTCGTGGTCGCAGCCGTGCTCTACCTACCGTTCCTGGTGCTGGCGGACCTGCACTACGTCGCGTGGGGTCTGGTTGGCGTGTTCGTTGTTTTCGCCGTGTTCCGTCCGCGCATCCTCGCGGCCATCGACTGGGGCCTGCTGCTCACGTTCGTCCTGATGTTCATCGACCTGCGCATGCTCGCGGGGCTGGATGTCGTGAAGAGCGCGCTGGGTGCGCTGGATCTTCAGCAGCCCCTGCACCTGTTCGGCGCAGGGGCCGTGGCCTCGCAGGTGGTGAGCAATGTCCCGGCGGCGATCCTGCTGGCCGAGTATTCGCACGACTGGCGCACGCTGGCGTGGGCCGTGAACGTCGGCGGCTTCGGTTTCATCCTGGGTTCGCTGGCCAACCTGATCGCCCTGCGCCTGCTGGGCGAAAAAAAGGCGTGGGCCACCTTCCATCTCTGGTCGGTGCCCTTCTTCCTCGTGATGGCCACGATAAGCGCGCTACTCCTGTAGGAGCCCACCCTGTGGGCGACGCCTCTCGCGTAGGAGCCCACCCTGTGGGCGACGCATCTCGTGTAGGAGCCCACCCTGTGGGCGACGCCTTTCGTACAGCAGCCACAGGACCTGTAGCTCTTCTGCGAAAGATGTCGCCCACAGGGTGGGCTCCTACGGCCGGGGCTCAGGCTTTGCGCGTGCCCTTGGCGCCGGTGTTGCTGTTGCCCTTGTCGTACTTCTTGATGAAGTCGCGGACATCCGGGTAGACCACATCGCGCCAGCGGCGGCCGCTAAAGATGCCGTAATGGCCGGCGCCTTCGACGGTGATGTGCTTCTTCTGCTTCTTGGCGATGCCCTTGCACAGCCCGTGTGCGGCTTCGGTCTGGCCAAGGCCGGAAATATCGTCGAGCTCGCCTTCGATGGTGAGCAGGGCGGTGTTCTTGATCTTCGCCGGCTGCACCAGCTCGCCGTGGACTTCCCACGTGCCCTTCGGCAGGCGGTGTTCCTGGAACACGGTTTCGATGGTATCGAGGTAATACTCGGCCGGCATGTCGAGCACGGCGTTGTATTCGTCGTAGAACTTGCGGTGGGCTTCGGCGTCGTCGAGATCGCCCTTGCGCAGGTTCTCGTAGAAATCCCAGTGCGACATGACGTGGCGGCTGGGGTTCATGGCGAGGAAGCCTGCATGCTGCAGGAAGCCCGGATACACCTCGCGCCCCGCGCCCGGATACTGGTACGGCACCTTGTGGATGAGCTGGTTGCGGAACCACGAAAGCGGCCGCGTGGTAGCCAGGTTATCGACGCTGGTGGGGCTCTTGCGGGTATCGATCGGGCCACCCATGAGGGTCAGCGAGGCCGGTGTGTCTTCGCCGCGCGCTGCCATGAGCGAGACGGCGGCAAGCACCGGTACGGTCGGCTGGCACACTGAAACCACGTGCGCGCGATGCACGCCCACGTGGCGGATGAAGTCTTCGATATACGACACGTAATCGGCGAGCGAGAACGAGCCTTCCTCGGTCGGCACCATGCGCGCATCGACCCAGTCGGTGATGTACACCTTGTGGTCGCGCAGCAGCGTGCGCACGGTATCGCGCAGCAGCGTGCTGTGGTGGCCGGAGAGCGGCGCGACGATGAGCACCGCCGGGTCGTGCTTCATCTTGTCGACCGTGGCCTGGTCATCGCTGAAGCGCTTGAAGCGCTTGAGCGTGCAGAACGGCTTGCTCATGGCCACCTGTTCGACGATGGCCACGTCGTGCCCGTGGGCGTGCACGCTGTGGATATCGAATTCGGGCTTCTCGTACGCCTTGCCCAGGCGGTACATGAGCTCGTACCCCGCCGCGGCGCGGTCGGCGCCCGGCATGCGGGCAAATGGGCTGGCCAGGTCGCCAAACATCTTGGCGCCTGCTTCAGCCCAGTACGACAACGGGCTGAGCATCGAGCGCTGCCATTCGTGCATCAAATAGAGCATGCCGCTTCAATCCGGGGACGGGGAGGGTGGCGCATCATAACCAGTTGCGCCGCGCCATGTGTAAAGCCCCTGTTTTTGCTCGATTTAAACGTCGGCCTTGCGGCAGACCAGCAGGACCTCGTCCACGCCGGGTGCCGGATCGAAGCCTGGCTTGAAGTCCAGCGGCTTCTGGAAGCGCAGGCCCAGCGGCATGAACACCCGGTTGTACCACCACATGGCGCGGGCCCGATGGTGGGTGAGGAAGTACTGGCCGAGGTCAAGCAGCTTCGAGGATTTCGGCTGCATGCCGTAGACCGCGCTGCGCTCGATGGTGAAGCCGTGGCGGGCGAGCAGGGCGCGGATGGCCTCGGGCTCGTAACGGCGGTAATGCCCCACGAAATCATCGAACGGGGTCCAGGCTTCGGGGTGCAACGGCGTGGAAATCAGAAGGCTGGCGCCCGGCGCGGCCACGCGGGCGAGTTCACCCAGGGCGCCATCGTCGTCCACCACGTGTTCCAGAATGTCGAAGGCGCACACGAAATCGAAGCTGGCGTCCTTGAACGGAAGGGCGCCGATCATGGCGTTAGCCACCTTCGCGCCAGCGCGACGCAGCTGGGACAGGGCCGGGCGGGAGAGATCCACGAACTGCGTATCGGCCAGCGGCAGGCGCGGGCGCAGGCCGGGGGCCACCTCGAGCCGGCGGGTGGCACGGGCGGCCAGCTCCGACACCAGCGGCCACGTATTGAAGCGGTCCGGCGAGCAGAGCTGGGCTTCGGCCCAAAGCGCGTCATAGAACCGCTTGTTGCCAGCGATGAGGTCGGCGTCGGTGCGCGGCGCCGCGCCTTCCGAGGTGAATGATGCAGTGGACATACGGGACCTCGGAATCCGTGAGGGTAATTAACGCAGGCGAGCGAGTTCGCGCAGCAGGGGGAGCCTGCGTACACGCACCGCCGTGGCCCGGAACACGGCATTGGCCAGGGCCGGTGCCGCCGAGGGTACGCCGATGACGCTGGCGCCCGCCGGGGCGGCGGTGGAAGGCACGATGACCGTCTCCACCTGGTAGGGCATGGGCTGGGTCGGGGCGACAGGGTAATCCTTAAAGCCCGTTTGCTGCACCTTGCCGTCCTTCACCGTGATGGCCAGGTTGAGGGCGGTGGAAAGGGCGTCGATGGTGGCGCCCTCGAGCTGTGCGGCAAGGCCTAGCGGATTGACCGCCAGGCCGACGTCCGCCACGCAGACGACGCGCTGGATATCAATGCCGTCGGCGGTCGGTGCCACCTCGATCGCATGGGCCACGTAGGCGCCAAACACGTATGCACAGGCGATGCCGAGGCCGTTCTCGCTGCGTAGCCAGCGGCTCCAGTCGAGCTTGTCCGCCGCGAGTTTCAGCACATTGGCCATGCGGGCGGTATCGATCGGGCCGCCGCGGCCGTTATAAGGCAGCTGGCGTGCATCGCCGAGCAACTTCAGGCGGAAATCGAGCGGATTGGCCTTCACCGCGTGGGCGAGCTCATCGATGAAGCTTTCGCTGGCGAACGTGGGTGTCACATGCGGCGCGCCACGCCATTCGCCGCGCGGTAGAAGCGAATCGAGCGCGTAGTAATCGCTGCGGAAGTTCGGTACCAGGCCGGCGGGTAAGGCATCGGCCATGAGCTCGGATTGCCACAGACGGTCGCCCGGCGTCGCACGGCCCGCCAATGCCGACGGGCTGGCCATGCGCTGGTGCCAGCCGACGATGGCCTGCTTGCGGTCGAGCGATGCGTTCAGGCGATGCACCGCGAACGGGCGGTAGTAATCGTGGGCAAGGTCGTCGTCGCGGGTCCAGAGCACGCGGATCGCGCGGTTCTGGATGTCCACGGGTTTCTTCGCCAGCGCGATCGCCACGGCCTCGGCGATGTAATCCTGTTCGAGCCGGCGCCCGAAGCCGCCGCCACCGCGCGGCACGCGGATGTCGATCTGGTCCGGTTTGAAGCCGGTCATGCGCTGCACCACGGTGTACGCCTGGCGCGGCGACTGTGAGGCTGCGATAAGCGTGATGCGGGTGTTCGGATCGAGACGGACCAGGCAATTGGGCGTTTCGGCGGTGGCATGAGCCACCCAGGGCTGGACGTAGGTGGATTCCAGGGCCCGAGCCGCCTTCTTCCGTGCCGCCGCGATGTCGCCGTCGTTGCGTACCGTCGAGGTCGGCGCGGCGTCATCGTTGTCGAACAGCTCGAGCGCCTTTTTCTCGAGGTCGCCGCTACCAGGCTCGATATCCTTGCCGGGCTTCCAGGTGGCCTTGAGTGCTTCGCGGCCCTGCAAGGCGGACCAGGTGTCCACCGCGATAACCGCCAGCGCCTGTGCCTGCGCGGCCATGCCGATGACCTGGCCTTGCTCGGGAGTGACATCCACCACCGCGAACACGCCCTTCACTTTGCTAGCCGCGTCGCGGTCGGCCGAGTCCAGCGTGCCACCGGGGTAGGGGCAACGGGCGAGCACGGCAACGATGGGAT
The DNA here is from genome assembly GCF_023078475.1 of Luteibacter aegosomaticola. Lineage (NCBI taxonomy): Bacteria > Pseudomonadati > Pseudomonadota > Gammaproteobacteria > Lysobacterales > Rhodanobacteraceae > Luteibacter > Luteibacter aegosomaticola. The sequence continues at coordinate 3,925,869 of NZ_CP095741.1, read as the reverse complement.
CGCCGATGGATTCGTCGGCGGCGTAGCGCAGCGCGCCGGTGACCACGGCCCGCGCATCGATATCGCCGGCTGGCTGGCCGATCAGCTTGTAGCGCTCCGCTGCCTTCAGGGGCGGCGGGTTGGTGGGGGCATCGACGCTCGCGGCCGCGCTGGCCAGGTCACCGTAGGCAATACGGCGGCCATCGGCGGCGATCGCGAAGCCGCTTTCGCCACGCAGCTGCTCGGCCGGGACGCCCAGGCGGCGCGCGGCCGCCTGCAGCAGCAGCCAGCGGGCGAGCGCGCCGGCCTGGCGCAAATCGGCCCACGCGGCCGGGATGCTGGAGGCATCACCGCTACGCTGGCGCCCGTAAATGAACTTCGGCTCACCATTGCCTTCCTCGACGCCGAGGCCAAGGTATTCGACGGTGACCTTGCTCCAGTCCGCATCGAGCTCTTCGGCGATGATCCGCGCAAGCGAGGTGCCGGTGCCTTCGCCGTTATCCGGATCGCGCACGCCGATGAAAATGCGGCCATCCTGGGCGACGCGCACGTAAGGGCCAACCTGGGACCAGGCATCGCCGAGCAGGCTGAGCGGGGCCGGGCGCTCGGCGGCCTGGACGGTACCGATGCCAACGACCAGCGCGCCAGCGGTGCCGGCGGCGTACTTCAGGAAACGGCGGCGGGAAAGGCGGATCTCGCCACTCATGCCTTCGGCTCCTTCATGCTGCCCGCGGCGCGCTTGATCGCCTTGCGAATGCGGCCGTAGCTACCACAGCGGCAGAGGTTGCCAATCTTGTCGATGTCGGCGTCGGAAGGATTCTTCTGCCGGTTGAGCAGATCCACCGCGGCCATGATCTGGCCAGGCTGGCAGAATCCGCACATGATGGCGTCCTCGTCGATCCAGGCCTGCTGCACCGGGTGCAGGGAGCCGTCCTTGCCGGACAGGCCCTCCACCGTGGTCACACGCTTGCCCGACATGCCCTCCATCTTCGTCTGGCAGCTGGCCACGGCCTTGCCATCGACGATGACGGTGCAGAAACCGCAATTGCCCTGGTCGCAGCCGTACTTCGCGCCGGTGAGGCGCAGCACATCGCGCAGGTACCACAGCAACGGCATGGCCTTGTCGCCGGTGTGGCGGTACCGCTCATCGTTGACGATCAGGTCGATGCCTTCGCGTACGGGCTTGGGCGGCACCTCGGCGGCGCCCTGCGTGGGAACGGGTACGGGAGACGTCGGGCCTTGCTGTGCCATCTGCTTTCCTCAACTGAACCGGGCCATTGTGGCATCCGGGCCTCCGTTCAGCGAGCGCCTTTACTGAACAGGCGCTGCCAGATCGCATAAACCGGCAGGCCCGCTACGACGACGGCACAGACGACGGCGGCGCTAAGCGGCTTGGAGAGCGAATACGCGACGACCACGCCAATCACGGTGGCCAGGAACAGTAACGGCAGCAAGGGGTAGGCCGGCGTGACGAAGCTGGGGCGCTCCTTCACATGGCGGCGATACCAGAACAGCGTGGCAATGGTGACGGCGTACGCAGCCCAGTCACCGAACGCCGCGAAATCCAGCAGCTGGCCGTAGTTCGCCACGAGCACGAGGACCATGGCCCAGCCCGACAGGGCGCCCAGCGCGATGTTGGGCGTGCGGTGTTTGGGGTGCAGGCGGGCCACGCTGGCGAAGAACAGGCCATCCTCGCCCATCACCTGGAGCACGCGTGCGCCGGCCACCAGGGTGATATTGCAAAAGCCCAGCGTGGAAATGGCGATGCCGATGGCGATGATTTTCGCGCCGGCCGGGCCAAATACCCTGCTCATCACGTCGGCCGCAGGCGCCTGGCTGGCCGCAAGGCCATCGTGGCCCAGCACGGCCAGGTAGGCGTAGTTGGTGAGGACGTAGGCGGCGATGACGATGAGCATGCCCAGCACGAGGGCGCGGGGCAGGGTACGCTGCGGGTCGCGCACTTCACCGGCGAGGTTGTTGAGGTAACTGAAGCCCGAGAACGCGAACAGCACCGGCAGCAGTGCGCCGGCGAGCCCACCCGTCACCGCGGTAGGACTGGCCGCCATGGCCTGCGACGTGCCCGCACCGGCGAAAGCGAGGCCCGTGACGACGAGGACCGCGATCGCGGCGAGCTTGAGGATGGCGAAGACGTTCTGGATCTGCGCACCGAGGCGGATACCGAACAGGTTGATGCCGGTGACGAAGACCAGCGCCCCCACGGCCAGGGGTTTGACCAGGCTGGGCGAGAGGCCGAAGACGGAGGTGGCATAGCTGCCGAAGATGGTGGCCACCGCCGCGCTGCTGCCGCTGTAGATAACCAGCAGCATGGTCCAGCCGAAGAGGAAGCCGGCCAGCTTGCCGAAGGCCTCGCGCAGATACACGTAGCTGCCACCTGCTTCGGGCCGGCGCGCGCCGAGTTCGGCGTAGCAGAGGCAGCCCACGAGGGTCAGTAGGCCGCCGGCCACCCAGAGCCCCAGGAGCACCCAGCCGGAGCTGGTGCGCTGGGCGGCGATACCCGGGTTCAGGAAGATGCCGCCGCCGATGATGCCGCCGACGACGATGAGCGCGGCGTCCATAAGGTTGATGCGGCGGGCGTATCCGGGGTTTTCCATGGGGGCGTGAGATCGGGACGAAGGGCGCAGCATGGCGTGCTTAACGGGCTTTGAAAAGCCACGGGAGGGGCCTCGTTGCCTTTTTTCCGTTGCGGCGCAACACTCCGGGGATTCTTTTTCCCCACCAACGCAAAAGAGAACCGTGAGCGAAAACGCAAACGCGCCGTTGCCCGCCAACGCGCCCTGGATCGTCATGAAGTTCGGCGGCACCTCCGTGGCCACCGCCGCACGCTGGCGCAATATCCTCGAGCTGGCTGCCAGCCGCCGCGTCGAAGGCGCGCGCGTGCTGATCGTAGTCTCAGCCCTGTCCGGCATTACGGATGGCCTGAAACAGCTTTGCACGCACACGGAACCCAAACGCCGCTCGGACGCGGCCTCCGCACTGGCCGATCGCCACCACGCCCTGCTCGGCGAGATGTCGCTGGCGCTGCCTGAAACCCTCGGCGCGCGCCTGGCCGATCTGGCGGGGCTGGCCGATACCGGCCCGGCGGATCTCGGCGAACTGGCCTGGCAGGCGGCCGTGCAGGCGCACGGCGAGCTCATGTCCAGCGCGCTCGGCGCGGCTTTCCTCAGCGCGAACGGCCTGCCCACGGCGTGGCTGGACGCGCGCGAGTGCCTGCATGCGGTGGCGTTGCCCAACCAGAACGAGCGCACCCGCCTGCTCTCGGCCATGGTCGAACCGCACCCGGATCCGGCGCTGTCGGCTGCCCTGGCGGCACGTGGCGAGGTCTTCATCACCCAGGGCTTCATCGCCCGGGATGACGATGGCCGCACGGTCCTTTTGGGGCGTGGTGGTTCGGATACCTCGGCAGCGTACTTCGGTGCGCTGCTCGCCGCCGCCCGCGTCGAGATCTGGACCGACGTGGCGGGCATGTTCAGTGCGAACCCGCGCCAGGTTGCCGGTGCGCGCCTGCTCCAGCGCCTGGATTACGAAGAGGCCCAGGAAATCGCCTCGACCGGCGCGAAGGTGCTGCACCCGCGGTGCCTCTCGCCGCTGCGCGAGCCGCGCGTGCCGTTGCTGGTGAAGGACACCAACCGTCCGGAACTGGAAGGTACGGTGATCGGTCCCGAGGTGCGTGAGCACGCGCCGAGCATCAAGGCGATCAGTGCACGCAAGGGCATCACCCTCGTCTCGATGGAATCCGTCGGCATGTGGCAGCAGGTCGGCTTCCTCGCCGACGTGTTCGATGCGTTCAAGCGCCACGGCCTCTCCGTGGACCTGATCGGTTCGGCCGAGACCAACGTCACGGTGTCGCTGGACCCCACGGAAAACCTGCTCGATTCCGATGCCATCGCCGCGCTGGCCGCCGACCTGGCCCGCGTGTGCCGGGTGAAGGTGATCGCACCGTGCGCTGCCATCACGCTCGTCGGCCGCGGCATGCGTTCCATGCTGCACAAGCTTTCCGGCGTGCTGGCGGAGTTCGGCCAGCTGCGCGTGCACCTCATCTCGCAGTCGTCCAACAACCTCAACCTCACCTTCGTGGTCGATGAGGACGTGGTCGACGAGATGCTGCCGCGCCTGCACGAACTGCTGATCGGCGCCGGTGCACTGCGCACCGACGATAGCGTGGTGTTCGGTCCGGCCTGGCAATCGCTCTACGGTAGTGGTGAAGCGCCGCTGCCCGCCGCCGCATGGTGGCAGGGTGAGCGCACCCGCCTGCTGCAACTGGCCGAAGAGCGCACGCCGCGCTATGCCTACCACCTGCCCACGGTGCGGGCGCAGGCGCGCAAGGTGAAGTCGCTACGCGCCGTCGATCGCGCGCATTACGCGGTGAAGGCCAACACCCACCCCGGTATCCTCAAGGTGCTGGCGGAGGAAGGCTTCGCATTCGAGTGCGTGTCGCCGGGTGAACTCGACGCCGTGTCGGCCGTGGTGCCGGAGAGTGCGCCGCTGCTGTTCACGCCCAACTTCGCCGCACGCCGCGATTTCGAAGCCGCCCTGAAAACCCGCGCCACAATCACCATCGATGCGCTGCATCCGATCGAGCACTGGGGCGATCTGTTCCAGGGCCGCGATATCGTGCTGCGCGTGGATCTCGGCCGTGGCCTTGGCCACCACCAGAAGGTGAAGACCGGCGGCACGGGCAGCAAGTTCGGCGTGCCCATCGAACACGTCGACCGCTTCCTGCGGCTGGCCGACGACGCGGGCGCCCGCGTGATCGGCCTGCATGCCCACCTGGGCTCCGGCATCCTCGATGCCGCGCACTGGGGTGAGGTTTACTCACAGCTCGCGGCCCTCGCCGAGCGAATCGGTACGATCAGCGTGCTGAACATCGGCGGCGGCCTGGGCGTGCCCTCGCACCCTGGCGAAACCGCGCTGGACATGATCGCGCTCGATCGCGTGCTGATGGCCGTGCGCCAGGCCTACCCACAGTTCCAGGTGTGGATGGAGCCGGGCCGTTTCCTCGTGGCCGATGCCGGCGTGCTGCTGGCGAAGGTCACCCAGGAAAAGGAGAAGGGCAGCAACATCCGTTACCTGGGCCTGGATACCGGCATGAACAGCCTGATCCGTCCGGCCCTGTACGATGCGTGGCACGAAATCAGCAATCTCTCCCGTTTCGGCGAGCCGGCCACCACGATGTACCAGGTGGTGGGCCCGATCTGCGAGTCAGGCGATATCCTTGGTTCCGACCGCCGCTTGCCCGAATCGTTTGAGGATGACGTGATACTTATGGCACAGGGAGGCGCTTACGGCGCCGTGATGGCGTCGCGCTACAACCTGCGCGATGCAGCTGATGAGGTGCTTTTGCCGTGACCACCGTGTTTGCCGACCCGCGCGAAAGCCAGCGCTTCCGCTTTGTCCGCCACGGCTACGCCGATGGCGTGGCCGAGCTGGCGTATGCGTTCGATGATGGCCCCGAACTGGTGGAGCGGATCACCTTCCCAGGTGCCCCCGCGGTGCCGGCTGAGCGTGAGGCTGCCTTCGCGGCAGCCCTGCGCCTGCTTCACCTCGTGGCCGGCGTCAGCTACTACAAGGCGGGCATTTCGCCCGCCCTCGTGGTGGAAGGTGAGCCGCTGGATGAAGAGGGCGCGTCGATGTTCGACGCGCTCTACCTGCATGGCCTGGCCGAGTTCGCTTACCGCAACCGGCTCGACCTGCGCAGCCGCATCCGCTTCCCGCACAACGGCGCGAAAACCGCCTCTGCGCCCGCCATTGGCTTGCCGAAACGTTCGCTGCTACCGATCGGTGGCGGCAAGGATTCGGTCGTCGCCGTCGAGGCGGTGAAATCCATCGGCGCCGACGCAACGGCGGTATGGGTAGGCAATTCGCCGCTCATCGCGGAGTGCGCGGCGCGCACGGGCCTGTCCACGCTCAATATTTCACGTGAGCTGGCGCCGGGCCTGTTTGAACTCAACCGCATGGGTGCGTGGAACGGCCATATCCCGGTGACGGCCATCAATTCCGCAATCCTCGTGGTGGCGTCCATCCTGTACGGCTACGACTCCATCGTGTTCGCCAACGAGCGCTCCGCGTCCGTGGCCACGCTGGAATACGAAGGCCAGGAAGTGAACCACCAGTGGAGCAAGGGCTTCGGTTTCGAGAAGACCTTCCACGACTACGTGCATTCGCATGTGGCGGCCGATCTCGATTACTGCTCGCTGCTGCGGCCGTGGTCGGAGCTGGCTGTTACCAGTGCATTCGCGCGTCTCGGTGGCGAGTACTTCGACGTGTTCTCCAGCTGCAACCGCAACTTTCGCATCCTTGGCCCCAAGCCGGCGGATCGCTGGTGCGGCCAGTGCCCGAAGTGCCATTTTGTGTTCCTCGCGCTCGCGCCGTTCATGCCCAAGCCGCGGCTTACCTCCATCTTCGGTCGCAACCTGCTCGACGATCCGGACCTGGCGGAAGCGTTCGATTCGCTGCTCGAGTACCGCGACCACAAGCCGTTCGAATGCGTCGGTGAAGGTGCCGAAGCGCGGGCGGCCATGCATGCCCTGGCTACCCGGCCGGAGTGGCAGGAAGACGCGCTGGTCGCGCGCTTCCGTCGCGAGATTCTCCCGCAACTGGATGTCTCGGAACTCGCCCTGGAGCCCTGGCTGCAGCCGGGCGCATCGCACCTGGTGCCGTCGCGTCTGCACGGAGCGCTGGATGCGTTGGGCTGATCTCGCGGGGCAGCGTGTCGCGGTATGGGGTTTTGGCCGCGAAGGCCGCGCAGCGCTCGACGCGCTGGCGCGGCGCCTGCCTGGGCAGGCGGTCGATGTGTACGTTGGCGCGGATGAAGTGGATGCTGCCCGCGCGGCGTATCCGCACGCTGGCGTCGTAGGCACGCCGCCAGATGCCGCGACCTTGTCGACGTACCAGGTGGTGATCAAGTCGCCCGGTATCTCGGCCTACAAGCCGGAGTTGCTGGATGCTCAGGCCGCGGGTACGCAGTTTACCTCGGGTACCGCGCTCTGGTTCGGTGGGCATATCGGTGCGCGCGCCGTGGCCGTCACCGGAACGAAGGGGAAGAGCACGACCTCGGCGCTTATCGCGCACCTGGCGCGTTCGCTGGGCGTCCGCACGGCGCTCGCCGGCAACATCGGCCTGCCCTTGCTGGAACTGGAAGATGGCGAGGCCGATCTCTGGGTCATCGAACTCTCGAGTTTCCAGACGGGTGAAGCGCTGGGTGTCGACCTGGGCGTGGTCACCAGCCTTTATGAAGAACACCTCGACTGGCACGGCTCGCGCGAGCGCTACGTCGACGACAAGCTGAAGCTGCTCGCGGCTTCGTCGCGCGTGCTCGTCAATGCGATGCAGCCCGTGCTCATGCAGCGCGCCGCCGATCACCCCGCGCGTCATACGTTCGGTGATGAAAGCGGCTGGCACGTGGCCAACGGCTGGATCCGGCGTGGCTCGGAAGACATCATCCGCGCTGATCGCGTCGCCGCCCCTGGCCTGCACAATGCGATCAACGCGAGCGCCGCGCTGGCCGCGCTCGAACTGATGGGCCTGGATGCGCGCGCTGCGGCGCCCGCGCTGGCCACGTTCGCGCCGCTGCCGCATCGCCTGCAGCCGCTAGGCGAGCGTGATGGCCTGTGCTGGATCAACGATTCGATCAGCACCACGCCGCTGGCCAGCCTGGCGGCACTGGAAAGCACGCATGACGATCACGTGGCGCTGATTGTCGGTGGCCACGATCGCGGCCTCGACTGGACGGTCTTCGTCGATGCGATGCGCACCGGCGCGCCGGACGCGATCATCTGCCAGGGCAAGAACGGCCCGCGCATTGCTGATGCGCTGGAGGCGGCCGGTGTGGCGAACGTTTATCGCGCCACGGACCTGGCCGCTGCCGTGGGTGCTGCGCGCACCGCGTTGAGCGGCCGTGGCACGGTCGTACTCTCACCCGGCGCGCCGAGCTTCGACCAGTTCAAGGACTACGCCGACCGCGGCAAGCGCTTCGCTGAGATGGCGGGGTTTGAAGCCAAAGCCGCCAGCATCCAGGGCCTGGGCATCGCGTGATCGCCCGGTAGGAGCCCACCCTGTGGGCGACATCTTTCGCCCCACCGCAGCAGGCCCTGTGGCGTTTCCGCGAACGGCGTCGCCCACAGGGTGGGCTCCTACGGGGGGCGAACGTCGCCTTGTGATCACCGTGTAGGAGCCCACCTTGTGGGCGACATCTTTCGCCCCACCGCCGCAGGCCCTGCAGCGTTACCGCGAACGGCGTCGCCCACAGGGTGGGCTCCTACGGGTGCGGGGTGGTGATCAGTCGTGTGTCGCGTTCAGCAACGTGCCGACAACAGCCGCCAGCGCCGCATACAACTCCTTCGGCACATCCTCGCGCAAACGCACCGCTGCCAGCAGCGTGGCGATCTGCGGATCAAGATGCGGCGCGAGACCCAGCGCCTGTGCGCGCTCCAGCAACGCCTTCACGCCATCGGCATCGATGCGTTGGGTGTTGCCGTTGCTGGTAGGCGTGGCCATCCGCAGCGTGACGCTGCGGCGCGGTGAAGGGAGCTGCTGGGTCATGCGCGTGCTTCGAGCAGGACGGCGCTGTAGGCGCTCGTCGGCACGGGCAGGCCGTGCATGCAGGCAAAGTGGTCGAGCTGCAGGCCGCTCTTTTCGAGCACACGGCGCAGCGTGGTGAATTCATCTTCGAGACGGGCGACCGTCTCCGGGTACTGCGCCCACAGGCGCACCGATACGCGCGTGCCGCGTAACTGTACTTCGCCCTGCACGGCGCCCAGTGTCGGCGGATCGATCGCGAAACCGACGGTCCACATGCCTTCCGGTTCGATCGCGGAGGGCTTGCCTTCCTCGATGCGCAACTGGAGCACGTCGTAGCCGCGGACACCGGTCAGCGGGATCTCGATCATCCACAGGCCCGCGTGGGGCTGTGATTCGAGCTGCCCGATTTCCACGCGCGACACCGCCGCGCGGACGTCGGTACGCAGGTGCGAAACGAGCCCGTCCGCGGTCTCTTCGTCGGCGAGCATTTCCTGCGTGCGCAGTTCCTCGGCACGCGGCTGCGCGACGAGCGCGCGCTGCGCCAGCGGGGGCGGGGTATCCGTGAACGGGCGCGACGGGGCCTGGATCATGGCCTGGCGCGTCTGCGGGATATCGGTGAGCGCGCGGCGAAGGTTAAGCAGCGCAGCCTTGAAATCGTCCGCGGCCGGGGCTTCGTTCTGAGGTTCGGCCAGGTGGGCTTCGAGGAAAGCGCCGCTCTTCGCGATCGCCTGCTTCATGCCCTCGGGCGTGCCCAGGTCTTCCGGCTTGCTGATCGAGGCTTCCAGCGTGGCCAGCGCCGTGCGCAGGGGTTCCGGCAGCACGCGCGCGACGGGGCGCCGGGAGAGCGCCGAAAGCACGCTCAACAGCTGCGAGTAGCCGTTCTGCTGGGGCAGGCGCTCGCGCAGGCCCTGCATGGCGACGCGTTCGTCGGTATTACCGAGCACCACTTCCATCTGCGGCTGCGGCCCCTGGGTCATGACGCGGACCTGGAACTGCTGGGGCAGGGAAGTGCCCGGGGCATCGGCTTCGACCGCCACGCCACCAATATCAAGGAGGACCTTGGCCACATCGATCTGGGCCAGCAACCGGGCAGACAGCAGCGTGCCGACCGCCCAGGTCTGGGTGGTGGCTGCTGTGGTACCTGCGGCCGCACCGGCCCAAAGCTGGGCGGCGAGGCTGGTCGGCTGGATGATCAAGGGCAGGTCCTCCGGGGGCCTGGGCGCGTCCGTGGTGGGCGCACTCCTGTGTGCTCGTAAGAATCGGCTGATTCTCTGGAACCTTTAGGTGCCGGGTGGTTAGGCCAGACGGGGTAGAATGGGCGGATGAGCAACCTCCCTTTCGAACTCCTCGCCACCGATGGCGCGGCGCGGCGCGGCCGACTGCGCTTCGGCCGTGGCACCGTGGAAACCCCCGCCTTCATGCCGGTGGGCACGTATGGCTCCGTGAAGGCCATGACCCCGCGCGACGTCCGCGATACGGGCGCCGAGATCATCCTGGGCAACACGTTCCATCTTTTCCTACGCCCGGGCCTGGATATCGTTGGCGCGTTCGGCGGGCTGCATAAGTTCATCGGCTGGGATCGCCCGATCCTTACGGATTCGGGCGGCTTTCAGGTCTTTTCGCTGGCACATAAGCGCAAGATCACCGAGGAAGGTGTCACGTTCGCCTCGCCGGTCGATGGTTCGAAGGTGTTCCTGTCGCCCGAAGTGTCCATGCAGATCCAGGCCGTGCTGGATTCCGACGTGGCCATGATCTTCGACGAGTGCACGCCGTACCCGGCCACCGAGAAGGTCGCGTCGGATTCGATGGAGCTCAGCCTGCGCTGGGCCGAGCGCTCACGCCAGGCTTTCAACGACCTGAAGAACCCGAACAACCTGTTTGGCATCGTCCAGGGCAGCACGTACGAGAACCTGCGCCGCCGCTCGGTCGAGAAGCTGGTGGAGATTGGCTTCGACGGTTATGCGGTGGGCGGCCTGGCGGTCGGTGAGCCCGAGGCGGAGCGCAACCACACGCTCGATTTCACCCTGCCGCTGCTGCCGAAGGATCGCCCGCGTTACCTGATGGGCGTTGGCCGGCCGGAAGACATCGTCGAGGCCGTGCGCCGCGGCATCGACATGTTCGACTGCGTGATGCCCACCCGTAACGCCCGGAACGGCTTCCTGTTCACCGATGAGGGCACGTTGCGCATCCGTAACGCGAAGTTCGCTACCGATACCCGCGTGATCGAGGAAGGTTGCGACTGCTACGCCTGCGCCAACGGCTTCAGCCGGGCCTATCTGCGCCATCTGGATCGCTGCAACGAGATCCTGGGCAGCCAGCTGGCCACCATGCACAACCTCCGCCACTACCAGCGCCTGATGGCCGGCCTGCGCGGGGCGATCGAGGCGGGGACGCTCGACGATTTCGTGACGGCGTTCTACGCCGCGCGCCGCAAGGCCGAGGTCGACGGGCAGTAAGGCCTTGCGGGGCGCCGCCTGCGCCCCCAAAGCCTTGTGCTGGCGCGGTACACGGCCGCCGGGGGGCGTGGCATAATCCACGATCTTTTTACGTGAGCGGCTGCTTTTGCTTGGCCGTTCCATGACTTGCGAGAACTATGATGAGCCCAGTCTCCTTCGCCGCCATTGCCCAGGCCGCTCCGGCCGCTGCCCCGCAGGGTGCGCTTGGCCTTTCGCCGCTCATCATGATGGCGGTGCTGTTCGGCATCTTCTATTTCATGATGATCCGCCCGCAGATGAAGCGTCAGAAGGAGCATCGCGCCCTCCTGTCCGCCCTCGCCAAGGGCGATGAGGTGGTCATGAACGGTGGTCTGGCCGGCCGCATCGAGGAAGTGGGCGATGCCTTCGTCAAGGTCGAGATCGCCCCGGGCGTGGTCGTCCAGATGCAGAAGGGCGCTGTCACCCAGGTGCTGCCGAAGGGCAGCCTCAAGAAGAACTGAGTTTTCTCTCAGACGCGACAGCCGCGGCCGCCTTGCGGTCGCTCTCACGGAATGTAAGGCATGAGTGATTTTCCACGCTGGAAGTACGCGCTGGTTGTGATCGTGTTGCTCGTTGGCATCGTTTACGCGCTGCCCAACGTCTTCCGTCCGCAGCCGGCGGTGCAGATCTCGGGTAACCGCGGCGCGGCCGTCGACGCCACCCTGAAGACCAAGGTCGATGCGTTGCTGGCCACCGCCAAGGTGCCGGCGAGCGCCGTCGATGTGAACGAAAAGGATGGCCGCCTGCTGGCGCGCTTCGGCAGCGTCGATGACCAGGCCAAGGCCTCCGAGGCTCTGCGCGTGGGCCTGGGCGACAACTACACGGTGGCGCTGAACCTTGCCTCCACCGTGCCGTCCTGGCTGCGCTCCATCAACGCCAACTCGATGCCGCTGGGTCTCGACCTGCAGGGCGGCGTGCACTTCCTGATGGAAGTGGACCAGACCGCGGTCATCGATTCCCAGGAAAACCGCTACACCGATGACATTCGCGCGCTGCTGCACGACAAGGGCGTGCAGTACGACTCGGTCACGCGCAACGCGCGCGGCCAGGGCGTGAACATGGTGCTGCGCTCCGATGCCGATCGGCAGAAGGCCGCCTCGCTCATCGGCGCCGACTATCCCGACCTGCTGGTGACCGACGGCGCCTCGAGCGGCAACAGCTTCGTGCTGACCGCCAGCGTGAAGCCGGCCAAGCTGCGCGAACTGTCGCAGGGCATGATCACCCAGAACGTCACCACGCTGCGCCAGCGCGTCAACCAGCTCGGCGTGTCCGAGCCGCTGATCCAGCAGCAGGGTGCCAACCAGATCGTCGTGGATCTCGCGGGCGTGCAGGACACGGCCGAGGCCAAGAAGATCATTGGCGCCGTGGCCACGCTGCAGTACCGCGCGGGCCTCTACACCCCGCAGCAGGCGATGGAAGCGGCCCGCTCGGGTAGCGTCCCGCCGGATGCCAAGCTGTACTTCGGCCGCGACCACCAGCCGTACCTGCTCAGCAAGAAGATCATCGCCAGCGGCGATGAGCTGGTTACCGCGACCTCCGGCCGCGATCAGCAGAACGGCAGCCCGAACGTCAGCGTCACGCTGAACTCGGCCGGCGCCCGCAAGATGCAGGAGTTCACCAACGACAACGTCGGCAAGCCGATGGCGGTGCTCTACATCACGCGTACGCTCGATACCAAGATGGTCGACGGCAAGGAAGTGAAGACGCCGAAGGTCACCGAGGAAGTTATCAACTACGCCAACATCAGCGGCCCGTTCGGCAAGCAGTTCCAGACCAACGGACTGCCGTCCGATAACGAAGCCGCCGAACTCGCGCTGCTCCTGCGCGGTGGTTCGCTGGCTGCCCCGGTCGATATCGTCAGCGAAAGCGTCATTGGCCCGAGCCTCGGCGCCGACAACATCGACAAGGGCTTCAAGTCGGTGATGCTGGGCCTCGGCCTGGTACTGCTCGCCGCGGCCATCTACTACAAGCTGTTCGGCCTGGTGGCCGATATTGCCCTGTTCTTCAACCTGGTGCTGCTGGTGGCCGTGATGTCGGCGATCGGCGTCACGCTGACCATGCCCGGCATCGCCGGTATCGTGCTGACGCTCGGTATGGCGATCGACGCCAACGTGCTTATCTGCGAGCGCATCCGTGAAGAACTGCGCAATGGCTCGTCGCCGCTGGCGGCCATCCGCACCGGTTACGACAAGGCGTGGGCCACCATTCTCGATGCCAACGTCACCCATCTTCTGGCCGCGCTTGGCCTGATGACGATGGGCTCGGGCCCGATCAAGGGCTTCGGCGTCACGCTGTTCATCGGTATCCTCACCTCGATGTTCACTTCGGTGACCGTCACCCATGCCATCACGGCGCTGATCCACGGCGGCCGCAAGCTCAAGACCCTGTCGGTCTGAGGGGACATACGCCATGGAAATTTTCAACCACAACGCTAATTTCAACTTCCTGGGCCTGCGCCGCTTCTCGGTGGGCCTCGCGGTGTTGCTCATGGTCGCCTCGGTGGCGCTCATCGTCACCAAGGGGTTCAACTACGGCCAGGATTTCGTGGGCGGCGTCGCCGTCGATGTGGCCTACGCGAACCCGGTGGACACCAACGACGTCCGCCAGGCGCTGACCAAGGCTGGCATGGAAAACCCGCTGGTCCAGGCTGTCGGCGGTTCCCGTGAAGTCACGGTGCGCCTGCAGCCCAAGGATGACCACGGCGCCGCCGGTGCCACCGCCCTGTCGGGTGATGAGGCCGCAGCCAAGGTGTCGGCGGACATCATGGTCGCGCTCAAGGCGGTTCGTCCGGACGCCACCATGAAGAGCAAGTCCTACGTCGGCCCCCAGGTCGGTGAGGAGCTGCGCTCCGATGGTATCTACGCGGTGCTGTTCGTCATCGTCGGCATCATGGGCTACCTGTGGATCCGCTTCGAAAAGCGTTTCGCCATCGCGGCGCTTGCCACCGAAATCCACGACGTGCTGGTGACCCTGGGCATCTTCGCGCTGACCCAGCGTGAGTTCGACCTGACGGTGCTGGCTTCGGTGCTGGCGGTGGTCGGTTACTCCATCAACGATAAGGTGGTGGTGTTCGATCGCGTCCGCGAACTGTTCCGTTCGAGCCGCAATGCCACGCCGGAAGAAGTGCTGAACCGTTCGATCAACAGCACCCTGTCGCGAACCATCATCACCTCGCTGTTCACCGGCATCACCATGGCGGCGCTGTTCTTCTTTGGCGGCACCGTGGTGCACGGCTTCGCCATCACCATGCTGATCGGCATCCTGGTGGGCACGCTGTCCTCGATCTTCGTGGCCAGCCCGCTGCTGCTGTGGCTGGGCGTGTCGAAGCAGGACCTGATGCCCCGCGCCAAGGAAGACCCGGAGCTGGAGCGCCGCCCGTAAGCTTTACGGCGCCCCAGAACGGAAAAACCCGCCGGAAGGCGGGTTTTTCTTTTCGCATGTACGTCCCAGCCCTGGGATCAGAAATCTTCACTGTCCTCGTTGGCGCCCTCGGCATCGTTCGCAAGCGTGACGACGACGTAGGCCGAACCCACTAGCGAGCAGCAGAGCCACGCATAGACCATCTGGATCGCTGTCCTCGGGACGGCAGCCGCGACACGCGGTGCCAAGGCCAGGCCGACGATGCCGGCAATGGCGAGAACAGTGGCGACGGTCCACGCAAGGCCGCGCGACGGCGCCGTGGTGGTGATGACGTTCATGATGCTAGGTACCTTTTCCCCTGTTTCACGACCTTCGTGAATGCTTTGTGAGGTCGCTTGGCGTACGAAATACCCTACAAGATTGTACGAATCAAGTGCCGGAATGCTGAACGGATTCCTTGACACCATAAGGACTTGCATGCAAGAACCCCTCCAACCCCCGGCGTACCCTAGAGTTTCGCCCCCAGACGACGATCACGACATGGCCGAACGCGAGTTTCCTAATTTCACTTTGCGCTCCAGCGCGACCCGTGAAGGGTCCCGTTACACCGCGCTCATCTCATCGCACCCGGCGAACGGGGGCTTCCCCAATTACTTTGCGGTCTACGAGAACCGCAGCTTCCGCGATGAGGCCAGCGCTGCCGTTGCGGCCGAAAAGGCGCTCGGTCTCGTCATGGGCGTCGATGAGGAGGATGGCGCCCCGATATTCGCCGAGGGCGAAACCGGCTTTGACGACGACAAGGAGCCGGCCGCCGACGCGGAGTGAGCTCAGGCCGCCAGGGCGGTCTGCACTGCCCGCAGGAGCGAACGCCGGTCGTATGGCTTGGCCAGGAAGGGCGCGAGATCGCCAAGGCGATCTGCGGCGTGGAGCGCATCGCCTGATACGACGACGCAGCGCACCGGGTTGCCCGAGGCGCGCAGCGCGCGGACGAGATCGATGCCATCCATCGTCCCGGGCATGTTCACGTCCGTCAGGATCAGCCCGATTTCCGGGTGACCGTCGAGCATATACAGCGCCTCTTCCGCGTTCATCGCGGTGAGGACCGGATAGCCGGCGCTCTCCAGGACGAAGCTCGTGATGTCGAGGACATGGCGGTCATCCTCGACGACGAGGACGGACGCGGTGGCGGGGGTCACGGTGGGGTCCGTCATGGGCGCCACTCTCGCCCCACGCTCGTGGTAAGAGCGTGACAGATTCGCCTTGACAGAAGGCCATCGTGCGGCGCGTCATAAGGGTGTTCAGCGCCATCCGACGGGCCAGGGGTAGCGGCGATGAGTGAAGGGGAGGGGCGGTACCGGCAATTCGCCGAGGCATCCGCCGATTGCATGAAGGAACTGGACCGTGACGGCGTGATCCGCTTCGTCGCGGGCCTGGGCTGCATGGCGCTGGTGCCCGAGGGCCCCGAGCGCCTGGTGGGCGTGCGCTGGCTCGATCTGTGGCCACCAGAGGCGCGTGACATGGTGGCACGCGTCCTCGACCGCGCCGCCGCTGGCGAGCGCGTCGATTTCGTCAGCCCGCGACAGACCTCGCAGGGCACGTCACGCTGGTGGGAGGTGATGGTCGCCCCGGTCGTCGCTGGCGACGCCCTCGATCATTTCATCGTGATCAGCCGGGATGTGACCGAGCGGGTGGAACTGCAGGCGGCGCTCGAGTCGATCAACGAGTTGCTGCAGGAGCGCCTGAACGAAACCGTGGCCCGCTCGGCCTCCGCTACCACCCAGTACGGCACGCTGCTGGAGCGGCTGGAGAGCGAGCATGGCGCCCGCCGCGATGCCGAGAACCGGCTGGCCAGCATCACCGAACAGCTCGAGATGGCCAGCCGCGCGCGCGAACTGGCCGAAGCCTCTGCGCACCAGGCCCAGAAGCAGCAGGCCGTGGGCCAGCTGGTCAGCGGTATCGCGCACGACTTCAACAACATGCTCCAGACGGTGATCGTGAGCCTCTCGGGCCTCCAGGACGAGGCCGATGACCTTACGGTCCACCAGCGCCGCATGCTGACCTATGCGGTGGAGGGCGCTCGCCACGCCACCGCGCTGACACGGCGCCTGCTCGCCTTCGCCCGCAACCAGCCCTCCCGGCCGGAGCCGATCGACCTGGGCGACCTCGTGGAGAGCTTCGCCGACTTCGCCCGCCACGGCATGGGCGGGCGGGTAGGCATCGAGGTGCTCCGCCAGCCCGGGATGCTGCCTATCTGGGTAGATCGGCACAGCATCGAGCAGGCGTTGATGAATGTCTGCCTCAACGCCCGCGACGCCATGGGCAACATGGGCAGCATCGTGATCCAGGTGGGCGACCGCCTGACCGATGACGCCCTTGCTGACAGCCTGCGCGAACGCGTGCCTGCACGGCAGGTGTTCGTCTGCATCGCCGACACCGGCGGTGGCATGTCCGATGAAGTCCGGGAGCGTCTGTTCGAGCCCTACTTCACCACCAAGCAGGGCGGCTCCGGCCTGGGCCTGGCCCAGGTCTACGGCACGGTGGCGCAGGCCGGTGGTGGCGTGGAAATCGAAAGCGACGCCGGAATCGGTACGCGGATTCGGCTTGTCTTTCCGCGCTATGCGGGAGCGCTTACCAGCGCCGTTTGAATCGTGTAGAAAACGTGACGGATTACCTCAACTTCGCGCCCCAGCGGCCGATAAACCATCCGACTGGGAGGAAGTGGAAGTCATGCTCGTCATTATCGGTTCAATCATCGTCCTGGTCTCGGTGCTCGGGGGCTATGTGCTCTCGCACGGCACGATCGGCGCCCTTTGGCAGCCTTATGAGCTGCTGATCATCTTTGGCGCGGCCTCGGGTGCGTTCATCAGCGCGAACTCGATGGAGATCGTGAAGGGTTCGGTTCGCGACATGCTCGGCCTGTTCAAGGGCCCGAAATACAAGAAACAGGATTACGTGGACCTGCTGTCCCTGCTGTACGACATCTTCACCAAGATGCGTAAGGACGGCCAGCTGGCCATGGAAGAACACATCGAGAATCCGGAGAACAGCTCGCTGTTCACGGCGTATCCGCGCCTGATCGCGGAGCATCACCTTATCGATTTCATCACCGACTGCCTGCGCCTCATCGTGGGCGGCAGCATGGATCCGCACGAGCTCGAAGCGCTGCTCGACGTGGAGCTGGAAACGCACCATCACGAAGCTCTTGCGCCTGCGCAGGCCGTGCAGAAGATGGCCGACGCCCTCCCGGGTTTCGGTATCGTGGCGGCGGTGCTGGGCATCGTCATCACGATGAAGTCCATCGATGGCGACGCCGCGGTCATTGGCGAACACATCGCCGGCGCACTCGTGGGTACCTTCCTCGGCATCCTGCTTTCGTACGGCTTCATTGGTCCGCTCTCGGCGGCCATGGAAGCGCGCGTCAATGCGGATGGCCGCGCGTTCGAATGCGTGAAGGTGGGCCTGCTGGCCAACCTGCGTGGTTACAACCCGATGGTGTCGGTTGAATTTGCGCGCAAGTCGCTTACCTCGTCCAGCCGTCCCACCTTCCAGGACCTGGAAGGCCACCTGAAGGCGGCCCGGTAAGTCGTCATGACCGAGCTCAAGCAAGTCATCATCGTCCGCCGCAAGAAGAAGGGTGGCCACGGCCACCACGGCGGCGCATGGAAGGTGGCCTACGCCGACTTCGTCACGGCGATGATGGCGTTCTTCCTCGTCATGTGGCTGGTGGGCGCGGGCACGAAGCAGCAACGCGCCGCCATTTCCGAGTACTTCAAGAACCCGAGCATGACCCAGGGCCAGTCGACCATGGCACCTTCGGGCAAGATGGGCCCCGGTGGTGCGAGTACGAGCATGATCAAGCTCGGTGGCGCGATGGACCTGCCGAAGGGTCCGGGCGACCAGGAGAAGTTCGCCAAGCCGTCGACGGCGGCCGACGCGGAAAAGATTGCCAAGGAGCAGGAAAAGAAGCGCCTCGAGCAGTTGATGAAGGATCTGCAGGAAGCGATCGCGCAGAGCCAGGCCATGGCGCCGTACAAGGATCAGTTGTTGATCGACATCACGTCCGAGGGCCTGCGTATCCAGATCGTGGATAAGCAGAACCGCCCGATGTTCGATACCGGCAGCGGCGCGCTCAAGCCGTATACCGTGCAGATCCTCCACGAGCTGGCCGGCTTCATCAACCAGGTCCCGAACCAGATCAGCATCTCGGGCCACACGGATAGCGCGCCCTACGTGCGCGCCGATAGCCAGTACGGCAACTGGGAGCTTTCCGCCGACCGTGCCAATGCGGCGCGTCGCACGCTGACCGATGGTGGCATGCAGCCGGACAAGGTGGCCCGTGTGGTCGGCCTGGCGGCGTCCGTGCCATTCGACAAGAACGACCCGGCGGCGCCGATCAACCGCCGCATCAGCATCGTCGTGATGACCCACGACGCCGCCAAGGCGGCGCTCAACGAGGCCACGGCGATGGCCGGGCAGCCCAACTAGCGTGGCGGTTTGTCACCTGGAAATGGAAATCACTTGAAACCGTCACCTTCCCCAGTCAGTATCGGAGACTCCCAGGGGGGAGGAACACGGTGGAAAATCACAGCAAGTTCAGGGTCGTTGCCCGCGCGGTAAAGCACCATGATGCAGCGGGTGAACAGTTCTATCGGTCGAGCTATCGCATCCTCGATCACGTTGGCGAAGAAATCGATGCCGGTATCGGCACCATCGATTTCAGCGATGTCACCAGCGCGTACAACGAAGCCTTCACGCTAGGCCGCGAGCGCCTACGCGAAATCGCCTCCGAAACCATTCAGTAGCAAGCGCATCGCGCGCAAGCGCGCTCCTACAAGAAGACCTGCGCAGGTCATGAAAGCCCCGCGCACCGCTTCTGTAGGAGCGTGCTTGCACGCGATCAGCCAACGAAGCGGCGTAGCCGGGCGCTACCCTACTTCAGCGCGCAACTGTTCAAGCTGCGCGGGGTTTCCGACATTCCGCCAGAACCCATCGAAGCGTTCGCCCGACAGGCGTCCCTGCGCAATCGCTCGCCGGTACATGGGTGCGAGCTTGAACGTGCCCGCTGCCTCACCCGCCACGATCTCCGGCCGGTAAACACCGACATTGCCAAACGTCAGCCGCTCTGCGTCCGCAGGCGCTTCGCTGTCGTAAAGCCGGCCGTCCTTCAGTGCGAAATCGCCTGTGGGGTGGAAATCCGGATTCGGCACCATCACGAGGTGAGCGACACCTTCGGGCTGTAGTGGGAGTGCCGCGTAGTCGATATCGCTCCAGATATCCGCGCTCACTACGATGAACGGTTCACTGCCCAGCAGCGGCAGCGCGTTCAACATGCCGCCGCCCGTCTCCAGTGGCGCAGGCCCTTCGTACGAATAACGAAGACGCACGCCCCAGCGCGAGCCATCGCCAAGCGCATCGGGAAACTGATCGGCGAGGTGCGAGGTGTTGATGACCATGTAGTTCACACCGGCTGCCGCGAGCTTTTCGATGTGATGCACGATCAGCGGCTTGCCATGCACCTCAAGCAGCGGCTTCGGCGTGGTATCCGTGAGCGGACGCATGCGTTCGCCGCGCCCGGCGGCGAGAATCAGCGCATGCCTCATGCCGCCACCGGCACGCGGATATCACGATCGCCGATCTTCTCGACGATGAAATCAGCCAGGGGCGCCACATCCGCATGGCGGCGTGCGATATCCAGTACGTACTGCAGCACGCGGGGCAGGTCGTTGAGATAGCCCGCCTTTCCATCGCGGTAATACAGGCGGCAGAACAGGCCAAGGATCTTGATATGCCGCTGCAGGCTGGCCATGTCGAACCAGCGCCGGAAGCGATCCGCATCCACGGTCTCGTCAAGCAGGCGCGCGTCGAGAAGCCGCAGGCGATACGCCTCCACCCAGCCCTCGACGCGCTCGTTATCCCACACGATGTAAGCGTCGCGTAGCAACGACGCGAGGTCGTAGGTAATGGGGCCCGACATCGCGCCCTGGAAATCAATGACGCCCGGCGAGCGCTCGTGGGTGATGAGCAGGTTACGGCTGTGATAATCGCGATGCATGAACGCGCGCGGCTGTTCGGCAAGCGCGTGCAGGATCGTGCTGAACGCACCTTCCACGATATCCCACTGCTCGCACTCGACGAAGACGCCGAGATGCTTCTGCAGGAACCACGTGGGCATGATCTCCATCTCCATCACCTGCCACTCGCGGTTGAACGCGGGCAGGCCGGTCGTGTCGACATGCATCTGCATGCGGAGCAAGGCGTCCAGCGCATCGCCATAGAGCGCATCGGCGGTGCTGTCGTTGAGTTCGGGGAGGTACGTGCGCGTGCCGAGGTCTTCGATCAGCAGGAAGCCCTGCTCGAGATCTGCGACCATGACGGTAGGCGTGTGCAGGCCGGCGTCGTGCAGGCGCTTACCGATCTCCACCCAGGGAGCGGGGTTTTCTTTCTCCGGCGGCGAATCCATGACGATGACGGGCTGCCCGTCGACGTAACCGCGCCAGTAGCTGCGAAAGCTGGCGTCGGCCGATGCGGACTCCAGGGCGAGGTGGGCGTCACCTGTGGCGTTACGCGCCCAGGCGAGGCGGGCGATGGAGCGGTCGTCGGTAGCGGTCATGCAGATCGTCGGTAAAGAGCGGATCGCACCAGCTTAGAGGGTTTGCGCAACTGTGTCATAGCACCAATCCGGTGCATGAAACTGGCAGTTGTTGTGCAGTGCAACGTATGGTTAATCTGTGGCATCGGGGTAGCCAAGGGGTAGAGGTATGGGTAGCGAGAGCCCGTCCGCGTCGATGAGTCGGCGCGACCTGTTGCGAATGATCGGCGTGGCTGGGGGCAGTGCGTTGATGTACCAGGCGATGACCAATCTCGGTTTCGCCGCGGAATCCACCTACAGACGGCCACCGCCGCTGCAAGGTACTGGCAAGGGGACCGTACTGATCCTGGGCGCGGGCCTGGCCGGACTCGTCGCCGCCTACGAGCTGGGCAAGGCCGGTTACAAGGTGCAGGTGCTCGAATACAACGCCCGGGCCGGCGGCCGTAACTGGACCCTGCGTGGCGGCGACACCTACACCGAGCTGGGCGGACACACCCAGACCTGCCAGTTCGACAAGGGCCTCTACTTCAACCCGGGCCCGTGGCGCATTCCGTACCACCACACCGGCGTGCTCGATTACTGTCATCGCTTCGGCGTGCAGCTCGAACCGTTCGTGCAGGTGAACCACAACGCGTACATGCACAACCCGGAGGCGTTTGGCGGCAAGCCGCAGCGCCTGCGCGAAGTCCAGGCCGACTGGCACGGCGGTATTGCCGAGTTGCTGGCCAAGGCATCCGGCAAGGGCGCGCTCGACGATGTCGTGACCAAGGAAGACCGGGAAATCCTTCTCGAATCGCTCCGCCAGTTCGGCGGCCTCAACAGCGAGTTCCGTTACGTGGCGGGTGCCGCGAGCAGCGAACACCGCGGCTACGCCAAAGAGCCGGGTGGCGGAGCGGACGGCAAGCCAGGTTTCTCCCAGCCGGTCGATATTTCCACGATCCTGAGGTCAGGCCTCTGGAAGCAGCTCGGCATGAGCGCCCTTTACGAATACCAGACCTCCCTGATGCAGCCTGTCGGCGGCATGGATGCGATCGGCAAGGCCTTCGTGCGCGAGCTGCCTCCGCAGGTCATCCGTTACAACAGCAAGGTCACGTCCATTGCGCAGGACGATCGTGGCGTCACCGTGACCTACGAGGACACCGCCAAACCCGGTCAGCCGCAACAGGCCAAGGCCGACTGGTGTGTCTGCACCATTCCGCTTTCGATCCTGAGCCAGATACCCATCCAGGTCTCGGCGGAGAAAAGCGCCGCGATTTCCGCGGTGCCGTACATGTCGTCCGCCAAGGTGGGCCTGCAGTTCAAGCGCCGTTTCTGGGAGGAGGATGACCGGATCTATGGCGGTGTCACCACCTCGGATACGCCGATCGGCATGATCGGCTACCCGAGCCACGGTATCGGCTCGAAGAAGGGTGTACTGCTTGGCGCCTATGCGTTCTTCACCGAGGCCTATGAATTCACCTCGCTCGATCCAGCCACGCGTGTCGCAAAGGCGGTCGAGTACGGCAGCCAGATCCATCCGCAATACAAGAGCGAGTTCGAGAACGGCATAAGCGTCGCATGGCATCGGGTGCCATCCACGCTGGGTTGCTTTGGCTGGTGGACCGACCAGGCGCGCAAGCAGCACTACGCGAATCTCTGCTCGCTGGATGGCCGCATCGTCCTGGCCGGCGAGCACGCGTCGTACCTGCCGGCGTGGCAGGAAGGGGCCATTCTCTCGTCGCTGGCGGCGATCGACCAGCTGCATCGAAAGGCCGTTGCCGGAGGTGGGGCATGAGCGGCTATCGTTTGCAGGGGCGCTCCCGCAAGCCCGCTCGTCACCGTGCAGGTCTTGCGCTGGCACTGATGGGGGTCGTCACCGCCATGTCGGCGCCGGTCGTCGCACAGAACAACGATACGGCCTTTCTAAAGGCGAAGGACGCTGCACACGTCACGGGCGAGCAGCTCTTCACCCACATATGCCAGGGCTGCCATATGCCTGACGCGAAAGGAGCTGTCGGCGCGGGCCACTACCCGGCGCTTGCGGCTAACGCGAAACTGGCCTCCGCTGCGTACCCCGCCGTCATGGTGATGAACGGTCGCGGCGGGATGCCTTCGTTCGCGATGCTGCTCAATGACCAGCAGGTCGCCGACGTGGTCAACTATGTCCGCACGCACTTCGGCAACCACTACACCGATGCGCTGACGGCCGACCAGGTCAAAGCGTTCCGTCCCCCTGCACCCACGCCCGAGGATTCCAGATGAAAACGTTCCGTCAAGCGTTCGCCCTGGCCGCCGCCGCAGGCTGTTTGTTGACCGCACCGGCCTTCGCGGCCGATGTCGTGCGCCACAAGATCCCGAACAGCACGTTCCCGATCGCCGCCGCGGTGGAAGTGCCTGCAGGCAAGACGCTGGTATTCCTGAGTGGTGTGGTCCCTCCGGTAGCCGACACCAGTGCGTCGAAGGATACGCCGCAGGCCTACGGTGACACGAAAACCCAGACGGTTGGCGTGCTGACCTCGATCGAAAAGCAGCTCAAGGGCATGGGACTGTCGATGGGCGATGTGATCAAGATGCAGGTGTTCCTCGTCGGCGATCCGGCCAAGGGCGGCAAGATGGATTTCGCGGGCTTCATGGGCGGGTACACGCAGTTCTTCGGCACCGCCCAGCAGCCGAACCTGCCGTCGCGTAGCGCCATGCAGGTGGCCTCGCTCGCCAGCCCCAACTTCCTGGTCGAAATCGAAGTGACGGCTGTTCGCCCCTGATTCGTACGCATAAAAAAACCCGGCTTGCACACCGGGTCGAGAAAGCGCCTCGAAGAAGGGGAGATGTGCCGCGCGGTGGGAGGGCCGCGCGGCACGTTTGCGATTACAGGTCGTAGCGGACCGAGAAGCGGAAGTACCGCGGCGCGGTGTACGAATTGGCACGCTTATACGTCGCCACCATCACGCCAGCATCGTTCTCACGCGTTTCGATGATGCTGGTCTGGCGCTGCTGGCTGAACACGTTGAAGACATCGACGTTGAAGCCGAGCTTGTGGTCGGCGAACGCCGGCCGCCATTCCGTCCCGACGTTCAGCTGCTGGGTCCACGGCAGGCGGCCCGCGGTGCCACGCGGCGAGAGCTTGCCGTCGCAGTAGTGGTACGAGGGGCCGTACTGCACGGGGTCCACTGGGCCGATGCCCACGCAATTCACCGGGCGGCCCGACGCGACGACGAGGTTGGCGCTGAACAGCCATTCCGGCGACATCTGGTAGAAGCCATACGCCTTGAACTGATGCTTGCGGTCGTTCGGCAGGACGCCGTTCGAGCCGACCATCAGTTCGGGCACGTCCCAGTCCTGGGTGACCGACGGATCGAGCTGGCCGTTATCCGATTTCAGCATGCCTTCGGAGTTGCCATAGCTGCGCGAGAACACGTAATCGAACTTGGCGTACCACTTTTCGTCGAACTGGCGCTCGGCGTAGAGGTTTAGTGCGTAGTACTTGCGCTTGAGGTCCGGGAAGCCGACGCCGTTGTTCGTGAAGTCGGCCTTGGTCAGCGTGACATCGCGGAAATTGCCCTGGCCATCCATGTCCACCCGGAACGTGTTGTTCTTTCCCGGGTTGAACAGGTAGCAGCCGGAGATCCGGGCGTTGCTCATGTCCACGCCGTTGCGCGTGCCCCAGTTCTCGAACGCGCGCGAATCGCAGAAGTCGTCGATCGAGCTCTTCAGCTTGCGCACCGTGGCCTTGGCGCCCACGGCCCATTCGCTGCCCAGCTGCTTGTCGAAGCCGAGGATGTACTCATCCTGGTAGTACGCACCCATGTTTTTGGCGGCGACGGTGCGCGGATCAGGCGTGCTGCCATCGTGGCCGTTCGAGACGTACTCGTGACCGTTCGGAGTGAAGCCAATCGGGACGCCCGTCACCGGATCGATGCTGTCGAACGTACCGAACTGGCGCAGGTAGTACGAGCCCGAGGCGGCGCGGATGGCGACGTTCGACGGGATGGCGAGGTGGTAACGGCCCGCGTTGCCATACACGCGCAGCGAGGAATCGCCGAAGACATCCCAGCTCACGCCGAGGCGCGGTGCCAGCTGATGGCGCTGCTTGACGTAGACCTGGCCCGAGCCGTTGAGGTTCTTGAACTGTTCGTTACGCAGGCCGAGGTAGGCAAGCCAGCGATCGTTGACCTGCCAGTGGTCTTCGATGAACTGCGCTTCCTGCACGGTCTTCACGTTCGAAGCCGCGTAGTAGTACACGCGCTGCACGTACCGTTCCGTACCCGGCGGTAGCTGCACATCGGGGTAGCCGGTGAACTTGCCACCGGCGGGCGCGTCGCCGTAGCTCCAGTAGTAGGAGCCACCCTTGCCGCGGCCGGCATCCGGACCTTCGTAGTAATTACCGCCGAACGACTCGAGCGTCTGGTTGTCCAGACCCGCACGGAGGTCGTGGTCGCCCACGTGGTATTCGACGTCGAGGCGCCAGCCATGCGTCTTGTCCTGCGCACCTGCCGCGAGCATCTGGCCCTGCAGGTAGCAGTTGGGCGGGAAGACGGTGCGGCCATCCACGGTGTAGTTGCCTGCGATGCGCGGGCACTCTCCCGCCACCGAGTTGGCGGACTGAACGTGTTGCGTACGGCTGCTGCCGTAGAGCGCGTTCACCGTCAGATCGTCGGTCAGGTAGCCCGTGTACTTGCCGATGTAGACATCGCCACCCGGAGTGGAGCCGGCCGTACCGTAGTTCTTCGAGTACAGCGTGCCACGGTAGTCGCCACGCGTACCGGTGGCGTAGTCGTACCCGTAGATCTTGTTCTGCTCGGTGGTCTTGTCGCTGAAGCCGGTGAGCTCGAGCAGGTGGTTGTCGCTGATGTTCCAGTCGATCTTCGCGAGGTAGCGGTTGGTTTTCGTCGTGTCGTTTCGGTCTGTCGACGCCGCCGTCGAGCCGCGGGTGAAGCCCTCGGTTCGGATGAAATCGCCCGTCGCGTAGAGGAACAGCTTGTCCTTGATCAGCGGGCCGCTGATGTAGGCCGAGTACTCGGTGGTCCAGCTCTTGTTCTTGCTGCGATCCTGGTAGAGCTGGCCGTTGCGCAGGTAGATATCGCGCGGTGAGTCGCGCAGCGCTTCCGGCGTGTAGATCAGCTGGCCACCTGCTTTCCAGGTGTTACTGCCGCGCTTGGTGATCATATTGACCACGCCGCCGGTGGAGCGGCCGTATTCCGCGCCGTAACCGCCGGTGAAGATCTGCTGCTGGTCGATCGCATCGTAAGGCAGGCTGATGAGACCGAGGCCCGTCAGGGCGTTAGTGACCGAGTAGCCGTTGATGTAGTACTGGTTTTCCGAGGCGGATGCGCCGCCGAACGACGGCACGTTGCCGTAGCGCGTATCGCCGCCGACGGCGCCAGGCGCGAGCAGGGCGGCGGACGTGACATCGCGCGCGATGGGCAGCTTCTGCAGCTGCTGGGCGGTAAGCACCGTACGCGATTCCACCGACGACACATCGATGGAGGGCAGGGCGGTACCCGTGACCTGGATACCTTCGAGCGTTGATGCGCTCGCCGCCGAAGCCGCCTCGGTGATGAACGACACGTCGGTGCCGCTACCGATCTGCACGGCGACGTTTTCACGCGTGCTCACGACGGCGCCATCGCGCATCACGGAGACGTTGTAGCGACCAATCGGCAGCGACGGCGCGCGGTAGCGCCCCTCGGCATCCACGGCGATATCGCGGGTAAGGCCCGTGTCGATGTTCTGCAGCTGGATGGTGCGGCCCTGGTCGGCTGACACGCGGCCGAAGAGTACGCCGGAGGCGTTCGATTGCGCGTGGACGCTACCGGTGGCGGCTAGCCCGAGCGCCAATGCGAGCGCCGTGGGGCGCAGGAACGGACGGGCGGAGTATTTTTTCGGCATGCAAAGCCCCTACAGGGCCCCTGTGGAAGGGCCACGTGGTTGAAGACGGATTGAGCGGATTCATGGGGGGAAATCCGCGCGAGTCGCCCGGCGCGCTGCCTTTCGCTCTGCCCCTGCGATCGGCTGCCCGTCATTGGACGAGCCCCGGTTCTAGGGCAGGAATTTACGAGTGTCAAACGTTTGTGAAGCGCCGATGACACCGTTTTACCTGCATCAAAGGCCGCTCTATCAATGGGTTAGGCGAAGACTGCGCCGTACGCGGGACCAAGCAATACGTGGCCGCCGCGATGCACTGACCTGACGGGTCCTTTGAAGAAATTCGTAACTAGCGCGCGGCTAGCGCAACTATATATCCGGGTAATATTGACGACACAAATATGTCCGGGTAAAACTATGCCAGTCTTAGCAAGCCAAGGTGCCACCCGTGTCCGAAACGTCATATCTCGACCCCACGCCAGCCGCCGGGCGGGCCTTCGTCATGAGGGGCCTGCAAGGCGAGGTCGTCATGCTTAACCTCCTTCGTTTTCGTGCGCTGGCTGATTACTCGGCGCATCCGGCGCTGGCACCCTCGGAGCCCATCAGTGGCAGGACCGCCTTCGACCGCTACATCGACCACACCTTGCCCTTCCTGCGCGAGAGTGGCGGTGAGCTGCTGTTCCTTGGAGAGGGCGGCCGGTTCCTGATCGGGCCGGAACATGAGCAATGGGACCTCGCGATGCTGGTCAGGCAAAGCAGCGTCGCCGCGTTCCTCGCATTCACAGAAAACGCGGCCTACCTCGAAGGCATTGGCCATCGAACGGCAGCTATCGCTGATGCCCGGCTCCTGCCGCTCAAAGCGGCCCGGTTCGTCGCATGACGACGGCCCACGCTAACGGCATCACGGTCGGCTATGACAGCTTTGGCGACGAGATGCTGCCGGCTGTCCTGTTGATTTCCGGGCTCGGCTCGCAACGCATTCGTTGGGATGGCCGATTTTGCCGGCAGGTCTCGGCCAGCGGCTTTCGGGTGATCCGATTCGATAACCGCGATGCGGGTCTATCGACGCATTTCACCGAAGCGGATGCCTACACGCTCGATGACATGGTGGCTGATACGGTTGGCCTGATGGATGCCCTGGGTATCAGCGACGCCCATGTGGTCGGGCGTTCGATGGGCGGCATGATCGCGCAACTGCTCGCCTGCGACCATCCGGATCGCGTGCTTTCGTTGACCTCGATCATGTCCAGCACGGGCAATGCTGGCCTGCCGAAGGCGGCGCCTGATGTCATGGCGATGCTCATGACGCCCAGGCCGCACCCCGCGATCGACCATGACGGCTATGTCGCTGCAGGCATCCATTTCGCGCGCCGTATCGCAGGCTCAGGCTTTCCGTTTGATGAGAATGCGCACCGAGCACTCATTGCCGAAGAACTTCGCCGCGCCTATGACCCTGGCGGATTTGCGCGACAGATCGCCGCGATCGGTGCGACCGGTGACATTCGTCACCGGATCGCACGTATCCAGGCTCCATCGCTCATCGTGCACGGGATGGATGATCCGCTGATTCCCGTGGCATGTGGCGAGGATACGGCGACCTGTATTCCGGGTGCGGAATGGCTGCTGATCGAAGGCATGGGCCACGATGTGCCGGCAGGCCTCTGGTCGCCGTTGGCTCGACACTTCGCACGATCTCAAGAAAGGTTGTAGCCCTTCTCCTCATGCAGGGCGATATCCAGGCCGATCTGCTCCTGTTCTTCGTCGACGCGGAGGCCCATCGTCACGGCGATGCCCTTGAAGATCACCCAGCTCAGCACCGCACTGTAGATGACGGTAAAGCCGACGCCCTTGCACTGGATCCACAGCTGCAGGCCGAGGTCGGTCACCGTGCCGAAGCCGCCGAGCACGGGTGCCGCGAGCGGGCCGGTGAGCAGCGCACCGAGGATGCCGGCGATAGCGTGCACACCGAACACGTCGAGCGAATCGTCGTAGCCGAGTTTCCGCTTCAGTCGCGTTGCACAAAAGAAGCAGACCACGCCGGCGGCAAGGCCAAGCACCAACGCACCACCGGGCCCGCAGGTGCCCGCGGCGGGCGTGATGGCGACAAGTCCAGCGACCGCGCCGGAGGCAATACCGAGCACGCTCGGGCGGCGATGGGTCAGCCACTCCACGGCGGTCCAGCCGATGGCCGCCGCGGCGGTGGCAATCTGGGTGACGAGCATGGCCATACCGGCGCTGCCGTTCGCAGCGACCGCGGAGCCCGCATTGAAACCGAACCAGCCGAGCCACAGCATGCTCGCACCCACGAGGGTGTATCCCAGGTTATGCGGCGGCATGGGCGTGTTCGGGTAGCCGCGACGCTTGCCGATAACCAGGCAGCCGACGAGGCCGGCGATACCGGCATTGATGTGCACCACGGTGCCGCCCGCGAAATCGAGCACGCCGAGGTCACCCAGGAATGAACCCGGGCCACCCCACACCATGTGTGCGATGGGCAGGTAAACCACGGTGAACCAGATCGCCGTGAACACCAGTAGGGCCGAGAACTTCATGCGTTCGGCGATGGCACCGATGATCAGTGCCGGGGTGATGATCGCGAAGGTCATCTGGAACATCACGAAGACCGCTTCGGGCACCGTGTTGTACAGGCTGCCCGGCGCGAGTCCTGCAAGCATGGCGTGGCCGAAACCGCCGACGAACGAATGCAGGCCGGTCGTGCCAGCGGCCATACCAGTGGTGTCGAAAGCCACGGAGTAGCCATAGACGACCCATAGCACCGTGACGAGCGCGGTAATGGCAAAGCACTGCATCAGGACGGAGAGCAGGTTCTTCGCGCGGACCATGCCACCGTAGAACAGGGCGAGGCCGGGAATCGTCATCAGCAGCACCAGCATGGTGGCCGTGAGCATCCAGGCGGTGTCGCCGCTATCGAGCTTGGCGGGCGCGGCAGCTTGAGCGAAGGCCGCCATGGGCGAGGCGGCGGCCAGGGCAGCCAGCGAGCGGAAGGGCTTAGAGCGCATCGCCATCCACCTCCTGCGTGCGGATACGGATGGCTTGCTCGAGATCGATCACGAAGATCTTGCCGTCGCCGATCTTGCCGGTGCGCGCCGCGGTGCTGATCGCTTCGATGGCGCGCTCGAGCTGCTCATCGGTGACGGCGATTTCAATCTTCAGCTTGGGCAGGAAATCCACGACGTACTCCGCTCCCCGGTAAAGCTCGGTGTGGCCATGTTGGCGGCCGAAGCCCTTCACCTCGGTCACCGTCATGCCCTGGACGCCGACTTCGGCGAGGGCTTCGCGGACATCGTCCAGCGTAAACGGCTTGATGATCGCGTTGATCCATTTCATGTGCCGCGCTTCCCCGTGTGATTGGCTGGGGTAGTAAAGGCACGATGCGTGCCAGCGCGCAGGCGGCAGCTGCAGGCTTTGGGCGGCAACGCCTGGCGCCCTCCATGGCGGGCGGCTTGCTGCACACGACGCACCATTGTGGGGCGCTCACTTGTCCAGGCTGGTGCCTTCGTGGGCCTATCCGGCTGTGATGATGGGCAACTTCACTCGGACCCTAAGGCCGCCGGCTGGCCGCGATTCCAGCGTGATATCGCCCCCGTGCCCACGCACGGCAGAGCGTACGGCGGCAAGGCCGAGCCCCACGCCACCGGTCTGGCGGTTGCGTGATCCTTCGATCCGATAAAACGGCCGGAACACGGTCTCGCGCAAGTCTTCGGGGATGCCGGGGCCTTCATCGTCGACCACGATCTCGACCCATGCCTCGCCCGAGCGCAGCCTGACCGTGGCACGGCAACCGTACTTGATGGCGTTATCGACGAGGTTGGCAATGGCGCGCCGCAGGGTTAGTGGGCGCCCTTCGTAGGTGATGTTGCCCGGAGCATCGAAGGTTACGTCGTGGCCGGCGTCGCGGAAATCGTCCACGACGGTGTTGATCAGTTCCGAAAGCAGGAAGCGCGTGCTGGGCTCCTGCTCATGGTCATCGCGGAAGAATTCCAGGGAAGCATCCACCATGGCCTGCATCTCGTCGACGTCGCGAAACAGCTTGCGTTGCTGCTCGTCATCCTCGATGAATTCGCCGCGCAGGCGCATCCGGGTCAGCGGTGCGCGCAAGTCGTGTGAGATGGCAGCCAGCATGGTTGTGCGGTCGGCGACATAACGCTGTACGCGCGCCTGCATCACGTTGAAGGCCTGGCCGGCAAGGCGGATTTCGACGGGACCGCTCGCCTCCATCGGCGGTGCGTTCACATCCGCGCCGAAGCGCTGCGCCTGCCGGGCGAAACGTTCCATGGGGCGAGCCAGGCGGCGGCTCGCCAGTGTGGCCACCAGAAGACTGCAGATCACGGCGAACGCGGCGGTCAACAGCGTCCGCGTTGAAGCGTTGAGGCCCCAGCTTCGCTGCGAGGTGACGAAGCGCACCCAGGAGCCATCCGATAGCGAGATCGCGAGACCGTAGGTCGTTACGGGGTGCCCATGCAGGTCGAGGTCGCCAGGCTCATACGCGACAACGCGCGCCGTGGGCCGCTCCAACAGCGTGCGCACCTTCTTGCCCGCCGAGCGGAACACAATGCTATCGAGTGGAAGTCCGATTGAAGTTTCATCAGGGATCCAGGTCACGTCATAGGTGGCGTTACTCGCGGCAGTGGCGAGCTTCGCGCGCCACGCGCGGGGCGCACCATCGAGCATGCGCGCGATGGCGACGGTCTGGTCGATCAGGCCGACATCGCCAATGCCTGGCTTGGCCCACACACCCGCAAACGCGGCGAACGCCGCGTTCATTCCTGCCGCGATGATGACCGCCACCACGATGTTGATCGCAAACCAGCGGCCGATCGTGTCGGAGGCCCATCGCTGGAACAGCATCACAAGCGCTCAACGGTCGTGTTGAACATATAGCCGACGTTGCGCACCGTGCGGATGATTTCGGGATCGCCAGGGTCTTCCTCGATCTTCCGCCGTAGCCGGCTCACCTGGACATCGATGCTGCGGTCGAACGCCTCGTGGCGTGGCCCGCGGGCGAGATCGATGAGTTGCTCGCGGGTGAGCACGCGGCGTGGGTGCTGGGCGAACACGACCAAGAGTTCGAATTCGGCCCCGGAAAGCGGGGTGAGCGTGTGGTCGGTCGAGCGCAGCTCGCGACGGACGATATCGAGGCGCCAACCGCTGAAGCGCAGCATCGGCGATGCGCCGTGGTTGGTATTCGCCGCGGAGGCGTCGCTGCGCCGTAGCACGGCGCGCACGCGGGCCAGCAATTCGCGGGCATCGAACGGCTTGGTGACGTAATCATCCGCACCCAGCTCAAGGCCTACGATGCGGTCGGTCGATTCGACAACACCCGTCACCATGATGATGGCCATGCCGCCCGCGGCGTGCAGCCTCTTGCACAGGCTGAAGCCGTCCTCGTCAGGGAGCATCACGTCCAGGATCACGAGGTCGTATCGCCCACGCGCAAGCCTGCTATCCATTTCCGCGCCGGAGGCGGCCGTGTCGGCATCGAAGCCGCTCCGCTGGAAGAACCGCTGGAGCAGGGAGCGGATCTCTTCGTCGTCATCCACGATGAGGAGGCGTTGCATGAAGGGCCCGGGCGATGCAGTACAGGGCTCTTTATAGCGGTTCCGCGCGCAACGGTGGGGATTGTTTCCGGCCTGAAACATTGTGAGCGGCTGGACGTAAAGTGGAAAAACGCGGGACGCATGGGCTCGCGAAGCTCTGCGGCACCCCTCCCGCAGAGACGATCCCATGGTGGTTTCCCCGCGTAACTCCCGGCGTGACGCCGCGCCCGCCCGGCTGCCCGCCACCGCATGGCGGAGCGGCGTGGCGGCCGCCACGTTGTTCGCGCTGTCCGCGTGCTCCCACGGTGTGAAGAAGGACGCGCCACAGGACGAACCGATCAACCGGAAGATCTTCGCCTTCAACAAGGTGGTGGATGCCGGTGTCCTGCGCCCCGTGGCGCGCGGCTACGCCCACCTGCCCAAGCCCGTACGCAGTGGCGTGCGCAACTTCTCCCAGAACCTGCGCGAGCCGCTGGTCTTCGCCAATGACCTGCTGCAGGCGAACGGGTTACGCTCGTTGAACACCGCGGGTCGCTTCGTCATCAACAGCACCATTGGCGTCGCCGGCATCTTCGATGTGGCAAGCCATTGGGGCATGCCAAGGCATGACGCGGACCTGGGGCAGACCTTCGGCGTCTGGGGCATGGGGCCGGGCCATACCGTGGAACTGCCGGTCTTCGGGTCGTCCAATGTTCGCGACTCGGTGGGGCGGATCCTCACCCTGTCGTTCAACCGGCTGGGCGATAACTCCGACACGGTCTCGACGTTGAACACGGCGGCGACGGTCGGTGGCATCGTCGATGGCCGGGCCCGCGCATTGCCAATCACCGATGCGCTCGAGCAATCGCCGGACTATTACGCGGCACTCCGCGATAACGCGGCTGCCCGGCGCAGGGCGCTCGTGGACGATGGCCGCCGCGGCGCCGTGCACAGTGCTGAATCCGGCGCCGAAGGGCGTGCGGCGACCGGCCTCCCGGTCAACCCCTGAGGTGGTCTCATGTCCGTGAGGCTGCTGTGCGACACCGCCCGCGTACTCGCCGAGGCGCGGCACGTCGAGCCCGACCGTGCCCGCCGCCGGGCATGGTTTACCGAAGACCCGATCGCCGCGCTCGGCTTCCGCACGGCCGAGGATCTCGTGGAGGCTGGCGAAACCACCCGCCTCATTGCGTTGATCAAAACCATCCGCGCCCACGAACGCGGTCGGTGATCACCCTGTAGGAGCGCGCTCCTACATGAGCATTAGTGGTCTGGCGTGGTCAGGTGGGTGTCCTGGCTGTCCACCACGAACACCGCCAGCAGCTTCGCCGGCTCGGTCTTGCTGCCGTTGCGGCTCACCTGGTGTGCGGAACCCGGTGTCTCGTAAAAGCTCTCCCCGGCCTTATAGGTATGCTCGCCGCCGCCGTTCACCTCGCTGACGATGCTGCCCGAGACCACGTAGGCATAGATAAACGCTGATCCCGCATGGTGGTGCGGTGCCGAGGCGCCGCCGGGCGGGTAGGTGACCTCCACCGCGGTTAGCTTCTTCCCCGGCACATTGGGCAGATCGTGCGAGAAGTTAACGGCCACGTGCTCCTCGGGCGCGGCAGGCGGCGCCGCCATGGCTGCAAAGGGCAGGGCGAGGGATAGCAGGGAAAAGAGGGTGCGTTTCATGGGCTGGCTCCTGTCGGGGAAACCAGCATGCGCCTCGGGGTGGTGCAGCCGAAAGCACCAGGATCACGGCACTTCGCTATACCAAGATGGGCGCCAGCCGGCCCCGCGTTGCGTTGCAAAATCGGGTTGGAAACAGTACCATTTTGGTCCGGTTTCCCAATTCCCCCTTCCGCCGATGCTTCGCGTCAGCCGACTTACCGACTACGCCACCGTGGTGATGACCGTCATCGCCACGCACCCCGCCGACGTTCTGAGCACCGCTCAGATCGCCGATGAGGCGCGCCTGGAGCTCCCCACGGTGTCCAAGTTGCTGAAGCTGCTCGGCCATGCGGGGCTGGTGGATTCCTTCCGCGGCGTCAACGGCGGCTACCGCCTGGCACGCCCGGCGGAGGCGATCAGCCTGGCCGATATCGTCGAGGCGCTGGAAGGGCCCATCGGGCTTACCGAATGCAGCATTGCCCAGGGTCACTGCGAGCGTCAGTCGCAGTGCGGCGTCAGTGGTAGCTGGCGCTCCGTTTCCGGGGCCATCGATGGCGTGCTGCGCGGTATGACCCTGGCACAGATGCTGGCCGGGCGCCCCACGGCGCCGGCGAAGGGCGTGGCTGATGCCGCGCAGGCAAACGCATGAACGAGAGCGAGAACATGACACGCGAAGTGGCAGCGCCGGTGCGCGACAACGCCGAAGTCGAAGCGGCCCTCAACCGCCGCTACGAGGCAGGCTTCGTCACCGATATCGAATCCACCAGCCTCCCGCCCGGTCTGAACGAAGACATCGTTCGCCAGCTTTCGGCGATCAAGGGCGAGCCTGCGTGGATGACCGAATGGCGCCTGGCCGCCTACCGCCACTGGCTGACCATGCCGGAGCCGGACTGGGCCAAGCTCGATATCGGCCCCATCGATTACCAGTCGGTGAGCTACTACTCCGCCCCCAAGGCCGGCCCGAAGTCGCTGGATGAAGTGGACCCGAAGCTGCTCGAAACCTACGAGAAGCTCGGCGTGCCGCTGCATGAGCGCGCGAAGCTGGCCGGCGTCGCCGTGGATGCCGTGTTCGACTCGGTGTCCGTCGGCACCACGTTCCGCAAGGAACTGGCCGAAGCAGGCGTCATCTTCTGCTCCATGTCCGAAGCCATCCGTGAGCACGGCGACCTGGTGCGCCAGTACCTCGGCAGTGTGGTGCCGGTGGGCGATAACTACTTCGCCGCGCTGAATTCCGCGGTGTTCTCCGATGGCAGCTTCGTGTTCATCCCCAAGGGCGTGCGTTGCCCGATGGAGCTGTCGACGTACTTCCGTATCAATGCGGTGAACACCGGGCAGTTCGAGCGCACGCTGATCGTGGCCGAGGACGATAGCTACGTCTCGTACCTCGAGGGCTGCACGGCGCCCATGCGCGACGAGAACCAGCTGCACGCCGCCGTCGTCGAGCTGGTGACGCTGGATCGCGCGCAGATCAAGTATTCCACGGTGCAGAACTGGTACCCCGGCGACGAGAACGGCGTGGGCGGTATCTACAACTTCGTGACCAAGCGCGGCGATTGCCGCGGCGTGTCGTCGAAGATCAGCTGGACCCAGGTGGAAACCGGCTCCGCCATCACCTGGAAATACCCCAGCTGCGTGCTGCGCGGTGATAACTCGGTGGGCGAGTTCTACTCGGTGGCACTGACCCATCACCGCCAGCAGGCCGATACCGGCACCAAGATGATCCACATCGGCAAAGGCACGAAGTCGAAGATCGTGGCCAAGGGCATCAGCGCGGGCCGCAGCTCCAACAGCTATCGTGGCCTGGTCAAGATCGAGAAGGGCGCCGATGGCGCGCGCAACTAC
Organism: Luteibacter aegosomaticola; assembly: GCF_023078475.1. NCBI lineage: Bacteria > Pseudomonadati > Pseudomonadota > Gammaproteobacteria > Lysobacterales > Rhodanobacteraceae > Luteibacter > Luteibacter aegosomaticola. Next base: position 3,890,059 of record NZ_CP095741.1, on the reverse strand, counting down.
ACGCAGTGCGACTCGCTGTTGATCGGCAAGCAGTGCGGCGCGCACACCTTCCCGTACATGGAAGTGAAGAACCCCGGCGCGATCGTCGAGCACGAGGCCACCACCTCGAAGATCTCCGACGACCAGCTGTTCTACTGCCTGTCGCGCGGTATCGGCGAGGAAGATGCCGTGTCGATGATCGTGGACGGCTTCTGCAAGCAGGTGTTCCGCGAGCTGCCGATGGAGTTTGCCGTCGAAGCCAAGAAGCTGCTCGAGGTCTCCCTCGAAGGCGCGGTGGGCTGAGCATGGGTATCGTTGGCTCCGCCCCGGCCCCGACCGACCTGCGCGCGCTGCTCGCCGCGCTGGATCCGGCCGTGGACCCGGTGCCGAAGCGCTTCATCCATGTCTCCCACGACCGTGCGCGCGAGCGCATGGTCGATGCGCTGATGATGTTCCGCGAAGACGAGGGCACCACGCTCATCGTCGACGTGACCGAGGATGATCTCAGCGGTGATCGCATGCTCTGGGCATGCATCACCCTGCGCGTGCAGTCCAGCCTCACCGCGGTCGGCATGATGGCCGCCGTTTCCGCCGCGCTCGCCAAGTGCGGTATTCCCTGCAACCCCGTTTCCGCGTTCCTGCACGACCACATCTTCGTGCCGTGGGACCGCCGCGACGAAGCGCTCGATGCGCTCTCGCACCTGACGCCCTGATGGACAGCACCGCCATGCACATGCTCAAGATCGAAAACCTCCACGCCCGCGTCGAAGGCAAGGAGATCCTGAAAGGCCTTTCGCTCACGGTGAACCCGGGTGAGGTGCACGCCATCATGGGGCCGAACGGCGCCGGCAAGTCCACGCTCGGCAACGTGCTCTCCGGCCGCGATGGCTATGAAGTGACGGAAGGTTCGGTCACCTTCGATGGCCGCGACCTGTTCGCGCTGGAGCCGGAAGAGCGCGCCGCGGTCGGCGTCTTCCTCGCCTTCCAGTACCCGGTCGAAATCCCCGGTGTGAACAACACTTACTTCCTGCGTGCCGCCCTCAACGCGCAGCGGAAGTTCCGTGGCGAGGACGAGCTGGATTCCATGCGCTTCCTCAAGCTGGTGCGCGAGAAGCTGAAGATCATGCAGATCTCCGACGAGCTGCTGCACCGCGCCGTCAACGAAGGTTTCTCGGGTGGCGAAAAGAAGCGCAACGAGATTTTCCAGATGGCCGTGCTCGAGCCGAAGCTCGCGATCCTCGACGAGACTGATTCGGGCCTCGACATCGATGCGCTGAAGCAGGTGGCCGAAGGCGTGAATGCCCTGCGTTCGCCGGAGCGTTCGTTCCTGGTCGTGACCCATTACCAGCGTCTGCTCGATTACATCGAACCCGATTTCGTTCACGTGCTGGCGGGTGGCCGCATCGTCGAGAGCGGCGACAAGAGCCTGGCCCTCAAGCTCGAAGCCGAAGGCTACGCCTGGCTGGCCGATAAGCACCCGCACCTGCGCAAGGCCGACCTGGCCGGAGAGCCGGGATGACCAGCGCGCCGTCCCCGTTCGTGCGGGCGGCACTGGACGCCGCTGCCGGCGTGCCCGCCACGGGTATCGCCTGGCTGGATGCCGCTCGTCGCGAAAACCTCGATGCGTTTGCGGAAACCGGCTTGCCGGAAGGCCGTAATGAAGCCTGGAAGTACACGCCGCTGCGTGCGCTTTCGCAGCGGGCTTTCGCCCTGGCGGATGCAGGCGTTGCTGGCGGTGCCTCAGTGCCGTCGTGGCTGTTCACGCTCCCGGGCGTCGACGGTGCTCGTGTCGTCTTCGTCGATGGCGTGTTCCGCGCCGATCTTTCGTCTCTCGATGCCGGCCACGGCGTCGAACTGGCCCCGCTGAGCGCCGCACTGGCTGCCCAGCCGGAGCCGCTGCGCTTCGCGCTCGCCAACCGCTACCGTCGCGGTGCTGCCGATGCCTTCGCCCACCTTAACGCCGCGCTCTCCAGCGAAGGCGTGGTGTTGCGCGTGGCCGATGGCGCTGCCGCGACCAAGCCGGTGCACATCGTTCACGCCACCAGTGGTGCGCAGCCGGATACCGCGTGGCACGCCCGCGTGCTGGTGGAAGTAGGGAAGGGCGCTGCGCTGGACGTCGTCGAGCACTTCGTTACCACCGGCGATGGCACGCAGCTGGGTACCGTCGTCGCGGATTACGTGGCACGCGAAGGTGCAACGCTCGGCCTGGTCATCCTGCAGGACGCCTCAACGGCGACGACCCTGGTTCGTCGCGGCCATGTGCGCCTCGATGCCGATGCGAACGTTACCGTCCATGCGCTTGAGCTAGGTGGTGCACTGGTGCGCCACGAACTCACGGCCGAGGTGCTTGGCAACGGCGCGCGTTTCGATACGCGCGGTGTATTTGCCCTTGCGGGCCGTCAGCACATCGATACGCAGCTGGAAGTGCATCACAAGGCGCGCGATACGGCCTCTGAGGCCCTGTGGCGTGGCATCGCTGACGGTCGTTCGCGCGGCGTGTTCCGCGGCGCCATCGTGGTGGCCGAAGGTGCCGACGGCACCGATGCTTCGCTGAGCAACAAGAATCTCCTGCTGTCGGGTTCGGCTGAAATCGATACCAAGCCCGAGCTCGAGATCTATGCCGACGAAGTGAAGGCCGCCCACGGCGCGACCATCGGCCAGCTCGACGAGCGCTCGCTGTTCTACCTGCGTTCGCGCGGTATCCCGCTGGTTGAAGCGCGCAGCCTGCTGACCCTCGCGTTCTGCCGCGCTGCTTTCGAATCGCTGGCGAACGAGCCGTTGCGTGAACACCTCGGTGACCTGTTGGTGGGGCACCTGCCCACCACCGCCACTGCCGACTAAGTCCGGAGCCAAGCCATGAATGCCAGGGCCGAGACCGCCCCCCTCCCGCTCGACATCGAACGCATCCGCGCGGATTTCCCGCTGCTGTCGCGTACGGTGCACGGCAAACCGCTGATCTACTTCGATAGCGCGAATACGTCGCAGAAGCCGGTTTCGGTCATCGAGGCGGTGGATCGCCATTACCGCGAGCACAACGCCAATGTGGCGCGCGCGGTGCATACGCTCGGCGAAGAAGCGACGGCCGCCTATGAGGGCGCGCGCGACGCGCTGGCCCGTTTCATCAATGCTCCCTCGCGCGATGAAGTGATCCTCACCTCGGGCACCACCCAGGCGATCAACCTGGTGGCGTACAGCTTCGCGTTGCCGCGGCTGAAGGCCGGTGATGCGATCGTCACCACGGTGATGGAGCATCACGCCAACATCGTGCCGTGGCAGCTCGTCGCCGAGCGCACCGGCGCTACGGTGAAGGCGGCGCCCATCGATGAGAAGGGCGAGCTGATCCTCGAGGAATACTTCAAGCTGCTCACCCCGGAAGTGAAGCTGGCTTGCGTCGGCCACGTATCCAACGTGACCGGCACGGTGAACCCGGTGCGCGAGATCGCCCGCGAGTGCCGCAAGCGCGGTATCCCGCTGCTGGTCGACGGCTCGCAGGCCGTGCCGCACCGTAAAGTCGACGTGCAGGCGTTGGGCTGCGACTTCTACGCGATCACCGGCCACAAGATGCTGGCGCCCACGGGCACTGGCGCGCTGTGGGCCAAGCGTGAGCACCTGATGGCCATGCCGCCGTTCTTCGGCGGTGGCGAGATGATCCGGGAGGTGCGCTTCAGCGGCACCGTGTTCGCGGATCCGCCGCATCGGTTCGAGGCCGGTACGCCAAACATTGCCGGGTTTGCCGGCGTCTCGGCCGCCATCGACTACCTGGAAGGCATCGGCTACGACCGCCTTAAGGCGTACGAGCAGGAACTGCTCGCTTATGCCACCGATGCTATCGCGGCCCTTCCGGGCGTGCGGATCTTCGGTCAGGCGAAGGAAAAAGAGCCGGTCATCTCCTTCCTGCTCGAAGGCGCGCACGCCAACGACATGGCCACGCTGCTGGACCTGCAGGGTGTCGCTGTCCGCTCTGGCCACCATTGCGCCCATCCGTTGATGCAGTGTTTTGGCGTCCCCGCCACGCTGCGCGCCTCGCTGGCGTTCTACAACACGAAGGCCGAGGTGGATCAGTTCATCGAGGCCGTGGGGCGGGTGCGTAAGCTGCTGCTCTGACGGCACCCCCGATCGCGCGCAAGCGCGCTCCTACAGGGGGGCGCTTGTGTCCGGCGACACGGAGCCCTTGTAGCAGCGCGCTTGCGCGCGATGCTCCCCCGGCGTCTAAAATGCCGCCATGACCCCGAAACACACCTTCCGCACCGCCACCCAGGCCGACGCCGCCGTCATCGCCACGCTGGTCGAGTCCGCCTACCGTGGCGACGCCAGCCGCGCCGGCTGGACCACCGAGGCCGATTTCCTCCACGGCCGCCGCACCGACGTCACCGAGATCGAAGAGCTGCTCACCGGCCCGAACGGTCGCTTCGTGCTGTTCGAACGGGATGGCCTGATCGCGGCCTCCTGCTACATCGAACGCCAGGGCGAGATCTGCTACTTCGGCATGTTCTCGGTGCACCCGCCGTTCCAGGGTACGGGCATCGGCAAGCTGGTGATCGAGGAAGTCGAGCGCATCGCGGTCGAGGAATGGCAGTGCACGCGGGTTGAGATGACCGTGATCGACATCCGCGCCGAACTCATCGCCTGGTACGAACGCCGCGGCTACGCCCGTACGGGGCGGACCAAGCCGTTCCCCTACGGCGACGAGCGCTTTGGCCTGCCGCAGCGCGACGACCTGCGCTTCGAATACCTCGTGAAGGACCTCCGGGCGTGAACGGCTGGGTCAAGGTCGGTACGCGCAGCGAACTGCTCCCCGGCGAATTCCGCGTGGCCTGGGATGGCGATACCGCCATCGCGGTATACAACATTGATGGCGATCTCTACGCCATCGAGGACGTCTGCACCCACGACGGCGGCGAGCTTGCCGGTGGTCCAGTGCATGGCTTCGAGGTGGAGTGCGTGCGCCATGGGGCACGTTTCGATCTCCGCAGCGGCGAGGTCACCTGCCCGCCGGCATATGAACCTGTGACGGTCTTCCCCGTGCAGGAAGCCGATGGCTTCATCTGGACGCGCGACGACCGCTAAGCGCGGTCGCTTTTGAGTCATCTCTGAATGAAGATTTGCCTGACGCGGTTTGTCAGGCAAATCTGTCACGCCCGTAAGCCTAAGAACTACATAGGGTTGCGAAGTGACTGATTGAATGACACCTCATTCGTGGCGAAGAATATTTCTTCGAACCAGATGGATGGAGTGTCATGCGTACAGGGAAAGTCGTGATCGCCCTGGCGATCGTTCTTGCCGCCGTGGCCTGGGTTCCGTGGCTGGCCGCTTATCTCACAGGGTTGCTACTCGGCGTGGACTCCGGTCCGCGCTGGTGGATGGCGTGGTGGGGCTATTACGAGCACCTCCACGAGCCTGCGTACCAGCCATACGCATGGCGCATCTGGCTCGCCGGCGGCCTCGGCGCCGCCGTGCCACTGCTGGTGTTGGTCATGGTGCTCGCGCTCTTGTTCAGGCCTTCTTCGAAGGCACTCCATGGCGACGCGCGCTTCGCCTCGCGCCGGGAGCTGTCTCGCAAGGGCATGTTCAAGCGCACGCCCACGGCCCTCGTGGTCGGGCGCCACGGCCGGCGCCTTATCCACATGTCTGGCCAGCAGTTCGCGATCCTCGCCGCGCCGACGCGCAGCGGCAAGGGCGTCGGCATCGTCATTCCCAACCTGCTGAGCTACGAAGGCTCGGTCGTGGTCCTCGATATCAAGCAGGAGAACTTCGACCTCACCAGCGGCTGGCGCGAGAAGCAGGGGCAGGACGTCCACCTCTTCAACCCGTTCGCGGAAGACTTGCGCACGGCTCGCTGGAACCCGCTGCACTACGTATCCGACGGTTCGTTCCGCGTATCCGACCTCATGTCGCTCGCGGAGACGCTGTACCCGGATGGGGCGGGCGACCAGGGCTTCTGGATCAGCCAGGCGCGCAACGCCTTCGTTGCCTTCACTATGTACCTGTTCGAAAAGCGTGACGCCCAGGGCGGCGGCAGTCGCCTCGTGTCAGTCGATGAGCCCACGCTGGGCGCGGTCTTCCGCTTATCGACAGGCGAGGGCGCCGACCTCAAGGGCTACCTTCAGGAACTCGCGGGCCACCCGTTCCTCAGCGACATCACGCAGAACGCCTTCAGCAACCTGATCTCTCAGGCCGACGACACCTTCGCCTCCATCATGGGCATGTTCCGCGAGCCGCTGAACATGTTCCTCAACCCGGTGCTCGACGCCGCTACCAGCGGCAACGACTTCCTGCTCACCGACCTGCGCCGGAAGAAAATGACCATCTACATCGGCATCCAGCCCAACAAGCTGGCCGAGAGCCGGATCATCATCAACATGTTCTTCAGCCAACTGGTGAAGCTCAATACGCGTGAGCTCCCGGCGCAGGATAAGACGCTGAAGCATCAGTGCCTGCTGTTGATGGACGAGTTCACCGCACTGGGTCGCGTGGACATTCTGGCCAGCGCCGTCTCCTTCATTGCCGGCTACAACCTCCGCCTTCTGCCGATCATCCAGAGCCTATCCCAGCTCGATGCCGTGTATGGCCGCGACGTCGCGCGCAGCTTCGTCACCAACCACGCCTTGCAGATCGTCTACACCCCGCGCGAACAGCGCGACGCCAACGACTACTCCGAAATGCTCGGCTTCAGCACAGTCCGCAAGAAGAACATCACTCACAGCCGTGACGTCAGCATCAGCCACCACGAAGAACGCCGCGCCCTGATGCTTCCTCAGGAACTCAAGGCCATGAGCGCCGACAAGCAGGTGTTCTTCTACGAGGGCATCCCGCATCCGGTCATGGCCGACAAGATCCGCTACTACCAGGAGAAGTACTTCACCAAGCGGCTATTGCCGAAGGTGGAGGTCGCAACGTTGAAGGTGAAGGGCATGAAGCCCTCGAAGGATGTTCGATGAAAAAGATGCACCGGTTCATGCTTACGACTTCTGCGATTGCGGCATGGCCGTTTCTGATGGGATGCGCAGATCCAACGATGGAGGATCCCATGACGCCGAAAGAGTACATCGCTGCGTCGGCAAAAAGCCTCAAGTCGCTACCTAACCCCGAAGGCTATACGACCGAACAGATGGAGGCGAGGGGGGTTATCTATGAGCGTCGCGAGCCAGGCGGGGTCTGCGGCGAAGACCCACTCATTCATGGGCCGCAGGATCATTGCCACCCAAAACACAAGCTGTACGAGCAGATTCGCAGCGGTATCGCCGATGTCATGGCTCGCGATGATCGCAAGTTGAGTGGTGACGATGCCGAACGTGTCGCCCTCGCTGCGTTTTGGTGCGCGACGTATACGCACATCGATCGCGTCGACAGCGTCGAATCATGGCCAGCCGACGTTCCGTGGATTGATCGCCTTATCACCATGACAGGCCGTGCTAGCGCGGTTACCGGCGATAGGGAGCAGAAACGTGCCATTGCCGTCGTGACGGGTCTCGGCATGAAGCATAACACTTGGATTTATATGATTCGTTGGGTTGATCGCGGCCTGACTTTCGATCGGGTTCATGAGGAGTAGCTCGCACGAGCTACCTGCCAACCCTGAAAAATTCACGGGTCGAGGAGAAGTGGAATGGATCTAAGACTTCTGCGCCTTGCGGCTGTGACGCTGTTAGCCACCGGATGCTGTTCGCAAGTAGCGCAAAAAAAGGCGCCAAAACCGACGCATTTTCGTCATCACGTTTTTTCCGCGGAGTGCGGATACACACGTAGCTGCAAGGTCATTTACGCGAATCGAGTCCAGGTAGATGAGCCCGAGGGCGGGAAAGTATGGCCGCTAAAGGAAGGGGTGATTAAAGCGGCCAAGAGCGGGCAGATCGCAATAAGAAACTTTCCAGAACCAGCGTTGGTGACGTGGCAGTCAATGGATGGAGAGCGGCACGAGGATCGAGTCGATATGTCATCGATCTTCAAGCGTCGGGTCGTCGTGCATGCAGAGCCGGTTGATGAAGTTGATGACGACGGTGCGGTAGGTGACCCGACCCTGCTCTTGGTTGTCGAAGATAGGTCGGTCAGGGTCTACATGCAGTCCATGGTGTTCCTCAGAAGGCGAGAAGGCCAAGGGGAAGACGGCATTTTGCGCCACGATTCTGTTTTGGTGTATTCGAAGAGTTACTAAAGGAATGTGATGAAGGTTAAGGAAAAGCACAAGATTGGACCTGATGGTCGCCGCATGGACGGCGTCTCTCAGGATGCGGCGACGATCCACGATCTGCGTTCGTATGAAGGTGCAAGGCACATGCTCGGGTCGATGCGAGTACCGGTATTCCTTCATGAGGATGATCCGCATGAGTACGTGTTTATCGCGAACTTCGACGGTACCGGAAACGACGCGGAAGGCGATCCGAATCATCTGACAAACGTGGGCCGGTTTGCACAGCAGCTAAGCGAGAATCGGGATCCTCGGGTGTTTAGTCACTATGTTGCTGGACCGGGTACGCAGTGGGACTTTGCGCGTCGACTTTTCGACGGAGCGATCGGCTACTCTCACGACGAACGCGTACGAAAAATGTACGACAAGTTCGCAGCAACGGTCGACAGATGGCTTGCGGAGGACCCGGAGGCAAAAATCCGTGTGATTACGACGGGGTTTAGTCGTGGGGCTGAAGAATCCATGTCCTTCTCACGGAAGGTTCATGACGAGGGTGTGGTTGTTTCGAGGAACCATCAGAGATCGCGTGTTCTCGCGCCGGGTAGTATTCCCCAGGCCGTTGGCCTTTTTGACCCGGTCGCTACCGGCCATCCGACTCGACACGATCGACGAGTGCCGTCGTCGGTCGTTGCGGGGCTGCAGCTCGTTGCGAGAGACGAACGCCGGAGCCAGTTTCCCTCGTCAATGATCATTCCGCAGGGGCTCTCGGCTGACCGAAGGCTGCTAGCGCTCACCGTTCCGGGGGCACATTCCGATGTGGGCGGTAGCTACCACGTGGACGGGCTTGCTCGTGCGAACGGTAACCTTATGATCGATTTCATCGGTGGGTTGACCGAGCCGAAATTACTCGAGAGATATCAGCTCCCTGAACGCGTTGAGGATTACACGGCACACCGTTCCGAAGAGCACTCGATCATTTATCACACGCGGGTTTTCGACCACCTTGGAACCCGTGGCGTGCGTGGTGCACAGAAGAGTGCCCCGGATTGTCGTCCGGTCGTTAAATGCGCTTTGCCAGAGGAAACGAGCGAGGAAGTGCTCGCTCAGGTGCCTGATAGGGCGCGCGTGGACGTGGGGCCGGTTCCCTCTGACGTTATCGATCTAGATCGGGTATTCGAACGTGAACTCGTTCAGGAGGCTCGGCAGCTCGGGGGCCAGGACTATCGCGAGCAAGAAGCTAGCGAGCAAACGGTTGATGTCGAGGGTCATGTCGTTCGCCCAGAGCCGTTTGCAGGCCAGCATGCTCAAGCCGTCCCCAATGCTGAAGGCCGAATCGATCCCGCCCAGGACAACCACATCCAGTTCAGTCGTTTTCCGCGCCTGGATCAGGACAGCCCGCCGACGCCAGATCCATCCCCAACCAGCCCAGCCCACCCAACCCACCGCGACCACCACCTTTACAACTCCATCCACGACAAGCTCACCGACGTCCACAACGAAGAAGGCATCACCCTAAGCACCCAACAGATGGACCGCCTCACCCACTGCTCGGTAGCCACGGCCAAGCAATGCGGCATGTCCGACGTAAGCCACCTTTCCCTGGGTGAGGACCGGCAAGGCAACCTGCTCCCCGAGGTCCACCTCTACCAGGCGTTCCGTGGCGATCTGGACGACCCCCGCACCAAGTGGGGCAAGTTGGACGCTCTTGAGGCCTTCAATACCCCGGTCGAGGCCGCGTCCCGGGATCTGCAGGTAGCGAACCAGCAGATGGATCAGGTCCAGCAGGATCAGCAGATGCGGATGGCGCAGCAGCAGGAGCAGGCCATGTCCATGTCGCTCTGATTTTGCCGTCTAACCTATGGCGCCCAAGGGGTGTGAGGCCCTAAGCTGTGCGCCGCGCCAATCTTTCCGGGGAATCCATGCCTGCCGTCGACCGCAAGCGCGTCGTCATCGCGTTCGTTGTCTTGCTCGCCTTCTACCATGTGGCAGAGGGCCTCGGCGGGCATGTGTTCCACAGCCTTACCGTCAGCGGTACGGTCCTCGTTGCCATGCTCGCCGTGGCGTGGCCGTTGGGTCGCTGGCTCGGCTTCAAAGGCTACGACGCTTACGCCCTGGAATGGCGCCGCAGCGCGCCGCTGCTGGTGTCCGGCGGCCTGGTCCTGTCCCTGCTACTGAAGTACGTGGCGGTGTGTGTAGGCATGGGCCTGGGTGTTTACCTGGCCCGTCCGCCCGAGACGGCCGCGGCGGCGGTCATGTCCTTCGTGTCGACGTTGCCGTTGGCTCTCGTGGTCACCTTCATCCCGTCCGTCGCCGAAGACCTGCTGACCCGGGGCTTCCTGTACCGCGCGACCCGCGTGGCCTGGACGCCGTGGGTGTTCGTGGCGGTATCGGCCGTGGTGTACCTGTTCAACCACGCGTATCGCCTGGGTGCTGGCCCGGCCCAGTGGGTGATGTTGTTCTGCTTCGGGCTGGCCTATGCCACCGCCGTGGTGCGCACGGGCCATCTCTGGCTAGCCGTGGGCCTGCACTGGGGCTGGAACCTCGCCAATCAGCTGATCGACACCGTGCTGCCGTACGACATCGCGTTGCCGGCATGGTCGCCGCTGCTTTCGGCCGCGGCGCACGTGGTGATGCTGGGCATGTTGTTCGCGATTCCCACCAACGTGGAAGGCGACGACTTCCACCCCGATCCGGCCTGACGCCGGATCAGAAATGCACGACGAAGGCCAGGGTGGTCGTGAGCTGCCGGCGGCTGCCGAAATCACGCACCAGCGGGCTGTCGGCGGCGTTGCCGTAGAGGCGCGCGTACGACACGGCTACGGCAAAACCGGTGTGCTGTGAGGTGGGCACGAAAGCGTCATATTCCAGGTTGGCCGAATGCCAGCCCGCGCCGGGCTGGTAGGGCGCGGTGCCGATGGCCTGCGCCTCGGTCGGCGTGACGCCGAAGAAGCGCGTCATGCCCGCGCCATTCATGCCTTCGACCTGCAGCTCGAGCGAGTGCTGGATGTACCAGACATCGGGGAGCTGCCAGTCGGCATAGAGCGCAGCGTATGCACCCGCGCCGCTCGTATCGTGGGCGACATGGCCGCCTACGCTAATGCGCTTGGTGAAGGCGTACTCGAGGTAGCCACCGCCCTGCCAGCGCGGTGAAAGCGACGCCACCTTGCCGCCGAGCTGGGGGCCCAGCTCGTTATGCGTACGGCCCCAAAGCCAGTTGCCGTAGAGGCCGCCGTGCCAGTGCTCGCCGTGGATCAGGTCGATCGTGAGGCCATCGGTGGTCGAAATCTCGCCCACGCCCGGCAGCTCGATATCGATATAGGGCACCGGCTGGTTACGGGTGTCTTTCGACCCTTGCCACCCCGGCATGCGTTGCACGCCAGCGCCAAAGGCGTAGGTGGGGGTGTCATCTTCGGCATGCGCGGCAGGGATGAGCGCGAGCGCGGTGAGCAGAGCGAGGCACGTGCGGCGCATGCAGGAAATAGAGGGCGGCGGAGACACGATAGTGCCACAAAGTGCTTACAAACTGCTTTCGCAAAAGGGAAAGGGACTCGAAAGGATGTGCCCCTAGCCTTCGCAGCAACCTGCAAAAAGGCTGCTTAGCTCGTGCTTACTTCGCCCGATTGGAACATCCTGTGCGACTTCGACGGCACCATTGCCGTGGAAGACGTGATCGACTCGCTGCTCGACCGCTACGGCCGCCCCGGCTGGGAAGTGCTGGAGCGCGACTGGCGCGCGGGCCGCATTGGTTCTGCCGTGTGCATGGCGGGCCAGGTGGCGCTGCTTGATATGAGCCACGACGAGCTCACCACGCACCTGAACGGTCTTCACATCGATCACGGCTTTGCCGCTTTTGTCAAAGCGACCATTGACCTTGGCATCCCGATGGAAATCGTGAGCGATGGCCTGGATCACGCGATCCACGCGATCCTCTCCAACCACGGCATCGACAGCCTGCCGACCGTCGCGAACCACCTTCGTCAGTCCGCGCCGCGCGAGTGGAACCTGACCTCTCCGTTCAGCGCGGATGGCTGCCGTAGCGGTACCTGCAAATGCGCACGCGTCGAAGCAGCGCGCACCCGCGGTGGCAAGACGCTCCTGATCGGCGATGGCGCATCGGATTTCTGCGCTGCCGATCGCGTCGATTTCGTTTTCGCCAAGAACCGCCTGATCGAACACTGCCGCGCTGCGGGTATCCCGTACGCGCCGATCGCCAGCTTCGATGAAGCCCTGGCTCTTCTCCCCGATCTGCTCGACGGCCGCCTGCCGCCGAAGACCGTCCTGCCCACTTCCGTGCCGAACACCGTGGAACTGCCTGCATGAACATCCTCTCCCGCAACCCCTCTGTCGTGATCGACGACGAAGCGCTCCTCGCCGACGAGGCGAAGTACTGCTCGTTCGGCGATACCGTGCATTACGTCGATCCGCCGAAGATCTTCCGCCACGCGGAAGGCAGCTACATCTATGACAGCGAGAACATCCCGTTCCTCGACCTGCAGATGTGGTACTCGGCCGTGAACTTCGGTTACGGCAACAAGCGCCTCAACGATCGCCTGAAGTCGCAGATCGACCTGCTGCCGCAGGTGGCCAGCCAGTACCTGCACCAGGGCAAGATCGAGCTCGCCAAGACCATCGCGGTCGATGCGAAGCAGAAGTTCGGCCTCGATGGCCGCGTGCACTTCAACGTCGGCGGTGCGCAGGCGGTGGAAGATTCGCTGAAGCTGGTGCGTAACGCCCGCGGCGGCAAGAGCCTGATGTTCGCCTTCGAAGGCGGCTACCACGGCCGCACCCTCGGTGCCTCGTCGATCACCTCGAGCTACCGCTACCGCCGCCGCTTCGGTCACTTCGGTGAGCGCGCGCAGTTCATCCCGTTCCCGTACCCGTTCCGTCGCCCGAAGGGCATGACGCCGGAAGAGTATTCCGACGCGTGCGTGCGCCAGTTCGAGCGCCTGTTCGAGACCGAATACAACGGCGTGTGGGATCCGAAGGTCGGTGAAGCCGAATACGCCGCGTTCTACGTCGAGCCGATCCAGGGCACCGGCGGCTACGTCATCCCGCCGAAGAACTTCTTCATCGACCTGAAGAAGGTGCTCGACAAGTACGGCATCCTCATGGTGGTCGACGAAATCCAGATGGGTTTCTGGCGCACCGGCAAGCTGTGGTCCATCGAGCACTTTGGCGTCACGCCGGACGTCCTCGTGTTCGGCAAGGCGCTCACCAACGGCCTGAACCCGCTCTCGGGTATCTGGGCGCGCGAAGAGCTGATCAACCCGACCATCTTCCCGCCGGGCTCCACCCACTCCACGTTCAATTCCAACCCGCTGGGCACCGCCCTGGGTCTGGAAGTGATCCAGATGGGTTACGAGCTGGATTACGAGACCAAGGTGGCGGAGAAGGGCAAGCACTTCCTCGACGGCCTGCGCGACCTGCAGAAGCGCCACAAGGAGATCGGCGATGTCGACGGCCTGGGCCTCGCCCTGCGCGCCGAGATCTGCACCGATGACGGCTTCACGCCGAACAAGGCGCTGCTCGATCGCATGGTCGACATCGGCCTGGCCGGTGGCCTTACCCACAATGGCAAGAAGATCGGCCTCGTGCTCGACGTGGGCGGCTGGTACAAGAACGTGATCACGTTCGCGCCGTCGCTCGACATCAGCCACGACGAAATCGACCTCGCCATTTCGTTGCTCGACCAGCTGCTGACGCTGGCCAAGCGCGGCTGATTTAGCAGGTGGGCAGGCCATGGCACTCGTCAACCAGCTTGAGCCAGATGCACTGCTCGAACACTTCGAGCGTTATCCGCCGCACGGATTCTCCCCCCTCCGTGCGGCGGATGGCGCGCCGTTGTTTACCGCTGATTTCGATCTGCTGACCACGGCGGACGACGCGCTTCGCGCTCGTGTTGCGAAGCTGCCGTTCCAGCGCTTGCTCAAACGACTATTGACCGTGCGTACCTGTTTCGCAGGTACCACGGTATCCGAGTACTCCCTCTTCAACCCGAAGAGTGATCCCTGGACCGTCGCCGCTGATTGGGCGGCCAGGCTCGGACGCCGGCATCCCTTGCTTATCGTGAAGGATCTCGCCGTCGATTCACCGCTGACATCGGCGGCTGAGCGCGCGTGGAGCCGGCGTTTCCTGGATGCGGCGCGGGAGCAGGGCTATGTGGTCGTCGAAGGGCAGGCGCTTGCCTACGTGCCCATCGACTTCGAATCGATCGATGAATACCTGGGCCGCCTCTCGCATTCGCGCCGGAAGAACCTGCGTCGCAAGCTTCGTTCACGCGAAGAGCTGCACGTGGAAGCGGTGCCGTCCGGCGAGGCGTTTGCCGACGATGCGACCGTCGATGCCTTCTATGCGTTGTTCGAGAACGTGTACGCGCAGAGCGAAATCCACTTCGATAAGCTTTCCCGCGACTTTTTCGCGGCCACCCTGCGTGAATCTGGCGGGGTGGTTTTTACCTACCGGCGTGATGGACAGCTGATTGGCTGGAACCTCTGCTACGAGCACGGCGGCAAGTTGCTCGATAAGTATGTTGGCTTTGCATACCCCGCTGCCCGCGAGGCGAACCTCTACTTCGTGAGCTGGTTCGTGAACCTCGAGTACGCGCTGTCGAAAGGCCTGACCCACTACGTGGCAGGCTGGACCGATGCCCCGGTGAAGGCGGAGCTCGGCGCGAAGTTCCACCTGACGCAGCACGCGGTCTATATCCGGAATCCCATGCTCCGGGCGATCGCGGGGCGCCTCACGCACCACTTTGAATCCGATAGCCATTGGGTCCCTCATGACGTCGCGCTCCATCGTTCTTGATCTCGACGGCTCGATCGGCGAGTTGCCGGATCGCCTCGTGCTGCCTCTGCGCGAGTACGAGGAAGGCGTGCGCTTCGGTTGTTCCACCGGCCGCCTGCGACGGCTAGGCGCGACGCTCGACGCCTCGATGCCGCGTGAGCACGGCACCGTGTTCCTCGGCAGTGGCGACTTTCACCATCTGACCTGGCCGCTGGTCGAGCGCGTGCCGGGGAATCAGGCGTTCCAGGTGGTCGTGCTGGACAATCACCCGGATAACATGCGCTTCCCGTTCGGGGTGCACTGCGGCTCCTGGGTGCGGCGTGTGGCCCAGATGCCGCGGGTAAGCCACGTGCACGTCATCGGGATCACCTCGCAGGACATCGGCAAGGGCCATGCCTGGGAGAACTACCTGGGGCCACTGAAGGCCGGCAAGCTCACGTATTGGTCGACGGGCGTGGATGTGAGTTGGGCCAGCAAGGTCGGGTTGTCGGATGCCTTCCGCACCTTCGCCACCAGCGACGCGATGGTCGACGCGTTCGTGGGCGCCCAGACGCGAGCCGGCCAGCCGGTGTACCTGTCGATCGATAAGGATGCTTACGCCCCCGAAGTCGCCATGACCAACTGGGACCAGGGTACGCTGAGCGAGGCGGGCGGGGCCGCGATCATCCAGAGCCTGCGTGGCCGCATCATCGGCAGCGATGTCACGGGCGACATCTCCCGCTACACCTACAAGACCTGGTGGAAGCGTCGCTTGAGCGCGATGGACGAGCAGCCGGAGATCGATCCGCTGCGTCTTCGCGGTTGGCAAGAGCAGCAGCACGCGTTGAACCTGCGCCTGCTGGAACTCATCCACGCATAGCGGCGAGCGCGAGTACAGCGTTAAGGCCGCCAAACGCGAACGAGTTGGAGAGCGCAGCGCGGATCGCCATGGGGCGCGCGGTGCCCGTTACGACATCGAGATCGCAGGCTTCGTCGTGGTCCAGGAAGTTCGCCGTCGGCGGCACGCTGCCGTCGCGGATGGCACCCAGTGTAGCGACGAGCTCCAGCGCGCCGGCGGCGCCGAGCGCGTGGCCGTGCATGGATTTGGTCGAGGTCACGGCGATGCGGTCCGCGTGAGCCGCAAAGACATCGCGAATCGCCCGCGTTTCAGTGACGTCGTTGACTGCCGTGCCGGTACCATGCGCGTTGATGTGATCGACGGTATCGGGCGCCAGGCCGGCGTCCGCTAGCGCAGCACGCATGGCTGCCGCGGCGCCATCGGCGGACGGCGCGACGAGATCGCCAGCATCGGAACTCATGCCGCTACCGGCGAGTTCCGCCAGCGGCAAAGCACCACGCGCCTCGGCGTGGGCAAGAGACTCAAGCACGAACATGCCAGCGCCTTCGCCAAGCACCAGCCCGCGTCGCTGCTGGCAGAACGGCCGGCAGGTGTCGTCTGCCAGCACGCGCATGGCCTCCCACGCTTTGAGGACGCTGTAGCTGAGGCAGGCCTCCGCACCGCCAGCGATCGCTACGTCGACGATGCCTGCGCGAATCAGGAGCGCCGCTTGCGCGAGGGCATGGTTCGACGAAGCGCAGGCGCTACTCACCGCGAACACCGGCCCGGTTGCATGATTCGCCACAGCGACATGGCTGGTGGGTGCGCTAAGCATGGCGCGTACGATGCTGAAGGGGTGGATGCGTGCCGCGCGGTCGGCGTAGAGCTTGCGGCTCTCTTCATCGCGGCTGGTTTCACCGCCGGTTCCTGTGCCGATGATCACGGCGATGCGTGGGGATGGGGTGGAGGAGGGTTCCCAGCCTGATGTCGCGACGGCCTCGCGGGCGGCAAGGATCGCAAATTGCGATACGCGGTCGAGTACGGCCAGGAGCCGCTCGTCGAAATGAGTGGCCGGGTCGAAGTTGCGGACCTGCGCAGCGACGCGCACGCGAAGGTCGGCTGCACGCGGATGCTCAAGTGGCGCGATGCCGGAGCGGCCTTCGCGCAGTGCGTTCCAGTGCGAGGGCGCATCGTGGCCAAGGGCGCTGATCGCGCCCATGCCCGTGATGACGACACGCTGTGAAGCAGGCCGCATCGCCGTTGCCCTCGTAGTGTGCGAGCGTGCCGTCAGGCGGCGTGCGCGGAGGGCGTCGATTGCCCGGCCTGTGCTACCGCCGCTTCAACGGCATCGATCAGACTCTGCAAGGTCTCGCTGCCATCACGGCTCTGGTCGTCGGCCAGCTGGATCTTGAAGGCCTCTTCGATTTCGAACACGGTCTCGATGGCCTCGAGCGAATCAACGTCAAGATCCTTGAGCGTCGCGCTCGGGGTGACGATGGAGCGATCCTTGCCACTCTGTTTCGCGACGATATCCAGCACCCGCGAAGCAATCTCAGCGTTCATGGTGACCTCCCGCTCGCAATGGCCCCGGCCGCCCAAAGGCAGCCTTCCGACCCCGTGGAAATCAACGTACGCCGGCTCCCTTTGGCGGGGCTTTCGCTGTGCGGTGGGTTTTTACCACCGACCAATGATGTGCTGGACGAGCAGGCTGACGAGTGCCACCGCAGCCCAGGTACCTAGCCCAAGAAGAATCGGACGCGGGCCGGTTTTTGCCATGCGGCGCAGGTCGGCGGAGAGACCAATAGCGGTGAGTGCGACGATGATCAGGCACTCGGCGATGAAGTGAATGACCGGCACGAGGGCTTCGGGAACGAGGCCAGCGGTGCGCACACCGGAGGCGACGAGGAACCACAGGATGAACCAGGGGAAGATCTTCGCAAGGCTGAAGTCGCCGGCACCGCCGCGCTTCTGCTTCCACGCGACGATGAAGGCAATGGCGAGGCTGATAGGGATGATGAGCGTGGCGCGGGTGAGCTTCACGATGGTCGCGTAGTCGCCTGCGGCGTGGCTGTAGCTGTAACCCGCGGCAACGACCGACGACGTGTCGTTGATCGCCGTGCCGGCCCACAGGCCGAAGCCCAGGTCGGAAAGGCCCATCATGTGTCCGAGCAGCGGGAACAGCAGCACCGCGACCAGGTTGAAGAGGAAGATGGTGCTGATCGCGAACGCGGTGTCGTGGTCGTCAGGCTTGATGATGGGAACGATGGCGGCGATCGCCGAGCCGCCGCAGATGGCGGTGCCCACGCCGATCAGCACCTGCAGCTTGTCGTGCACGCGCAGGACGCGGCCGAGGATCCAGGCCGTGAGGCCGGCTGCGGCGACCGTGGCGATCGTGACCGAAAGCGATTCCACGCCGGTCTTCGCCACCTGGGTAAGACTCAGGCCGAAGCCGAGGGCGATGATTGACCACTGGAGGATCTGCTTGCTGGCGAACTTGATGCCCGGCTGGAAACGCGCGGAAGGCGCGGCGAAGTGCCGGACCAGGATGCCAAGGACGATGCCGCACACGGCGCCACCGATGAGCGGCATAAGGCGGCCCAGGCCGAAGGCTACGGCGGCAACGGCGAAGGCGAGCAGGATGCCGGGAAGGCGGTTTTCGGGGGCGGGCGAGGCGGTGACGGCGGACACGGAGGTGGCCTTTCTCTGAGTTGACCTGGCTATTGTCTGCCCAGTCACCCCATAAGAATATTGAAAATGATTGATCGCAAGCATAAGGTCGGCTTATGCATAATTTCAGCCCTCGCCAGCTCGAAGTCTTCGTCGATATCGCTACGACCGGCAGCGTCCGGGCGGCCAGCGTGCGTCTGCATCTGAGCCAGCCTGCGGCATCCATGGCGTTGGGTGAACTGGAGCGGCAGATTGGCGAGCCGCTGTTCGACCGTGAGCGGGGGCGCCTGCGCCTGAATGACCGCGGCCGCAACCTGCTGCCGTTGGCTCGCGAGCTCGTCGAAAGGCACGCCGAGTTCGCACGCCGGGCCTCTGGCTCGGTCACAGCGCTCTCCGGCGAACTGCGTGTCGGCGCGAGCAACACGGTGGGGAATTACCTCGTCGGCGATCTCGTTGGGCCCTTCGTAGACACGTATGCATCCGTGGCCTTGCGCCTGACCGTCGCCAATACCGATCGCATCGCCCAGGGCGTGCTCGATCACGATGTCGATATCGGTTGCGTCGAGGGCCCGGTGACGCATCCAGCGCTGGAGGCGCGGCCATGGCGTGAAGACCGCCTCGTCGTCTGCGCGCGGCCGGGGCATGGCCTGGCGGGGAAGAAGCGCCTTAAGCGCGACGACTTCGCCGGTGAGCGTTGGGTGCTGCGCGAGCGTGGTTCCGCGACACGTGCGCTGAGCGAGCGTGCGCTGGCGGAACTGCCGGAAGGACGCACGGTATTGGAACTGGATCAGTCCGAGGCGATCAAGCAGGCGGTGATCGCCGGACTTGGTATCGCATGCCTGCCGGAGGTCGCGGTGGTAGATGCGCTCGCCACCGGAAGGATGGTGGTCCTGCCGACGCCGTTTCTCGACCTGCGCCGGACCCTGTCGGTGCTACTGCACCGTCAGCGCTATCGCGGCGCGGTGCTGGAAGCCTTCCTGACGAGCCTTGCCGCCTGATGTCCCTTGCTCTCGTGTAGGAGCGTGCTTGCACGCGATAGGTCTTGCCGCACCGCCGATCGCGCGCAAGCGCGCTCCTACAGGTTATTTCAGGATGCAGCGGTTCTTGCCGCCGCGCTTGGCTTCGTACATCGCCTCGTCGGCGGTGGAGACCAGGCGGTCGTACGCATCGGCGGGCTGGGACATGGTCACACCGATACTGGCACCGATCTTCGCCGGGATGCGCAGGTCGGCGACGGTGAGGGTATACGGCTCGGCGATCGCATCGCACAGTGCCTGGCAGCGAGCGAGGGCGGCCTCGCCATTGTTCGCATCGTGCAGGAGCACGGCGAACTCATCGCCACCGAGGCGTGCCACGGTGTCCGTGCCGCGCGTGCGGGCATCGATGCGTGCGGCGATCGCCTTCAGCAGTTCGTCGCCGGCGGCATGGCCGTGGCCATCGTTGACGCCCTTGAAGCCATCGATGTCGATGTAGGCCAGGCCAAAAGGCGCGCCACCTGCATTGGCGGACGCCAGTGCCGCCTCCAGCCGCTCGCGGAAGAGCACGCGGTTGGGCAGGCCGGTGAGCGCGTCGTGCGTCGCCTGGTGGCGCACCAGCTGCTCCATGCGCGTACGCTCGGCCACTTCGGTGGTGAGCTGCTGGTTGCGCTCGGAGAGCTCATCCAATGCGTGCTGGAGTAGCGCACGTGCGCGGTACAGTTCAAGGAAAATCTTCACCTTCGACTGCAGGATCGCATCGTTGATCGGCTTGGCGATGTAATCCACCGCGCCGGCCGTGTAGCCCTTCATGCGGTTCAGGTCATCGGCATAGGCGGCCGTAACAAAGATGATCGGCGTTTCGCGCAGGTGCTCGGTCTCGCCGATAAGCTCGGCCACTTCGAAGCCATCCATGCCGGGCATGTTCACATCGAGGAGTACCAGGGCGAACTGGTGATCGAGGCACAGCGCGAGCGCGTCGTTGCCGTTGTCGGCTTCGAAAATGTCGGCTTCGGCCCGGGCCAGCAGGCGGCGCATGGCGACGAGGTTGGCGGGGGTGTCGTCGACGACGAGGATCTTGGGGCGGATCGGGGTCATGGAATGCACAGTTCGTTAAGTCGTTGCGCGATCTGGTCGAGGGGCAGGCGGGCGTCGGCGCCGGCGATTTCCAGGCCGGCCCGTGGCATCACATCGGATTCCGCGGAGTCCGGGTCCTGGACGATGGCGTAGCCGCCCGCTTGCCTTACGGCCTTCAGGCCGTGGGCGCCATCCGAATTGGCGCCGGTCATCAGCACGGCCACGAGGCCGTCTTGCCATGCATCGGCGGCTGTTTCGAACAGCACGTCGATGGATGGCCTTGCATACGTTACCCGCGCATCCACGCTCAGCGAGAAATGCGCGTTGGGTTCCACCAGCAAATGGTAGCCGCTGGGCGCCACGTGGATCACGCCCGGGTCGGCGGGTGCCCGCTCAGCCGCTTCCACGACGGGCAGGGATGAGACGCGCGCCAGCAGCTCAACAAGCAGCGAAACATCCGCCGAACCGGTGTGGCAGCAAAGCACGATAGGCACGGACAGGCGATGGTCCAGCGCGGGCAGCAGGCGCTGGAGGGCGGCGAGCCCCCCTGCGCTGCAACCGAGGGCGATGGCCGTGCGCGCGCTCATCGTGTGAGTGGCCTTGGGTTGGTGGCGCTGGCCTGGTAGATGCGCAGGCCAGCGTCGATATCGGCGAAGCTGGCGGCGGCAGGCGAAAAATCGATGTTCTCGCGTGTGCCCAGGCAAAGGAATCCACCGCGTACCAGGCTCTTCCGGAAGAGGGCGAGCGTGTGGTCCTGCAGTGTGTTGTTGAAATAGATGAGGACGTTGCGGCACAGGATGAGGTGTGCCTCGCAGAACACGTCGTCGGTCACCAGGTTGTGGTTGAAGAAGGTGACGTTGCGGCGCAGCCGCTGGTCCAGCTTGATGAAATCGTAGCGGGCGCTGTAGTAATCGCTGAACGACTTCTGCCCGCCCCCCTCGATGTAATTGCGTGACCAGTCGCGTGCATCGCGCGTGGCGTAGATCCCTTCAGCGGCAACATGCAGCGCTGCGTCGTTGAAGTCAGTGGCGTAGATGCGCGCGCGGTCGTAGAGGCCCGCCTCTTCCAGCAGGATCGCGAGCGAATACACCTCCTGGCCATGCGCGCATCCCGCCTGCCAGATATTGATCTCGGGGTACGAAGCCAGCACGGGCAGCACCTTGTCGCGCAGGGTGCGGAACACCGGCGGGTCGCGGAACATTTCCGACACCGGTACGGACAGGCCCTCGATCACGCGGGTCACGAAGCCGTCTTCGTGAAGCAGGCGCCGGTTCAGTTCGCTGATGGTCCCGGCATCGTGCGTGCGCACGAGCTGCTGCACGCGGCGCTTGAGCGACGCCGGTGCATAGTCGTTGAAGTCGTAGCCGTGCCGCCGCTGCATGGCGCGGATGAACAGCTCGATTTCGATATCTTCGACGTCCACGTCAGACCCGTGCCGGTAGCCACACGCGGATCATCGACAGGAGGCGGTCGACGTCAATCGGCTTGGAAAGGTAATCGTTGGCGCCGGCCTCCAGGCACTTCTCACGATCGCCACGCATGGCCTTGGCGGTCAGCGCGATGATCGGGACATTGGCCAGTGCGGGCTTGGCCCGGATGGCGCGCATGGTGTCGTAGCCATCCATCACCGGCATCATGATGTCCATGAGGACCAGTTCGAGCTCGGGATCCTTGTCGAGCACATCGAGCGCTTTCTGGCCGTCCTGCGCCATCACGACGTCGATGCCCTTGCCGCGCAGCACCTTGGAGAGCGCGAACAGGTTGCGCATGTCATCGTCGACGAGGAGCAGGCGGCGGCCGCGCAGGCTGGCCTCGTCCATGCCGCTTGCAGGCGTCGGGCGTTCTACCGCCGCGCTGGCACTGCCGTGGCGGATCGAGTGCAGGAACAGGCTCACCTCATCGAGCAGGCGGTCGGGCGAGCGGGCGCCCTTCACCACGATGCTGTCGGTGTACTGGCGGATCTTCATGCTCTCCTCGCGGGAGAGGTCGCGGCCGGAGTACACCACCACGGGCGGCGTATTGCCTGATTGCGAAAGCTGCTCGAGGAACTCGATGCCGGAGATGCCGGGCAGGCCGAGGTCGAGCACGATGCAGTCGTAGGCCACATCCTGGGTCTTCGCCAGCGCTTCCTCGCCCGAAGCGGCTTCGTCGATCACGACGTTGTCGTCCTTCAGCAGGGTGCGCACGGCGGCACGTGCACTGCTGTCGTCGTCGATGACCAGCAGATGGCGTGTGCGGCCTTCGGCAAAGTGCAGCAGGCGATCAAACGCGGTGGCGATGGACTCGCGGCTCACCGGCTTGGTGAGGAAGCCGACGGCACCCAGTTCCATGCCGCGGCTGGCGTCGTCCGTCGCGGAAATGAAGTGCACGGGGATATGCCGCGTGGCGGCGTCGTGCTTCAGGCGGTCGATCACCGTCCAACCGTCCATGCCCGGCAGCATCACATCGAGCAGGATGCCCGTCGGGCGGTACTGGCGGGCAAGGGTAAGGCCCGTTTCGCCATCGGCGGCTGCAAGCACGCGGTGGCCCTTGCGGTGGATCATGTCGGCGAGGATGCGCGCGAACGCGGGGTCGTCTTCCACCACGAGGATGGTGGTGTCGCCCGGTGCGATCGATGCGCGGTCGTCATCGATGGATTCGGCGATGAGCGAAGGCGAAAGCGGTAGCGTCGCCTCGGCGGCAGCCTGCTCGCGGGAGACGGGCTCCGCGCGCTCACCGGCGGATTCGGGTGCCTGCTCGGGCAGGAAGATGGTGAACGTGCTGCCCTTGCCGACTTCGCTATCCAGGGTGATATCGCCGCCCATCAGCATGGCGATACGCCGCGAGATGGCCAGGCCGAGGCCCGTGCCGCCGTACTGGCGGCTGGTGCTCGCGTCGACCTGCTCGAACGCGTGGAACACGCGCTGATATTTTTCGGGCGGGATGCCAATGCCCGAGTCGGTCACGGCGATGCACACCGCGCGCGTGGCGTCGAGGCCAGCGGGCAGGCTCGCTCCGGCGGCCGGGCGGCCAATACGAACGCGCACGCTGCCGTTGGCAGTGAACTTGAACGCGTTGCTCAGCAGGTTGTTCACCACCTGCTCGAGCTTGCCCCCGTCGGTCTGGATGCTGGCAGGGATGTTGTCTTCAAGCTTCACTTCGAAAGCGAGCTTCTTCTCCTGCGCCACGTGGTTGAACGTACGCCCCAGCTGGCGGGCGAGATCGGCCAGCGGCAGCGTATCGATCATCAGCTCCATCTTGCCGGCCTCCACCTTGGAGAGGTCGAGGATGTCGTTGATGAGCCGCAGCAGGTTCGAGCCGGCGTCGTGGATGATCCGTGCGGATTCCACCTGTTCGCCCGTGAGGTTTTCTTCGTCGTTGTCGGCCAGGCTGCGCGAAAGAATAAGCAGGCTGTTGAGCGGCGTACGCAGCTCATGCGACATGTTGGCGAGGAACTCGGACTTGTACTGGCTGGCGCGGGCCAGTTCCTCGGCCTTCTCGTGGGTCTCCTTCTGCAGTGCCTCGAGCGAGTCCTTCTGCTGGTTCAGCGTCAGGCTCTTCTCGCGCAGCTCTTCGTTCGACGCGTGCAGCTCTTCCGTCTGCACGCGGAGCTCTTCCTCCGAGGCGATGAGGCGTTGCGACTGCTCCTGCAGTTCGGCGGTCTTCGTATGCAGCTCGCTGTTGGTCGCCTGCAGGGCGTCCTGCTGATGACGCAGAGCCTCTTCGGAGGCGCGTAGTTCGTCGGCCTGGCTCTGGGTCTGCTCGAGCAGGTCGCGGGTGCGCAGTGCGCGGGCCAGGTTTTCCAGTGACAGCGCCACGATGGGCAGTAGCTCGTCGAGCAGGCGCTCCTGCAAGCCGGTGAGATGTTCGAAGCTTGCGAGCTCGATGACACCGAGCAGCGTATCGCGCGACATCACCGGGACCACGACGACACTGCGCGGCGCGGCTTCGCCGGTGCCGGAGTGGATGCGGGTGTAATCCTCCGGTACGTCCTGGAGGAAGATGGCCTTGCCGTCGGCGGCGGCCTGGCCCACAAGGCCCTCACCGATGGCGTATTCGCTGGTGACATGGCGGCGCTGGCGGAAGCCGTAGCTGCCGACCATCTCAAGGCGGCGGTTCTCTTCGCGGTAGATGTAGAACACGCCCACGCCCGCTTTCAGCGAGGAGACCAGCTCGGCCACCAGCGTGTCGGCGAACTCGCGGTAGGTGGTGGTTTCCTGAAGCCGGTTCGAGACGGACGTGACAGCTGACTTCAACCAGGTCTGGCCGGCCGTCTCGATCGCCATGGTCTTGAACACCTGCAGCGAGCGGGCGATCTCGCCGATCTCGTCGCGGCGGGTCAGCTGGCCCACTTCGATGGTGTGGTCGTGGGCGGCCAGGCGCGTCATCAGCTCGGTCATGCGCACGAGCGGGCGCGTGATCAGGCGGAAGGTCATGGCGATGACCGCTGCGCCGGTGAGGAGGCAGAGCAGCAGCGAGACGATATCGATGGTCTGCGTCGCGGCCAGCGTGGCGTCCAGCGCCTTGTTGCGTTCGTCGAGCAGGGTGCGCTCGGTGGTGGCCATCGCATCGATGAGGGTGTGGATGTCCGTCATCAGCACCGTGCGGCGCGCGAAGTAGTCCCGGCGGATGCCATCGCGGGCGAGGGCCCCCTCCGGTGTCACGGCGCTGCCGATGGCACGGATGGGCTCCATGCCGTTCTTCATCGCCTCGGCCTTCCAGCGATCGAGCATGTCCTGCAGGCGGTCGATGCGACCTTGCTGCAGCGGGTTGTCGGCAGTCAGTCGGCGCAGCTCAGCGACGCTGGCGGTAAGGTCTCGGTCCGAGCTCTCGAAATCCGCATACTCGCTATCGGCCTGGGTCAGCATGTAGCCGCGGGTCGCTACCTGACGTTGTTGCGCATCGGCGGCCACGTCGCCTAGCCGGAGCAAGACCACGTAGGTGTGCGTGGACCAGGCCCGGGTCTCGTTCTCACGTCCGAGGGACACGAGGTTGGCGATGCACGCCGCCACGAACAGGGCGAGCAAGGCGCCGATGGCGATGATGATCTTGCGCTGGAGGGGCTGGTCGGCCAGCCAGTTGCGCTTCGTCTCGGAGGAAGTCATGCGATGACCGGTAGTGGGACAGGGAAGGGCGGGTCGCCCGAAACTATTACTACGAATGGTGGTACGCCTTCCTTGGCGGGCAACACATTATCGGCAGATCAGGCGCCAGGCTTAGCCTTGGGGCGGGCCCAGAAGGGCGCCACGAGGCTGCCGCGGCGGATGGCGATGGCTAGTAATACGGCCGTGAGCGTCGAACAGATGCCAAGGGCGACCACGGAGGCCTCGGCGCCGAATTCGCCACCCGTGAGCCAGTTGGGGCCCTGCATCGTGGAGGCGAGCCAGCCCTTCTGCTCGAAGCCTGAGACGGGGATGCCATAGAACGGGCCCTGGGCGACGTTCCAGGCGGCGTGGACGCCCATGCACAGCCACAGCGAGCGGGTCACGTGGTAGAGGAGGCCGAACAGCAAGCCTGCCTCGAGGGCGATGGCCAGGGCGCTCCAGGTGGTCGCGTTCGGGTTCCAGATATGCATGAAGCCGAAGAAGCCGGCCGACAGGAGCAGGGATATCCATGTGCCGAGGCCCTCTTCCACGATGCGGAAAAGCACCCCACGGCTAATGATCTCCTCGCCGACACCCGCGCCCACGCCGAGTACGAGGATCAGACCGAGCCACGGGATATCCGGGTTGGTCCCATGGACCACATAGGCCCCCAGGGCCCAGAGCGCACCCACTACGAGCGAGAACAGGATGAAGCCGCCGATCAGGCCCGCCAGGGCATACGGCACGAGTCTGCGTAGCGCCAGTTCCTCAACACGGCGGTTTTCGATCGTGCGGACCAGCAGCCAGTACGCCAGCACGATGGGCAGCAGGCGGAACAGCTCGATCAGGGGCGTGACCTCGCCAAACGGGATCTCGCCGTGCGGAAGCCCCAGGCCGTCGTAAATGCGGTGGCAGACGATGCCGATCAGCCATGCAGTGATCGCGAAGGCCGCGATGCGGCCGACGGGCGAGCGCAGCAGGCGCAGTGGCAGGGAGGGCGGTGTGGCGGTCGGCTTGGGGGTATCGATGGCGCTCATGGGCTCGCAGGCAGGTAACGGGTGCGTGGTGAAGTCTACGCAGGCATGATGGTGCTCCGATACAAGATCGTTCCCAGCCCGCCCGGTATCGTGGCGGCGGGAGGCGCCCAGGCCCCGAATACACCGGAATGACCGATGTCGACGCTGCAAGATAACGATCCTTCAAGCCCGATGAACCGGAAGGAGCAGACCTTCCCGCGCCTTGATGACGACATGGCGGCACGCCTGTCGCGTTACGGCGTTGAAGAACTGGTACCCAAGGGCACCATCCTGTTCCAGCGCGGCCAGCGCCGCATCGATTACTTCTTCGTCCTCGATGGCAGCATCGAGGTCTACGACATGGGCGAGGATGGGCAGCCGCGGATCGTGGTTGTCCATGGCGTGCACCAGTTCACCGGCGAGGTGGATCTCTTCAGCGGCCGCCAGACCATGGTGAATGCCCGTGCGGGCGCCAATTCACGGATCATCCGCGTGGATCCTTCCAGCTTCCGTCGGCTGGTGGCCGGCGAGCCGGATATCGGCGAAATCATCATGCGCGCCTTCATCCTGCGCCGCGTGGGGCTCATCCAGAGCGGCCAGGGTGGCGTGCTGCTGGCGGGCTCATCCCATGCCGCGGATACCGTGCGCCTGCGTAGTTTCCTGATCCGCAATGGGTATCCGCACCGTCTGCTGGATACCGACGTGGACGAGGGTGCGCGCCACCTGATCGAAAGCTTTGGCCTGCAGCCTGATGAATGCCCCGTGGTGATCCTGCCGGACCGGCGGATCCTGCGATGCCCAAGCAGCCCTGCGCTGGCCGATGAACTCGGCATCACCATCGAGCTGGATAGCGACCACGTCTATGACGTGGCCGTGATCGGCGCAGGCCCGGCCGGTCTCGCCGCGGCGGTGTATGCCGCGTCGGAGGGCCTGGATACGGTCGTGCTCGAGGGCCTGGCCCCGGGCGGCCAGGCGGGTACCAGTTCCAAGATCGAGAACTACCTGGGCTTCCCCACGGGCATCTCCGGCCAGGCCCTGGCTGGCCGCGCCCAGGTCCAGGCCATGAAGTTCGGCGCGCACATGGCCGTGGCCCGCGAGGTGCGCAGCATGGATTGCGGCAGCCACCCCTACAAACTGCACCTGTGCAACGACACGGTCGTGACGGCGCGCTCGGTGGTCATCGCCACGGGTGCGCGTTACCGCAAGCTGGCCCAGGTGGATTACGAGCGCTTCGAAGGGCAGGGCATCCAATACGCCGCGACGGCGATGGAAGCCACGTTGTGTTCGGGCGAAGAGGTCGTGGTAGTCGGTGGTGGCAACAGCGCTGGCCAGGCCGCGGTGTTCCTGGCCCGCACGGCGAAGCACGTGCACATCCTCGTCCGCGGCGAAGGCCTTGCCGCCACGATGTCGGATTACCTTGTGCAACGGATCATGCAGTCACCAAGCATCACGCTTCATCCGTATTGCGAGATCGATCACCTGGACGGTGACGCCTACCTGCGCGAAGTGGGTTGGTACTGCGTGAAGACCAACAACCAGACACGTGTTTCGGTGGCGGCGTTGTTCGTGATGATCGGCGCCGAGCCGAACACCGCCTGGCTGCAAGGGTGCCTGGATCTCGACAAGAAAGGCTTCGTGCTCACCGGCCGCGATGCCGATGGCTACGCGACGCCTTCGCCGTATGCCACCACGTTGCGTGGTGTGTTCGCGGTGGGCGATGTGCGCTCAGGCTCCGTGAAGCGCGTTGCCGCGGGCGTAGGCGAAGGCTCGGTGGTGGTCCACGCTATCCACCGCTTCCTGCATCCGTCGCCGGTGTGAATCGGCTTATGCAGGAGCGTGCTTGCACGCTCCTGCAACAACTGGATCAGACGTCGAGCGACGCCGCGTGTTCGCGCGTGGCCGAGAAACGCACCTGCGGCCAGCGCTCCACCGCGAGCTGCAGGTTGACGCGCGTCGGGGCGAGGTAAACGAGTTCACCGGCCGCATCGATCGCGAGGTTGGCGGCGTTCTTTTCCTTGAACTCCTCCAGCTTCTTTTCATCGCTGCAATGCACCCAGCGCGCGGTAGCCACGCCGACCTGCTCGAAGCTCGAATCGACGTTGTATTCGTCTTTCAGGCGGTACGCGACCACGTCGAACTGCAGCACGCCCACCGCACCGAGGATCAGGTCGTTAGACATGAGCGGGCGGAAGAACTGCGTGGCACCTTCTTCGGAAAGCTGGGCCAGGCCCTTGTGCAGCGCCTTCATCTTCATCGGATCGCGCAGGCGCGCACGGCGGAAGAGTTCCGGCGCGAAGTTCGGGATGCCGGTGAATGACAAGCCTTCGCCTTCGGTGAAGGTATCGCCGATGGTGATGGTGCCGTGGTTGTGCAGGCCGATCACGTCGCCCGGGTAGGCGCGCTCGACGATTTCACGATCGCTCGCCATGAAGGTGAGCGCGTTCGCGATACGCACTTCCTTGCCGGTGCGCGTCTGCTGCATCTTCATGCCGGCGGTATAGGTGCCGGAGCAGATGCGCATGAATGCCACGCGGTCGCGGTGCGCCGGATCCATGTTGGCCTGGATCTTGAACACGAAGCCGGTGAGCTTCTCTTCCTGCGGCAACACTTCGCGGGTAAGCGTGTCGCGCGAGCGCGGCGAGGGCGCGTGTTCGACGAAGAACTCAAGCAGCAGCTCCACGCCGAAGTTGTTCACGGCCGAACCGAAGAACACCGGGGTCTGCTTGCCGGCAAGGTAAGCCTCGACATCGAATGGGTTGGACGCGCCGAGCACCAGTTCGAGCTCGTCGCGGGCTTCCTGCAGGGCGGCTTCGCCGATGCGGGCAATGAGCTCCGGGTTATCCAGGCCGCCCTTGAAGATGGTCGAATCCTGGCGGGTGAAGTTCTTGCCCGGTTCGAAGATGTGCACCTCGTCGAGCAGCAGGTGGTACACGCCCTTCAGGCGCGAGCCCATGCCGATCGGCCACGTGACCGGTGCGCAGGCGATGCCCAGCACCGATTCCACTTCATCGAGCAGTTCGATCGGCGAGCGGCCCTCGCGATCGAGCTTGTTGATGAAGGTCATGATCGGCGTGTCGCGCAGGCGGCACACTTCCATGAGCTTGATGGTGCGTTCTTCCACGCCCTTCGCGCAGTCGATCACCATCAGCGCCGAGTCGACGGCGGTGAGCACGCGGTAGGTATCTTCCGAGAAGTCCGCGTGGCCCGGGGTGTCGAGCAGGTTCACGATGGCCCCGTTGTACGGGAACTGCATGACCGAGGACGTGACCGAGATGCCGCGCTCCTTCTCGAGCGCCATCCAGTCGGAGGTGGCGTGGCGAGCGGCCTTGCGGCTCTTCACCGAACCGGCCATCTGGATCGCGCCGCCGAACAGCAGCAGCTTTTCGGTCAGGGTGGTCTTGCCCGCGTCAGGGTGGCTGACGATGGCGAAGCTGCGCCGCCGCTGGGTCTCGGTGAGGTGTGAAGACATGGAATCTGGGGTCGCATCGAAGGGCTAACCCCATATTCTAGCGCGGATTTACCCCGGGAAGGCCGCGGCCAGCCAGTCGGGCACGGCGATGCCCTTCTCGCGCAGGAAGGCCGGGTTGAATAGCTTGGCCTGGTAGCGCATGCCGCTGTCGCACAGGGCCGTGACCACGGTATGGCCGGGGCCGAGATGACGGGCCAGGCGGATGGCGCCGGCGATGTTCACGCCGCTGGAGAGGCCCACACAGTAGCCCTCCTGGCGGAGCAGGGCGTGGACCTCGGGGATGGATTCGGTATCCGGGATCGACCAGGCCAGGTCGATCGGGGCATCCAGGAAGTTGGCGGTAAGCCGGCCGTTGCCGATGCCCTCGGTGATCGAGCTGCCCTCGGCCTTGGTCTCACCGGTGTTGACGTAGCTGGCCAGGGCGGAACCGGCGGGGTCGGCGAGGGCCACCAGGATGTCGCTGCGGCGGGCCTTCAGCGCCCTTCCCACTCCAGCGATGGTGCCGCCGGTGCCCGAGGCGCTGGCGAAGCCGTCGACCTTGCCCCCGGTCTGTTCCCAGATCTCCGCCCCGGTGTGGTCTTCGTGCCATTGGCGATTGGCCAGGTTGTCGAACTGATTGGCGAACCAGGCGCTGCCGGGCTCGGCCTCGTTCAGCTCGGCGGCGATCCGGCAGGCCGTGGCGGCGTAGTGGTTGGGATCGGTCCAGGGGGCGGCCGGGACCAGGCGCACATCGGCACCGGCGGCGCGCAGGGCGTCGATCTTCTCCCGGCTCTGGGTATCCGGCATGACGATGATGGTGCGGTAGCCGCGGCTGTTGCCCAGGAGGGACAGGCCGATGCCCGTATTGCCCGCCGTGCCCTCGACCAGGGTGGCGCCGGGACGGACCAGGCCTCGCTGTTCAGCGTCGTCCAGCAGGCCCAGGGCCGTCCGGTCCTTGATCGACCCACCCGGGTTCAGGAACTCGGCCTTGGCCAGGATCTCGCAGCCAGTGGCCTCCGAGGCCTGGCGCAGGCGAAGGAGGGGCGTGTGGCCGATGCCGGCGCTGAGGGTGGGGTAGGTAGCCATGGGCCCGATGTTAACCCGCCCGCCCCATGAACCCCATCTGGCCGTCCAAACCGCCCATGCCACCTAAACCGCCCAATCCGTCCAAACCGCCGTAGGAGCCCACCCTGTGGGCGACATCTTTCGCGATTCCGCTTCAGGCCCTGTTGCTTCTTCGCGAACGGCGTCGCCCACAGGGTGGGCTCCTACAGGGGGTTATCGCAAGATATTTGGGTGTTTAGACGTCTATACGGCTGTTGACACGACGGGAATCGGCGCGTAACCTCGGTTCCACTCATCGAGACCGGCTGAGGGACAGGCCCTTTGAAGCCGGGGCAACCTGCGGATTTCCGCAACGGTGCCAACTCCTGCGGTGCGTGGTTCGCCACGTAACCCGATAGATGGGAATGTCCGAGCCGGGCGCGTTCTTGCGCACCGTGCCTTGGCAGTCCGGCTATAGGTTTCCGCAGGGGCTCGACCCGACAGGAACTCCGGACATGCCAGCAGAGCCTCTCACCGTGATCCCCCTCTCCGATGTGGCAGAAGCCACCGCGCCGCGTGGCGCCGCCGATCTCACCGAGCAGCGCGGCACCCGCCGTGTCACCTTCACGCCGAAGTACGGCAGCGAAGCCGTGCAGGTGGATGTGCGCTACCTGTGGTGCGGCGCGCCGAATGCGCCCACGGTGATCGTCCAGGGCGGTATCTCGGCCACGCGTGATGTCTGCGCCGGCCGTGAGCGCCAGGGATGGTGGCAGGAACTGGTGTCCGAAGGCGGCGCCATCGATCTCGGCCAGTGCCGCGTGCTCTCCATCGATTGGCTGGTGCCGGACGACATCGGCGGTGTCGACTCGGTCTCCAGCGAAGACCAGGCCGCGGCGCTCGCAGTGCTCGTCGACGAACTCGGTATCGGCCGTGCCCACGCTTTCATCGGTTCCTCCTACGGCGCGATGACCGGCCTGGCCTTCGCCGCCAATCACGCCGACAAGGTGAAGTCGCTCGTGCTGCTTGCGGGCGCGCATCGCCCGCATCCGCTCTCGACGGCGCAGCGTTCGGTGCAGCGTGGCATCGTCCGCCTCGGCATCGAATCGGGCCGCACGGATGAAGCACTGGCACTCGCCCGCCAGCTCGCCATGACCACGTACCGTGGCAGCGAGGAATTTTCGCGCCGTTTCGCCGCAGGTCCCGAACTGCGCGATGGCCGCTTCTACTTCCCGGTGGAGGATTATCTCGAACACGCCGGCCGCCGCTTCGTCGAGCGTTTCGATCCGCAGCGTTTCCTCGCGCTTTCCGAATCGATCGACCTGCATGACATCGCGCCGGAGCGCGTGCATGCGCCGACGACGCTGGTGGGTTTCCCCTCCGATCGCCTCGTGCCGCTTTCCGATCTCTGCGAATTGCAGCGTCGCATCGGCGGTACCGCCACCCTCGAAGTCGTGGATTCGCCGTATGGCCACGACGCCTTCCTCAAAGAAACCGTGCAGCTCGCCCCCGTGCTGCGTCACGCACTCAACGACTGTTGCGGAGCCCGCTAACCATGACTCGTGAATCCCGCCTGTGCACCCGCGCTGTCCGCGCCGGTATTGAATCCGATACGCAGCATGGCGCCGTCGTGCCGCCGCTGCACCTCTCCACGAACTATGCGTTCGAAGGCTTCGGCCGCAAGCGTGCCTACGACTACTCGCGCAGCGGCAACCCCACGCGCGACTTGCTCGCCGAAGCGCTGACCGAGCTGGAAGAGGGCGCGGGCGCGGTCGTCACGAACACCGGCATGTCGGCCGTGGCGCTGGCGCTGGAACTGGTGCCGGCAGGCGGGCTCGTCATCGCTTCGCACGATTGCTACGGAGGCACCTGGCGCCTGCTCGACGCCTGGGCGAAGAAGGGCCGCTTCAGCGTGCGCTTCGTCAACTTCAACGACCCGAGTGCGCTGGCTGAAGGCCTGGCTGCGAAGCCGGCACTGGTGTGGATCGAAACCCCGTCGAACCCGCTGCTGCGCATTACCGATGTGCGCCACGTCTCGCAGGCTGCGCATGCGGTTGGCGCGCTGGTGCTGGTCGACAACACCTTCCTCTCGCCGGCATTGCAGCAGCCGCTGAAGCTCGGCGCCGACGTGGTGCTGCATTCGACCACGAAGTACATCAACGGCCACAGCGATGTGGTGGGTGGTGCGGTGATCGCGGCCGATCAGGCTGTCGCGGAGCAGCTGAAGTGGTGGGGTAACTGCAACGGCCAGACCGGTTCGCCGTTCGATAGCTTCCTGACGCTGCGTGGCGTGCGTACGCTAGCCGTTCGCCTGCGCGCCCATGAAGAGAATGCGCGCCGCATTGCGGATCGCCTGGAAGGACACGATGCCGTCGAGCGCATCTATTACCCGGGCCTGGCTTCGCACCCGGGCCATGCACTGGCGGCCCGTCAGCAGAAGGGCTTTGGCGCCATGCTGAGCTTTGAACTGCGTGGTGGCGACGACGCGATCGAAGCGTTCGTCGATGGCATCCAGTACTTCTCGCTGGCCGAATCGCTTGGCGGCGTCGAGAGCCTTGTCGCGCATCCGGCCACGATGACCCATGCCGCGATGGCCCCGGAAGCGCGCCGCACGGCTGGCATCGCCGACAACCTGCTGCGCCTGTCGATCGGTATTGAAGACGGCGACGACCTGATCGACGACCTCGAATCCGCGCTCGCCCGCGCCGCGGCGGTCGCCAACATCACCTCGAAACGCAAGGTCGGCGCATGAGCGCGGTGGTCGCTCCCCTGGCGCCGGAGGCGCCGCATACGGCTGTCGTGCT
Organism: Luteibacter aegosomaticola; assembly: GCF_023078475.1. NCBI lineage: Bacteria > Pseudomonadati > Pseudomonadota > Gammaproteobacteria > Lysobacterales > Rhodanobacteraceae > Luteibacter > Luteibacter aegosomaticola. Next base: position 3,856,265 of record NZ_CP095741.1, on the reverse strand, counting down.
GCTAGGCACCGGCGTGGTCGGTCGCGCGCTGCTCACGCTCCTCGCTACCCCGGCCGCCGGCTCCCTGCGCCTCGTCGGCGCAGCCAACTCGCGCCGCCAGCATGTCCTTGCCGATGGCCTGCGCCCTGCTGAGGTGCCCGATGCCCTCGCCAAAGCCCGCGACGGCCGTGACAACGGCCCGCTGCTCGCCGCGCTCGATGCGACGGGCGCAGCGCGCAAGGTGGTTATCGACGCCACGGCGTGTACGAAGGAGGCCACCCGGCATGCCGAGTGGCTGGAACGCGGATATCACGTGGTCACCGCCAACAAAGCACTCGCCGGCGGCCATCTCCAGGGCTGGCGCGCGCTCCAGGCCGCGTCGGCCAGCGGTGCGGTGTACGGCGATGCTGCCACCGTGGGCGCAGGCCTGCCGGTGCTCTCGACCCTGCGCCGCCTTCGCCGCTGCGGCGATAGCCTGTTGACCCTCGAAGGCGTCTTCTCGGGCTCGCTCTCCTGGCTGTTCAACCAGTACGACGGCTCGCGCCCGTTCTCGGCGCTGCTCAGCGACGCGCGCCGCCTGGGCTTCACCGAGCCGGATCCGCGCTCGGATCTCTCCGGCGAAGACGTTGCCCGCAAGCTGCTGATCATCGCCCGCCACGCGGGGTTCTCCCTGGGTAGCGACGAGGTCGAGGTGGAAAGCCTCGTCCCCGAAGCACTGCGTGGCGTCGACACCAAGGTGTTCCTCGAGCGCCTGCAGGAGCTCGACGAACCGCTGGCGCGCCGCCACGCCGAGGCCAAGGCCAACGGCAAGGTGCTGCGCTACCTCGCACGCCTTAACCAGCGCGGCCGTGCCCGCGTGGGCCTGGTCGAAGTGGGTCTGGACCATCCGGCCTCGCGCCTCTCCGGCACCGACAACCAGTTCGCCCTCACGACGACCCGCTATCACTCCACGCCACTGGTCATCCAGGGTCCGGGTGCGGGCCCGGAAATCACCGCACAGGCACTGTTGGGTGACGTCCTCGCGCTCGTCTGATGCTCGGACGAACGTGTGCTTGAGCGCACGCAGTGCTCGGTTCATTCGCTGGCGCGAATGCGTGTGTTGAGCGGCGTTCGCCGCCTCGTACTTGTTGCGATGAGGAAGCTGCGGGTGGGCAAGCCCTGGGGGCCGCCAGTCGCGGACCTGCGGACCGGGCCGTAGGCGCAGCTTTCGCGATAATCGATGCGCTCGGCGGCCCTCCGCTCATGTCGACCCCCAGGGCTTGCCCACCCGCGCAATCAGCGACGAGGTTGATTGCAGGAGAGCTTGCGGCGTGCAGTGGCGCTGCCGACAGGATGCTGGGTTTCGGTGTACAGGCTTGTGCTCCACGTAACGAGACGTGTGGACTCGGGGGCGGTCAGGGCCTTGCGGCCGACATGAGCGGAGGGCCGCCTTGCACATCGCGTTTCGCGAATAGGGTGCCTACGGCCCGGTCCGAAGGTCCGCGACTGGCGGCCGCAAGGCCCTGAACGCCCCCGAGTCCCGCCCGACATCCAGCCTAAGGCGGCCCAAGCCGCTCAACACACGCATTCGCGTCAGCGAATGAACCGATGCACTGCGCGCGATGCAGCCGACACTCCCGCTGCTGCATGGCCAGTAAAAAAAAGCGCCCGATTGGGCGCTTTTTTTTTTAGCGATGGCCGGTAGTGGCCTCAGCTTCATCCGCACTCGGCGGAAGCACCGGTTCGCCGTGCTCATCATCGTGATGGAAGCGCGCGGCCTCCACCATCGGGGTACGCCAGCCCGACTTCACGCCCCAGAAATAGAACACCGCGCCGAACACGGCGACGATCGCCAGATCCCAGCCGTACGGGATGTAATCGTGGCCACCGAAGGTCTTGCTGCCGGCCCACGAGATCACCGCCATGATGGGCAGGTAGACGATGAGCCACCAGGCACCCTTGAGGTGGCGCTGGAAATCTTCCCAGCCGCTCTTGGCGGTGTAGTAGAAGTACAGCGGCAGGGCCACGACCATCAGCAGGATAATCTCGCCGGTGAGCGGCCACTTGGCCCAGTAGAGCAGCTCGGTGGCGAAGATGAAGGCGAGCGCGGCGAGGACCGGCAGGCCGGCGATACGCAGCGGGCGCTTCAGTTCCGGAGCCGTGCGGCGCAGCGTCATGACGCTGACCGGGCCGGTGAGGTACGAAATGATCGTCGACACCGAGATCACCGCCGCCAGCGTGCCCCAGCCACGGAAGAAGAACAGGAAGATGAAGCTGACCACAAGGTTGAGCCACATCGCCGGGCGGGGGATGCCGAAGCGCGGATGGATATGACCCAGGATCTTCGGCAGGTGGCCGTTGCGCTCCATGGCGTAGATCATGCGCGCCGTGGTGGCGGTGTACGTCGCGCCGGTGCCGCTGGGGCTGATGAACGCATCGGCATACAGCAGGATCGCCAGCCAGTTGATCAGCAAGGCGGTGGCCAGCTGGGCGAACGGCGAGGCGTATTCCAGCGCGGCCCAGCCCTTGGCGAGCTGATCCGGCGGTACGGCGCCGATGAAGGCGACCTGCAGCAGCACATAGACCACGGTAGCCAGCAGGATCGAGCCGATGACCGCGAACGGCACGCTGCGGCCTGGGTTGCGGGCCTCGCCCGCCAGGTTCACCGGGCTCTGGAAGCCGTTGAAGCTGAAGACGATGCCCGAGATGGCGACGGCCGTGAGGATCGACGAGATATCGATCGCATGGGTGCCGCCGTGGGCGCCGATGTGGAAGTTGCCCGGGTTGAAGCTGGTGTAGATCAGGGCGATACCGGTAGCGGCCGGCACCACGAGCTTGAACACCGTGATGGCCGTGTTGCTCTTGGCGAAGAGCTTCACGCTCCAGAAATTCAGGAAGAAGTACACGAACACCAGGACCACGGCGATGGCGAGGCCCGGCGGGGTGAGCTCACCATGGCCGGCGGTGACGACGTACAGATCCTTGGTCCACTTGGCCCATTCCCAGGGCCAGGAGGCCATGTACTGCACCGAGGCCTCGGCTTCGACCGGGATGACCGAGACGATGGCGATCCAGTTGGCCCAGCCGGCGATGAAGCCCACGAGCGAGCCGTGCGAATAGTGGCCGTAGCGCACCATGCCGCCGGATTCGGGGAACATGGCGCCCAGTTCGGCGTAGGTCAGGGCGATGAACAGGATGATGACCGCGCCGATGATCCAGGCGTAGATGGCGCCAGGGCCAGCGAGCTGGGCGGCGTGCCAGGCGCCGAACAGCCAGCCAGAGCCGATAATCGACCCCAGGCCGGTCAGCATCAGGGCGAAGGCGCCGACATCGCGGCGGATATGGTGGTGGGACATGGGAACTCCGGTCGGACGGGCCGGGTGAACCCGGCCCAGGGCGGCACAAGGGCCGGATGATGACACCCCCCGCCCGTCATGTCAGCCAGCGATCCCCTACGCAAACGAAGCTCACATCGATATACACTGACCGATGCGGTAAGGAAGAAGGGGTTCGAATGCGATCGAAGGTAGTCGTCAACGGCATATGGCTTGTCGCCATATCGGTATGCGGCATTGCCGCAGCCGAGACGCCGTGGAGCGACAACGGCCGGCTGATCGATTCGGAGTCATACGACCGTACCGCCAAGGGTTTTTACTTCACCCTGTACCCTGGCGAGGACCCGGTCGAATCCGTGCGGCGCTGCGCCATCACCATGCGCGAACTGGGCCATCTGGCCTCGGTTTCGTGCTTCGCGTACACGAGCAAGGCGCGGTTCGATACCCGCAAGGGCAAGCTGCGGATCTGCTACACGGCCGTCGCCAACTGGTGGGGGCAGGACGAACCGGTCCGCGTTGAGACGGTCGACCGCCTGCCGCGAGCCTGCCCGACCAAGTAGGAGCCCACCCTGTGGGCGACGCCGTTCGCCGAAGAGCCGCAGGGCCTGGAAGGGAGCGGCGAAAGATGTCGCCCACAGGGTGGGCTCCTACGGTCGTTCGGGCGTCAGCACTCGATGACGTTGACCGCCAGGCCGCCGCGGGACGTTTCCTTGTACTTGTCCTTCATGTCGCGGCCGGTGTCGCGCATGGTGGCGATGACCTTATCCAGCGAGACGTGGTGCTTGCCGTCGCTCTTGAGAGCCATGCGGCTGGCGTTGATCGCCTTCACCGCGCCCATGGCGTTGCGCTCGATGCACGGGATCTGGACCAGGCCGCCGATGGGGTCGCAGGTGAGGCCCAGGTTGTGTTCCATGCCGATCTCGGCCGCGTTTTCCACCTGGGTGACGCTGCCGCCAAGTGCCGCGGCCAGGCCGCCGGCCGCCATGGAACAGGCCACGCCCACTTCGCCCTGGCAGCCGACCTCGGCACCGGAGATGGACGCGTTTTCCTTATAGAGGATGCCGATGGCCGCCGCGGTCAGCAGGAAGGTGATGACGCCATCTTCCGACGCGCCGGGGCAGAAATGGCGGTAGTAATGCAGCACGGCTGGCACGATACCCGCGGCGCCGTTGGTCGGCGCGGTGACGACGCGGCCACCGGCGGCGTTCTCCTCGTTCACCGCGAGGGCATAGAGGTTCACCCAGTCGAGAATGGTCAGCGGATCGCGCAGCGCCGCCTCGGGCTGGGCACGCAGCTCGGCCGCCATGGCGGGAGCGCGACGGTTGACCTTCAGGCCGCCCGGCAGGGTGCCCGGGGAGCGCAGGCCACGGGCCACGCAATCCTGCATGGCCTTCCAGATGGTGAGCAGGCCGGCACGCGTCTCGGCCTCGGGCCGCCAGATGCTCTCGTTGCGCATCATGAGCTGGGCAATCGTGAGATTGTTCTCATTGCACAGGGCCAGCATCTGGTCACCGGTGGAGAACGGGTAGGGCTGCTCGCTGGTATCGGCCACGATACGGTCTTCAGCCGCCTCGTCGGGATTCACCACGAAGCCGCCACCCACCGAGTAGTAATCGCGGGTGGCCAGCTCATTGCCTTCGGCGTCGTACGCCGAGAAGCGCATGCCGTTGGTGTGGAACGGGAGCTTCTGGCGCTTGTTGAAGACCAGGTCGGACTTCTCGTCGAAGGTGATCTCGTGGCGGCCGAGGATGCGGATGCGACGCGTGCCGCGGATGCGCTCAAGCGTGGCCGCGATGCCGTCCGGATCGACCCGGTCGGGCCACTCGCCCTCGAAGCCCAGAAGCACGGCCTTGTCGGTGCCGTGGCCGCGGCCGGTCATGGCCAGCGAACCAAACAATTCGCAGCGCACGCGCGCCACGCGTTCCAGCACGCCCTTTTCCTCGAGCCAGTGCTCCGCGAAACGCGCACCGGCCCGCATGGGACCGACGGTGTGCGAGGAGGACGGACCAATACCGATCTTGAAAAGGTCGAAAACGCTGACTGCCATGGCTGGACGTGGGGTTGGCTATGGGGGATAGCCGGCTATTCTACGCTTGACCACCCAAGGGCCCATACACCCCCGCATGTACGCGTTCACACTGTTCCAGCGCGACGACTGCCACCTCTGCGACCAGGCCCTCGACGTGCTGGCGCGAGCGGGCTTCCCGGAGTTTTCCTCAGTATGGATCGACGAGGACGACACGTTGGAAGCGCGTTATGGCGTGCGCGTTCCCGTGCTGCGACGCAGCGACGGCGTGGAGCTCGATTGGCCGTTTGATGAGGCCGCCGTCACGTTGCTGGCAACCCCCCCGTAGGAGCCCACCCTGTGGGCGACATGTTTCGCCTCACCGCCGCAGGCCCCGTGGATCATCGCGAACGGCGTCGCCCACAGGGTGGGCTCCTACGGGGCGATCGGCCGCGCTCAGCGCTTCAGGCGTTTCAGGATCTCTTCGCGAGCCTCGCGCAGGATCGAATCGCGATCCAGGCTGGCGACGACATCGGCGACGGCGCGCTTCGCGCCGTGCTCGCCCCACGACTTGCCCGCGACGAGATAGCGTTCGGCCGCCCGGCCGATCAGCACCGTGGCGTACCAGCCGAGCGCGCCCTGCGCGGCGGCGGTAACCACAACGGATAGCCCACCGCTGAGGCCCTTCAGTGCGGAAGCGACCAGTTGCACGCCCCACACGGCGCCCATGAGCGCGGCAAGCTGGGTGCTGATGACGGCGACGAGCCGCCCCGATTCCGCACGGGTCAGCGGAAGCCCGTAGACGCGGCTGAGCTGGACCACCATCGCAGCGTCCAGGCCGCCCGCTAGCAGCAGGTCGGCGACGGGAATGGGGTTGAGCGCCACCGCGACGGCCTTGGCGATGCAGTACTGCCGAATGACACCCGAGGCCACCTCGCGGCGTGCCACGGCGATATGCGCCGTCACCTGGTCGGTGAGCTTGCCAGCGAACAAGCCTGCGTGGATGGCGGCCAGTGCCTTGCCTTCGCGCTCGGCGATCGCGACAAGCCGCTGCTTCAGCGCGCCGACGTCAGGCGGTAACGCTTCATTCCGTGCGCTTTCGCGGCCATGGGCATCCACGTCCACGACCACGCGCGGCGATGGCCGGGCCGCCACGGCAAGCACATCTTCACGGCGCACGAGGCCGGCCGCATGCTCGCGCAGTCGTTCCAGCAGCCCGTCGCGCTCGTCGTCGTTATAACGATCGGCCTTGTTCAGTACGAGCAGCAACGGTCGCGCCGTCGCCGCCAGCGTACGCAAGGCGTCGCGTTCTTCGCGGGTGAGGTCGCCATCGGCGACAAACACGATCAGGTCGCTTACCTCGGCGACTTCGTACGCGAGTCGCTCACGTGCCTCGCCACCCAGTTCGTTGATGCCAGGCGTATCGATCAGCACGAGGCCCGCGTGAGCCGCTTCGTCGAGACGCATCGCATCGGCTTCTGTCGTCGTGCCATGCAGGACACCCATCGCGAACGCATCGCGCCCGAGCAAGGCGTTTCCCAAGGCAGATTTCCCCGCGGATACACGGCCGAACACAGCGACATGTAGCTCTTCGCGTTCGATGCGCTCGAGCATTTCCTCCACGCGGCGGAAATCCGAGGCCATGGCGGTGCGCACATCCGCCGGGATCGATGGATCATCGAGCAGGCCGCGCAGGCTGGCGCCCACCGCACCGCCACGTGCATCCGCCGCGGGCGCCTCAGGCGCACCACGGCGGAGCCGGCCGGTCAGGCCGCGAAGGCGGTCGAGCCAGCCATCGACCATGGCTTACTTCGGCAGCAGGTTCAGCGTGCCGTTGACCAGCACTTCATCGGCGATGGTGCTGGTGTCCTTGTAGTCACCGCTGCCGACGCCGAAATCCAGGCGCTTCAGGCTGCCGGTGACGGAGAGGCGCGCACCGCCGGCGGCGGGGTTGAACACCACCTTCAGCTGCACGGGTTTGGACACGCCATGCAGGGTGAGGGTGCCGTTTGCCACCACGTTGCCTTTGGCGTCCTTCGTGAAACCGGTGGTGACGTAGTGCGCCTTGGGAAACTTGGAGGCATCGAAGAAATCAGCCGTCGGCAGGGCCTTGTCACGGTCGCCGTCACCGGTCCTCGCCGTGGCCACATCGACGTTCACATCGAACTTCGCAGTCGCCAGGTTCGCCGGGTCGTAACTGATCGCGGCATCGAACTTACCGAAGGAGCCATCGAACTGCTGGCCCTGGAACTTGCCGCTGAAGCCGAGCGTGCTGCCCGGGCCCACCTTGTAATCGGCCGCCGAGGCGGCAAAGGGTAGGGCGAGGGCAAGTGCCAGCGCGGAAAGGCGGCGGGTGGTCAGGGTCATGGCGTATCTCCGGGAGAAGAGGGGGAGTTCCGCTTCGCACGTCCGAAGGGGAGCATGCGGCGGAGGGTGTCATCACGGTCGATGAAGTGGTGTTTGAGCGCGCCACCGACGTGGGCGACCAGCACCAGCAACAACAGCCAGAACAGATACACGTGCACCGTACCGAGCGTATTGGAAAGATCTTCGTTCTTTTCCACCAGTGCCGGCAGGTTGAACTGCTTGAAATACTGCAGCGGGAAGCCGTGGGCCGAGTTGAACGCCCAGCCACTCAGCGGGATCGCCACGATCAGCAGGTAGAGGAAACCGTGCACCGTATGCGCGGCGATCTGCTGCCACCGCGGTGCCGGTTCATCCGGCGGCCGGCGGTCGAACATTTTCCACGCCAGGCGCAACACGAACAGCGCGAGCACCGTAAGGCCCACGGATTTGTGCAGTGCGAACATGTTGATCTTGTTCAGCGACGGCTTCAGGCCATCCATCCAGAACGCGAATGCGCCATTGCCGAGGATCAGCAAGGCCATCAGCCAGTGGAAGGTCTTGGCGACGGTGCTCCAGCGGGTGGGTTCACTGCGCGTGGGCATCGGGGGTTTCCTTATCGTGGCTGGCGGGGCTTTCGCCTCCGCGGATGGCTTCGATTTCCAGCCAGACCGACACCTGGGTGCCGATCGAGCCGGTGTTGGAGGTCATGCCGAACTTCGTGCGATCGAGCACGAGGTTGGCGGAAAAGCCGGCGACGGTGTGCAAGCCGTAGATCGTCTTGCCGACGCGGTTCACGCGAAACGGGATATCCAGCGGCAGCGTGACGCCACGCAAGGTGAGCTTGCCGTGCAGGACTCCTTCCTCGTCGCTACGCTTTTCCACGCTATCGCTGGTGAAGCGAGCCGTCCGTTCGCGGTCGGCATCGAGCAGGCTGCTGCCGCGCACGGCTTTATCCCAATCCGCGTCGCCCATATCGACCGACGCCAGGTCGATCGTCGCCGTCACGGAGGAGGCTGGCCAGTTGTCAGGATCGAAAACGAGCGTGCCATCGGTAATGCGCAGGCGGCCGAAAGCGCGCGAGAAGCCATTGTGGTCCACGTTGAACACGACGGAACTGTGCACGTGGTCCAGCTGGTAGGTCTGCGGCGTCGCGTGGGCGACGCCCACCGTGCCCAGCGCCAGGCCCATAAGGCCAGTGATAAGGGGATGTCGCATCAGGGGGCCTGCTCCATCTCGGGGCCGCGCGGGGCGGCCGATGGGAAAGAGTGTGGCCGACGGCGCCGGCCTTGTCAGCCCGTGCGGCGCGAACGGATTGTTCACTTAGCGATCCCGCAGGGCATCGCTGGTGAGTTCCGCCAGCTGGCGCAACCGGTTGCCTTTGGTATCCGCCAGCAGTTCACGCATGCGTTCGCCGGCCTCAGCCTGGTCAAGGCGTTCGTGCTCGGCCAGCGTCGCCGCCAGCGCCTTGCCGAAGCTGTCGAAGATCAGCGCATAGGCGAAGGCATGCAGTACGCCGCCGCCGAGCGTGCCCAGGCCGGGGAACGCCTTGAGCGCATTGCCGGCCACGGCAAGAACGACGGACGTACCCGTCCGCAAGGTCATGCGGACCTGACGCAGCAGATCTTCGATCTCCACGTCGGTGACGCGTACGCCGTAGAGGTCCGCCAGGGCACGAACCAGGCCTGCTGCCAGCGCTCCCTGGATCACCAGGTCGGTGCCCGGGGCCACCGCGGCCATGGCGCCTACGATCGCGCGGCGGGCGTAGCGCGTGACGATGCGTTCCGCTTCGGTCGCCCGCTGGGCTTTCTCGAGCGCTGACGTGCGTTCGTGCAATCCCGCGAGTACGGCATTTTCGCGCGCGGGCTCAAGCGCGTCGGCCCCAGCCGCGGTCAGCCGGCGCAATGCGGTCACCAGCTCGCCAATGTCCGCCTTGCGCTGGCGCCGCACGTCCTCGCGGCTGCCATCGGCCAGTTGCCGGGTAAAGCGCTCTTCGCCACCCGCGCTGGTGAGCACGACCGCATCCGGTACGCCGCCGCTCGCCGCACGCAGGTGCTGGGTGATACGGGTGCGTTCGTCGCTGCTCCACTGATCCGCCTTGTTGAGCGCGAGGATCAGCGGTTTGCCGAAATCCCCCAGCCACTGCAGCTCCGACGCCTGGGCGCGGGTCAGGTCGCCCGCACACACATACACGACCGCGTGGGCGCGCAAGGCTTCTTCGCGTGCCATGCTTTCACGTGCCTCGCCGCCGGCTTCGGCGGTGCCGGGCACATCCGCCACGGTCCATGCGGCGCCGTCGGGCGCACTACCTTCGTAGTGAGTGACGGTACGCGTCGTGCCGCCACGCGCATCGCTCTCGAGCGATGCGCCGGGAACCAGCGCGCCGATCAACGTGGATTTGCCCGTGGATATTTCGCCGAACACGGCGATGTTCAGCCGGCCACTCTCGCGACGACGGTCCAGTTCGCCAAGTTCGCTGCGAAGTTCCTCAACGTTCGCACCGGATTCGCGCAGTGTTGCCAGGCGTGATTCGAGCGAAGGGCGGTCGGGAGCCTGAACAGGCGTCCGCGGTTTACGTGGCCGCAGCCACCACACGCCGATGGCGAGGCCCCCTGCGAGCATCGCCACAACGAGTACGCCCACGAGCCAGCGCAGGCCTTCGGGCAACGTCATGAAGCGTTGGGCCAGCGCCAGGGCGCGCTCCAGCGTGGCGATAAGGAGCCACGCGAGAGCGGCGATACCGATGGCCGCGATCAGGAAGCGAAGTCGTCGGGACATGCGCCGCATTCTAAGGGTAAGCGTGTCAGGGTTGTCTTACATGAACGCGCGGCGTTCGCCGGGTTTGCATGCCGCCGCTGCGTGGCATGATCCGCGCCGAACTAGGAACCTGGCGTATGCCGTACACGCTCATGGCGAGATGGACTCTCGTTGCGATGGCCCTGGCCATCGCCTTCATCCCCTCGCTGGCGCACGCCAGCATGCCACCCGTACCCACGCCGCAGTTCCGCAGCTATGGTCTGCACGAGGGTTTGCCAAGCAGCAAGGTCAACGCGGTGGTGCAGGATGGCCCTGGCTTCATCTGGGTGGGCACGGCATCCGGCCTGGCGCGCTTCGATGGCGTCACCTTCTCAGCACCGGGGCTCGGCCCCGATGCCAGCCATCCGCTGCCGGCCATGGCGGTGACGGCCTTGCTCGTCGACAGGGACGGCCGGGTCTGGATGGGCGGCGCTGAACTCGGGCTAGGCCGTTATGACCCCGGAACGGGAGCGTTTGTCCACTGGCGCGATGGCCTTGTCGATGCCGATGTGCGCGTGCTCGAGCAAACCCGCGATGGGACGATCTGGGTCGGGACGGCAGATGGACTCGACCGTATCGACGCCGACGGCAGTGGGCTGGAACACATAGGTACCGGCCCAGGCGCCCTCGCCACGGCGTCCATCCATGCGCTGAAGGCCGACGGGGAAGGACGCCTTTGGATTGGCAGCGAAAGCGGCATAGATATGCTTGGCCCGGACGGCCATGGCGTGGCGCATGCGCCCTTCGAGGATGCTGGCGAACGACGCGTGCTGGGTATCGACGTACATGGCGGCGAGGTCACCGCGGCGACCTCGCAGGGGCTGTACCGGCGGGCCGCCGACGGCACATTCCGCCGCGATCGCCGTGTGCCGGCCATCCCGGTCTACGGCACGCTCGCCGATAGCCATGGAACGACCTGGATTGCGAGCCTCGACGGCCTGCTGATGCTGGACCGGCACGGCCGCGTGCACACGGTGGCAGGCGCGTGGACGGCGCAAGGTGGCCTGCCGGGGCGTTCGGTGCGCGGCATCATCGAAGATCGAGAGCATGGCCTGTGGTTCGCGCTCAACGACGGTGGCCTTGGCTACCTGGGCCCAAGCTGGGAAGACTTCACCCGCTTCGCCCACATCGCGACGGATCCGCATAGCCTGCCTGGCCGGACGGTTACCGCCGTGGCGGAACACGGCGATGGCCGGCTGTGGGTTGGCGGCCTGCGTGGCTGGGTGAGGGCGTTCGACCCCGCGACCGGGCGCACCGGCCGTGCCTTCGACATCGGCACCGCACGTGTCCAGTCCCTTCTGGAAACCCGCCAGGGCGATCTTCTTGCAGGCACGGTGGATGGTCTTACCCGGATCCACGCGGGCGAGGTGTCGGCGTGGCTGCGCGGGCAAATCAACCGGCCGGTGACGACCATGACGGAGGCACCGGATGGCACGGTCTATGTCGCCTCCGTGGGCGAAGGCGTGTTTGCGCTGGATCCTGCGTTACGCCGCGCCACGCGGCTATCGTTCGATGACCCCCGGCGCGGGGCGAATGACACCCGGCAGATCGAAATCGTGGGTGGCGACCTATGGCAGGCAAGCCTCGCGGGCCTTGCAAGGCGTGACCGCCACGACGGGCGCATGCGTTTCATTGCCGGCGTTGCGCCGGGCCGCGTCAACGCGTTCGAGCCTGATGAAGACGGCTTCTGGGCCGTGCGCCCTGGGGTGCTGGAGCACTACACCTGGGAAGGCGGGCACGCCGTACTCGATCGATCCTTCGGCGGTGGCCAGGGTTTTCCCTCCGCCGACATCCTCAACATTCGTCGGGACGTTACCGGGCGGCTGTGGATGTACGGCCAGACAGGGGTATGGCGTTTCGACCCGCGCGCAGGGACGTTCCGCCCGTTCGGCCTGGCCGATGGCCTCGCCAACGGGGAGTTTACCCACGCGACCACCGTGCGCCTCGCCGACGGCACGACCTATGGCGCCACGCTCGGCGGGCTGGTGGGGTTTCGCCCGGATCGCCAGCGGGATCATTCGCGCAAGCCGGGCGTGGCTTTGTTGGGCGCGAGCGTTCTGCGCGACGGCGCACGCAAGGCCCTTCCCGTGGATGCCGGTACGTTGCGGCTCGCATGGGATGATCGCGAACTTACCGTGCGCGCAAGGGCGCTCTCGTATGTGAATCCGGATCGCAATGCCGTGGAATTCATCCTCGGGCGCGGTGCGACGCGTACGGTGCTGCGTGCAGGCAAGGAGGGCGAGGGCCACTTCGCGACGCTGGCGCCGGGCCTGTACCGGCTTGCCGTCGTCGGGCGTGGCCGCGACGGCATCGATGGCACGCTGCCCGCGCCGTTGCTGATCGACGTGCAGGCTCCGCCGTGGCTGCGCTGGTGGGCATGGCTGGCGTACGTCGGCGCCGCACTGGGAACGATCGTCGCCATTGTGTGCGCGGCGCGTTCCCGCGTCGGCCAGACCATGCGTGTGCAACTGGCGGAGCAGCAACGTCGCCTGGCCGAAGAAGCGAACGCCGCGAAAACCGAGTTCATGGCCACGCTCGGCCACGAGATCCGCACGCCCATGACGGGTGTGCTTGGCATGGCGGAGCTGATGGCGCGTACGCCACTGGACGAGACCCAGCGGGGTTATGTCGAGGCGGTACGCCGTTCGGGCACGATGCTGTTGCGGCTCGTCAACGACGCACTGGACCTGACGCGGATCGAAGCACGCCGCCTTGTGCTCGAGCCCGAATGCGTCGCACCCCGCGCCATCGCCGAAGCCGCGATCGATCTTGCCTCGGCCGCCGCGCGGGAGAAGGGCCTTGCGTTGTCGCTTGGTGTCGATCCGGCGGTGCCGGGTGCCGTACGTGCTGACCCGGTTCGCCTGCGCCAGGTCCTGCAAAACCTGGTGAACAACGCCGTGAAATTCACGGAACGCGGTGGTGTCTCTGTTGCCCTTGGCTGGACGGGTGAAGCGATCGAAATGATCGTGCGTGACACCGGACCCGGCATGGATCGCGCGTTGGTCGGGCGCTTGTTCGAGCGGTTCGAGCAGGGCGGAACCCGGCAGCGAGGCGAAGGATCCGGCCTTGGTCTCGCGATCTGCCACGAACTGTGTTCGCTCATGGGCGGGGATATCCGGGTGGATAGCGTGCCTGGTGTGGGGAGTGCGTTCACCGTGACGCTGCCGCTATCGGCATGCACGTGCCAGGGCGGCGCATGTGCCGCAGGCGTGGCATTGCCGCCCACCGGAGCCGGTCGCCGGGTGCTGCTAGTGGAGGATGACGCGGTGGTGGCGGATGTCATCGCCGGCTTGCTTCGGCAGCGCGGGCACGAGGTCGAAGTCGTTGGCGATGGCCTGCTTGCGCTCGCCGAACTGGCACGGGCTTCATTTGACGTCATGTTGCTCGACCTGGACCTGCCCGTGATGGACGGTTTCCAGGTGGCACGCATGGTGCGCCGGATGGCATCGGCGGCGGCGATGCCCATCGTGGCGGTGACCGCTCGTTCGGCGGGCGATGAGGGCGAAGCGGTGCGCGAGGCCGGCATGGATGGCCTGCTGCGCAAGCCATTGACCGGCGATGGACTGGCGGCCGCGCTGGATAGCGTGGCCGCCTGAGCGGGTGGGCTAGCCGAACTTCCGGAAGTAGGCGAGGCCACCGGCCACGAGCAAGCCCGTGGGTAGCAGGTTCGCCAGCAGCGGCGGCATGCCGTAAACCGTGCCGAAGTTCACCATGGCGCCCTGCAGGAAGTACCAGCCGATGGCAAGGATGATGCCGATGAACAGGCGCTTGCCGAAGCCGCCCGAGCGCAGCGAGCCGAACGCAAAGGGCATGGCGCACAGCACCAGGATCAGCACGTTGAAGGGGAAGATGACGCGGCCCCAGAACGCCACGGCGTAGGCACCGGGGTTTTGCCCGTTCGACTGAAGGTAGCGCATGTTCCGGCGCAGGTCGGACATCGAGAGGTATTCAGGATGGATGATCGACTGTTCCAGCACGTGCGGGTTCAGGCGTGATTTCCAGGTCTGGGTCGGGGCAGTGAGCGAGTGGATGCCCTTATCGTCGCGCGTGCTGGTTCGCACGTTGGTCATGACCCACTGGTTGCCATCGTGGATGGCGCTATCGCCATGCGAGAACTCGGCCACCTGGCCATCCGGCGTGAAGGTGAACACGCGCACGTCGACCAGCTTCACGGTGGTGAGCTCACCTTCCTGCGTCGCGATAGCCGACTTGGCATTGATGATCTTGCCGTTGTCACGCGCCCACAGGCCGCTGCTGGTGGAACCCAGGTTGCTGGAGCGCATGCGCACCTGGATCGCCTGGGCGTGTTGGTCGCCGTAGGGCGCCACCGTTTCACCCATGATCACTACGAGCACGGTGAGCAGGGCGACCACGCCCACCGCCGACTGGGCGATGCGCAGCTTGGACATGCCTGCGGCGCGCAACGCGGTGAGCTCACCCGTGGCGGCCAGGCCACCCAGGCCCAGCAGGCCGCCGATGAGCGCGGCATTGCTGAACATCTGGTACAGGCGCCGCGGCACCGTCAGCATGATGTACGCGATGGCGTCGTACAGCGAGAAACCGTTCTTGCCGATGTTGCCGAGCTGGCGCACGAATTGCTGGAGCGAATCGAAGCCGGCCAGCACCAGCCACACCAGCAGCAGGGTGCCGAGCACGCTGGTGCCGATCAGGCGATCGGCGCGTTTGATCGTGAGCGACGCCATTACGCGGCCACCTTCGGGGTGCGCGCCGCGTTCTGCTTCCAGAAGATCCACGCGGCGACGGCGAACACAATGATGTGCAGCATCCAGATCGGCGCCGAGGTATGCAGGTGGCCCTTGATGATCTGCGTGCGGGCGATGAGCTGCCACACCACGTAGAGGAAGTAGGCCAGCACGGCGACCAGCAGGCGTCCGTAGCGGGCATCGCGCGGGGCCTGCCGCGACATCGGCAGCACCATCATCATGAGTACAAGGGTCGATACCGGGGCCGCGAAGCGTGTCACCAGTTCACCCATGGCATCGGCGGTGCCCTGCTTGAACAACTGGGTGGTGGTGGATTCATGCGCCGGATCGGTATCGTCGTCGTCATCACTGATGTTGGACAGCGAAACGTCGTTGCGCTCGTATTTCATGCGCCGCCAGTTGTCTCCGCCCAGCGGGATCTCGAACTGCCAGCCGTCGTAGAGCGCCAGGAAGCGGTCCTGGCCGTTGCTTTCCTGGTACATCTGGCCGTGCTTCGCATTGACCACGCGAACCTGCGGGTTGCCGTTGGAATCGACGCGGTCGGTGGCCAGGAAGGTCTTGCCCAGTACCGTGCCGTCGCGGCTCAGGGTATCCACGAAGATGATGCCGCCCTTGCCGGGCAGCTCGGTAAAGCGGCCGGCATCGAGGCCGGCGGCGATGACGGATTTGTTGGCCGCGGCGATGGCCTGATCGGCCGTGCGCGCGGACCAGGGGCCCAGCCACAGCGAGAGCACGCCGACCAGGATGGTGATAAGGGCCGCCAGCAGGGTGACCGGGCGCAGCATGCCGCGCGGGCCCATGCCCGAGGAGGCCAGGACATGCATCTCGCTTTCGCGGTACATGCGCCCCAGGGAGGTCAGCGTGCCCAGGAAGGCAGCCATCGGGAGCAGGGTGGAGAGCAGGTCCAGCATCTGCAGGCCCAGCACTTCGAACATGATGCTGGGCTGGATGCTGCCGTTGGCGACCTTCTGCAATACGCCCGCGAATGCACCGCCGGCGAAGATCACCAGCAGCACGATGGCGGTGGCCAGGATGCCCGAGGCCAGTTCACGCAGGAAGTAACGGTCGAGGATGCTGAGCATTTGATAGAATTCGCGGTTGGAGCCGCGTCAGTCCCGGCCGGCAAACCTTAAGTCTAGCCTGTCCGCGCCCCGGACGGGCTTCTGCAGGACAGTAAGTCATGACGGTTCAGTTCAGCCTCAGTTCCAACGCTCCTGAGTCGACCACCACCCCGGTGGCCGTGGTCGGCGTCTACGAGAACGGTATCCTGACCAGCGCCGCGGCCAGGATCGATACGGCCGCCAACGGCGCCATCAAGCGCCTGGTGGAAGGCGGCGATGTTACCGGCAAGGTCGGCAACGTGGTCACCCTCCTGCACCTGGCCGGTGTCGCCGCCGCCCGCGTGCTCGTGGTCGGCCTGGGTGCCCAGAAGACCTTCGACGCCGCCCGCTACCAGCGCGTCACCCTGGAGGCCGCCCGCGCCATTGGCCGCCTGCCGGTCACCGAAGCCACCAGCTGGCTGCCGGAAGTGGACGTCCCGGGCCGCGATACCGCCTGGAAGCTCCGCGTGGCCGCGCTGGCCACCGACCATGCCGCCTACCGCTACACCGCCACGGTGAAGCCGCGCGACAAGGCACAGCCGGAACTGGCCTCCATCGCCTTCGCTGGCCCGGCCGATGCCGACAGCGGCCTGGCCCAGGCCCGCGCCATCGCCGAGGGCGTCCGCTTCGCCCGCGAGCTGGGCAACCTGCCGCCGAATATCTGCAACCCCATCTATATCGCCGACCAGGCCCGTGCCTTCGCCGAAGCCCATGAAGGCGTAACCTTCGAGGCCCTCGACCGCGCCGACATGGAGCGTGAAGGCTTTGGCTCGCTGCTGGCCGTGGCCCGTGGCTCGGTCAATGAGCCGCGGCTGGTCATCCTGCAGTGGAACGGTGGCAAGGAGGGCGACCGCCCCTACGCCTTCGTCGGCAAGGGCATCACCTTCGATACGGGCGGCATCAGCCTCAAGCCGGGCCCCGGCATGGAAGAGATGAAGTTCGACATGGGCGGCGCCGCTGGCGTGCTTGGTGCCTTCGTGGCCGCCGTCGAGATGAAGCTCCCGGTGAACCTGGTCTGCGTGGTCCCGGCTGTGGAAAACATGCCGGACGGCAACAGCTACCGCCCGGGCGACGTGCTTACCAGCCTCGCCGGCATCACCATCGAGGTGCTGAACACCGATGCGGAAGGCCGCCTGATCCTGTGCGATGCGCTGACCTACACCGGCAAGCGCTTCGATCCGCACACCATGATCGACGCCGCCACGCTGACCGGCGCCTGCGTCGTCGCCCTCGGCAAGCATGCCTCGGGCCTCATGACCAAGGATGAATCGCTCTCGGCCGAGCTGCTGGCCGCGGGTGAAGACACCCTCGACCGTGCATGGCGCCTGCCGCTGTGGGACGACTACCAGTCGCAGCTCGAGTCCGGCTTCGCCGACGTGGCCAACATCGGTGGCAAGTACGCCGGTGCCATCACGGCCGGTTGCTTCCTGGCCCGCTTCACGGAAGGCCGGCGCTGGGCGCACCTGGATATCGCTGGTACCGCCTGGGACGAGGGCCGCAAGGGCCTCGCCACCGGTCGCCCGGTGCCGCTCCTGGCCCAGTGGCTGCTCGATCGCGTCAACGGTTGATCGCACCCGATGCCGCGCGCCGACTTCTACCTGATCGACAAGCCGCGTTTTCGCGAAGACCCGCTGCTGCTCGTCTGCGAGCTGGCCAAGCGGGCTTTCGGGGCAGGCCAGCCCACGCTGATCCTCACCCGTGATTTCGAGCAGGCGGAAGCGATCGACGAGTACCTGTGGGCGTTCGACGAAGACGCCTTCATCCCCCACCAGCTGGCGGGGGATGAAGACGACGAGAACACCGCGGTGCTCATCGTGCCGCCGGGTGTCGAAACCGCCGACCGGCCGATGGTCATCAACCTGCGTGATGTCTGCGCACCGGGCCAGTTCGATCGCGTGCTAGAAGTGGTGGCCGCCGATCCGGCCGAGCGTGATGGTTCACGAACGCGCTGGGCGGAGTACAAGAAGGGCGGGTTCGAAGTGAACAAGCACGATATGTAAAAAGAAACCCGCCTCACGGCGGGTTTTTTGCTTTCGTAGGAGCCCACCCTGTGGGCGACATCTTTCGCGATGTCGCTGCAGGGTCTGTGGCGCTTTCGCGAACGGCGTCGCCCACAGGGTGGGCTCCTACCACGCCGCGCGATGCGGGGGGCTCAGCCCCCCAGCTTCCGCGCCTGCTCGCGCATCGCCTCAGCCTGGCGCGTCCAGTCGGTGATGCGCTGGCGCTCCTGCGCTACCACTTCTTCCGGTGCGTTGGCGACGAAGTTGGCGTTGCCCAGCTTGCCTTCGCACTTCTTGATCTCGCCTTCGACGCGGGCGATTTCCTTGGCGAGGCGGGCCTTCTCGGCGCCGACATCGATCAGGCCTTCCAGCGGGATCAGCGCGCGCATGCCGCCGACGATGGCGACTGCGGCGGCGGGTTCGTCACCCTCGACCCACGCCGGGGATTCCACGCGGCCGAGGAACGCGATCTGCGCGGCGAACTTGGCGCTACGGGCGCGATCCGCCGCATCGCCGTCGGCGAACAGCAGCGGGATGACCTTGCCCGGCGCGATGTTCATCTCCGCGCGGATGCGGCGCACACCCGTGAGCACGCCCTTCACCCATTCGATCTCCGCCGTGGCGGTGGCATCGGCATTGACCTCGTCGGCCTCCGGGTAGGGGCGCAGCATGATGGTCTCGCCCTCGATGCCGAGCACCGGGCGCACGTTCTGCCAGATCTCTTCCGTGACGAACGGGATCAGCGGATGCAGCGCGCGCAGCAGGGTCTCGAGTACATGGACGAGCGTGTAGCGCGTCGAGGCGATCGCGGTTTCATCGGTGCCGTTGAGTGCGGGCTTGGACAGCTCGAGGAACCAGTCGCAGAACTCGTTCCAGGTGAACTCGTACAGCGCCTGCGAGGCGAGATCGAAACGGTACACAGCCAGCTGTTCCTTCACCGTCGCCAGCGTGTCGCGCAGGCGGGTGAGGATCCAGCGCTCGGCTTCGGTCGACGGCGCCACCTTTTGCACCGGGCCTTCGCCCAGGTTCATCAGCACGAAGCGCGAGGCATTCCACAGCTTGTTGACGAAGGCCTTGTAGCCGGCGGCGCGCTCCAGATCGAACTTGATGTCGCGGCCGTGCGTGGCGAGCGAGGCGAAGGTGAAGCGCAGCGCATCGGCGCCGAACGAGGGGATGCCCTCGGGGAATTCCTTGCGCGTGGCCTTGTCGATCTTCTCGGCCATCTTCGGCTGCATCAGGCCCTGCGTACGCTTCGCGAGCAGGTCGTCGAGCGTGATGCCGTCGATGATGTCGAGCGGATCGAGCACGTTGCCCTTCGACTTCGACATCTTCTGGCCATCCTTGTCGCGGATGAGGCCAGTGAAATAGACATCCTTGAACGGGACTTCGCCGGTGAAGTGGTCGGTCATCATGATCATCCGGGCGACCCAGAAGAAGATGATGTCGAAGCCGGTGACCAGCACGTTGGTCGGCAGGTAACGATCGAAACCACGCTCGGCCTGCGCCTGCGCGTCGGGCCAACCGAGCGTGCTGTGGCTCCACAGCGCGGAGGAGAACCAGGTTTCAAGCACGTCGGCATCGCGGCGCAGCGCGCCGGTGTAACCCTGCGCGGCGGCCAGCTTCGCGGCTTCCGCATCGTCGTGGGCCACGATGATCGAACCATCGTCGGTGTACCACGCCGGGATCTGGTGGCCCCAGGTGAGCTGGCGGCTGATGCACCAGTCCTGGATGTTGGTCATCCAGTGGCGGTAGGTGTTGATCCAGTTTTCCGGGACCAGGCGCACTTTGCCTTCTTCGACGATCTCGAGGCCACGCGCGGCGAGCGTGTCCATCTTCACGAACCACTGCCAGGTGAGGTACGGCTCGATGACCTGGCCGGTACGGTCGCCACGAGGCACCTGCAGCTTGTGCTTCTTGGTCTCGACGAGCAGTTCCTGCGCTTCGAGATCGGCGAGCACCGCCTTGCGCGCGACGTAACGGTCGAGGCCGCGGTACTTCTCCGGCGCAGCGTCGTTGATCGCGGCTTCGTCGGTGAGGATGTTGATCATCGGCAGGTTGTGGCGCTGGCCGATGGCGTAGTCGTTGAAATCGTGCGCCGGGGTGATTTTCACGCAGCCAGTGCCGAAATCCGTCTCGACGTACTCATCCGCGATGATCGGGATCTGGCGGTCGGACAGGGGCAGGGCGAGCATGCGGCCGATGAGGTGCGCGTAGCGCTCGTCTTCCGGATGCACGGCCACGGCAACGTCGCCCAGCATGGTCTCCGGGCGCGTGGTCGCGACGATCAGCTCACCCGAGCCGTCGGCCAGCGGGTAGCGAATCGACCACATCGAGCCGTCTTCTTCCTCGCTCACCACCTCGAGATCGGAGACGGCGGTCTTCAGCACCGGGTCCCAGTTGACCAGCTTCTGGCCACGGTAGATCAGGCCTTCCTCGTGCAGGCGGAAGAAGGTTTCGACGACGGCCTTCGACGGGCCCGGATCCATGGTGAAGACTTCGCGGCTCCAGTCGCCCGACACGCCCATGCGGCGCATCTGGCGGCCGATGGTGCCGCCGGACTGCTTCTTCCACTCCCACACGCGCTCGATGAAGGCATCGCGGCTGAAATCGGCGCGCTGCTTGCCTTCGGCGTTGAGCTGGCGGGTCACCACCATCTCGGTGGCGATGCCGGCGTGGTCGGTGCCGAGCTGCCACAGGGTGTCGTAGCCGCGCATGCGGTGGTAGCGCACCAGCGTATCCATGATGGTGTGCTGGAACGCATGGCCCATGTGCAGCGTGCCCGTGACGTTGGGCGGCGGCAGCATGATCGTATAGGGCGTGCCCTTGCCGGACGGCTTGAAGTAGCCGTTGGCTTCCCACTCGGCGTACCACTTCGATTCGATCAGGCTGGGCTCGAAACTCTTGTCCATGCGTTGGTTCCCGGCGCGCACCCTGTAGGCGCGCTGTTTGGCAGGCGAAAAGAGGGTCATTGTAGGCGATACTGGCCCGATGACTGAACACGAAGTGGCCGCGATCCTTGGCGCGGAGGGCCCGTTCGCCCGTGAAGTACCGGGATTCGCGCCCCGCGAGGCCCAGCAGCACATGGCCGCCGCCGTGGCGCGGGCCATCGATGATCGTGACGTGCTTATCGCCGAAGCCGGTACCGGCACCGGCAAGACCTTCGCGTACCTCGTGCCTGCCCTTGAATCGGGCCGTAAAGTCATTGTTTCAACGGGCACCAAGGCCCTGCAGGACCAGCTGTTCTTCCGCGACCTGCCGCGAGTGCACCACGTGCTGGGCAGCCGGGCGAAGGTCAGCCTGCTCAAGGGCCGGGCGAACTACCTGTGCCTGTACCGGCTGGACCAGGCCGTGCGCGAGGGTAACCCCGATCGCCAGCTGGCCACCCAGCTTTCGGCCATCCGCGCCTGGTCGGCCCGCACCCGCCGCGGCGACCGCATGGAAATGGCTGATATCCCTGAAGATTCAGCGGTGTGGCCGCGGGTTACCTCCACGCCTGAGAACTGCCTGGGCAGCGAATGCCGGTTTTTCGAGGACTGCCACGTGGTGAAGGCCCGGCGCGAGGCCATGGAGGCCGATCTCGTCGTGGTGAACCACCACCTGCTCATGGCCGACCTGGCGCTCAAACAGGAGGGCTTCGGCGAGATACTGCCGGGCGCGGATGCGTTCATCCTGGACGAGGCCCACCAGCTCCCCGAACTGGCCGGCCAGTTTTTCTCGCAGAGCGTCGGTTCGCGCCAGTTGACCGACCTCGGCCAGGACGCGCTGGCCGAAGCCCAGGGCGTCACGGGCGCCACCAGCCAGCTGTTGGAGCCGGTGGAAGCCGTGCAGGACCTGGTCAAGCGCCTGCGCCTCGCGATGGAGCCGCTACCGCCCAAGGGGCCGTTCGGCGCCCTGGAGCGCGATAACGGTACCCACGAGCTGATTGGCGAGTTGCGCGACGTGGTCGCGGCCATGGCCGATCTGCTGGCCGGCCTCGGCGAACGTTCGCGCGGCCTGGCCAACGTGCACGAGCGCGCCCAGATGCTGAGCCTGCGCCTCGATCGCATCGCCGAGGAACACTCTGCGGCTGACGTGCGCTGGTACGAGACCTGGCCGCGCGGCTTCGCACTGCACGCCACGCCGCTGGACCTGGCCTCGCCCTTGCGCGCCATGCGCATGGCGACGGACGCGGCATGGATCCATACCTCGGCCACGCTGTCGATCGCGGGCGATTTCCAGCATTTCGCCCGCCAGCTTGGCCTGGAAGATCCGCAGACGCTGCACGTGGAGAGTCCGTTCGATTACAGCCGCCAGGCGCTGGCTTATTTGCCGAAGGATCTCCCTGATCCGTCGGCACGTGACCACACCGACAAGGTGATCGCCGCCATCCTGCCCGTGCTCGAGGCCTCAGATGGACGCGCCTTCCTGTTGTTCACCTCGCACCGTGCGCTACGCCGCGCCGCTGAACTGCTCGAGGGGCGCGTGCCGTGGCCCTTGTTCGTGCAGGGCACGGCGCCGAGGCATCGCCTGCTCGAGGAATTCCGCCTGAGCGGACGCGGCGTGCTGCTGGGCGCCGCCAGTTTCTGGGAAGGCGTGGACGTGGCGGGCGACGCACTGAGCGTGGTGGTGATCGACAAACTGCCGTTCGCCATGCCGGATGATCCCGTGCTGCAGGCGCGCCTGGAAGCGCTGGAAGAGGCGGGCATCAACCCGTTCATGGGCTGGCAGGTACCCACGGCGGTCATCGCGCTGAAGCAGGGCGCGGGCCGCCTCATCCGCGATGTGCACGATCGGGGCGTGCTGGTGCTATGCGATCCGCGCCTCACCACCAAGGGCTACGGCCGCCTGTTCCTGGCCAGCCTGCCGCCCATGCCCCGCACCCGCGAACTGCCCGACGTCACCGCATTCCTCAAGTCCATGCCGTAGGAGCCCACCCTGTGGGCGACATCTTTCGCGAAAGCCCCGCAAGACCCTGTGGCGGCTGTACGAACGGCGTCGCCCACAGGGTGGGCTCCTACACGAGCGATGTCGCCCACAGGGTGGGCTCCTACACGAGTGATGTCGCCCACAGGGTGGGCTCCTACGGGCACGGTTTCGCCCGAGTTGGGCAGCGAATTGCCTCACGCGGCACCCGTCATGCGCCGCGACCGGCGCGAGCATCCTCCCCACATTCGCCAAGGGAGGTTCCACCATGTTCCGCTGGACGCAATCAATCACCGCCAAGGTGCTGGGCATCGGCGTACTCGCGCTGTTGATGCTGATACCGCTTAGCCAGGCCGACGGCATCGTCCGCGAGCGCGAGGCCATGCGCACGTCCGCCGTGGCGCGTGTCGCCGGCGGCTGGGGCGGGGTGCAAACGATCGGCGGCTTCCTGCTCGCCGTGCCTGCCCGTGCGGAAGTGCACGACAGCAACGGCCGCATCGTGAGCGTGCAGGACACCACGCACATCGTGCTGGCCGACGAGATGTCGACCACCGCCGATCTCGCCGTGGAACGCCGCAGCAGCGGCATGTACGAGGTGCCGGTCTACACCAGTGACGTGACCATCCGCGGCCGTTTCCTGCCGGAAGACCTCGTGCATGCCGGTGAGGAGAGCGGCACGATGTTGAGCGGTGGGAAAGCGGAGCTTCGCTTGCTCATCGCGGATACGCGTGGTTTGCAGGGCATCACCGCTGCGACCGTCGATGGCCGCCCGGTGCGCCTGCAGTCGTCAGCAGCGACCATGGGCGGCTACAGCGTGCTCACCGCACCGTTCCCGGTAGATCCGACGCGCGCCACCCCGATCGACTTCGCACTGACCCTGCGCATCGCGGGTACCGAGTCGTTCTCGGCGTTGCCGCTGGCGCGCTCCAGCACGCTGCACCTGCGCTCGGCGTGGGCCGACCCAAGCTTTGCCGGCGCGATGTTGCCGGGGCGCCGTTCGGTAACGGCGAAGGGCTTTGACGCCACCTGGCAGGTCATGGACCTGAATCGCGCGTACGGCCAGCACTGGGACGCCGCGAGCACGGATGTGAACAACCGCCTTGCCGATTCCGCCATGGGCGTAAAGCTGGTGAAGCCAGGTAGCGTCTACCAGCAGAACGACCGCGCCGGGAAATACGGTCTCCTGTTCATCGCGCTCACCTTCGTCGCCTTTTTCCTGTTCGAAGTGCTGAAGGGCCTGCGCCTGCATCCGGTGCAGTACCTGCTGGTGGGCGCGGCCATGGCGAGCTTCTACGTGTTGCTGCTGGCGCTCTCCGAGCAGATCGGCTTTGGCCCGGCCTACGTAGTCGCAGCCGCCACCGTGGTGCTCATCGTGGGCGGCTACGCGGCCGCGGCCTTGCGAGCCCGAACGGCCGGCGTGGTGCTGGGCGGTGTGCTGGCCCTGGTTTACGCCATACTGTATGGCCTGATCGGCGCGGAACAGTACGCGCTGCTGATCGGCTCGGTGGTACTGGTCGTGGTCATCGCGCTGCTCATGTACCTCACGCGCCGCATCGATTGGTACGCCTACGGGGTGCCGTTCACCAGCCAGACGGAAACGCCATGAACTTCCTCGCCATCGAAACCTCCACCGAAGCCTGCTCCGTCGCGCTCGTCCATGGCGATGAAGTGATCGAGCGCAGCGAGATCGCGCCGCGGCGGCATGCCGAGCTGGTACTGCCCATGGCCGACGCGTTGCTTGCCGAGGCAGGGCTTGCCCGTACGGCACTCAACGGGATTGCGGTTGGGCGTGGGCCGGGCGCCTTCACCGGCGTGCGCCTGGGTGTGTCGCTGGCCCAGGGTATGGCCATGGCACTCGATATCCCTGTTGTTACCGTCTCGTCGCTTGAGGCGCTGGCGCTGGAGGCGCCGGAAGACGATGCCGCGATCCTCTCGGTGATCGACGCCCGCATGGGTGAGATCTACGTGGCTGCATGGCGCCGCGAGGGCGATGGCAGCGTGAGCCTGATGGACCACGAACGCGTGGACACCGCCGCTGCACTGCTGTTGCCCGAGGCACCGGCATGGCACGTGGTGGGCACGGGCTGGGCCACCTACGAAGCCGTGCTGCGCGAACGCATCCCGGCGCCGATCCGTTCCGCGGACGGTGCGCGTTTCCCGCAGGCCCGGCACGTGGCGGAAGTGGCCGCGAAGCGCTTCCGTCACGGTGAAGCGGTAGCACCGGAACTGGCACTCCCGGTCTACCTGCGCGACAAGGTTGCGCTCACCCTGGTGGAACAAGGCAAGGCCTGAACCCCGCTCCTACAGGGCTTGGCGGGAGACTACCGAGGCTTCGATCACCGCGCAGACGTGTTCGAAGCACGCGTCGTCGAGCCACGGGCTGTTGGTGACGGTGAGCGTGCGCGCGGCGAAGTCGCGCGCGTTGGGAATGTCGTCACCGCCGGCCATTGTGCCGAGGTACGGGTAATCCGGCAGGGCATGTACGAACATCCGCGCCACGCCGTGGCGCGACGCCCATAGCCGCTGCAACACCGCATCGCGGGTGGCCTCATCGGGCAATAGCAGCATCAGGTACGGCCAGGTACCACCCTCGTCAGTGAATACATGTACGCCCGGGATCGAGGCCAGTGCAGGGATGCGAGCACGAGCCTGCGTCGTGGTGGTCTCGATGAAATGCGGCAGGCGGTGGAACGCCCGGGCGCCGACGGCCCGCCGCCAGCGGCCCACCCGATGCAACGGGAAATCCGCATCGAAATGCTCGCCCGCGGCGCCTAGCAGATCACCGCGGCGCAGGGCACGGCGCAATGGCTTGCCATAGGCCATGCCGAGGCCACGTGGACGGTAGAACGCGGCGTAACCTGCCAGTTCCAGCGTGCGGCGCAGCTCCCAGCCCGGGTGCCAGCCGGCGATGCGCCGCGCAGCGCGACGGAAGCTATCGCGCAACGCTTCATCGCGCGCCACCAGCAGGCCACCTTCGAAAATGGACAGGCCTTTGCCGGCGGCCAGGCTGTAAAAGCCCACGTCGCCGTGCGTGCCAGCCGCACGGCCATCGATGCGTGCGCCGAGCGCTTGTGCCGCATCCTCAACTACCCACGCGCCCACGGCATGGGCGATATGGCTGGCGCTGGCGACATCCGCCGTGCGTCCCCCCAGGTGGGTGGGAATGACGGCCAGGGTGCGTTCGCTGCAGGCTTCTTCAAGCCGCGCTGTATCCATGTCGAAGTGCCCGGGGCGCAGATCGACCAGGTGCGGCTCCAGCCCGGCACGGCGGATGGCGAGCGGCACCAGGGGACAGGTGAAGGCAGGGATGACCACTTCGCGGCGCGTATGCGCATGGTCCGAGAGGCCTGTGAGCGCCACGGTGAGCGCCGCGGTGCCGGAGCATTCCAACTGCGCTTCGTCGACACCCAGCCACTGCGCCGCGAGCGCGGTCAGTGGCGCCGGTACGTCGCCACCCAGGTCGGCGAAACCCAGGGGCAGGCCCGCGGTAGGCGGGGCTTCGCGCTCAGGCCGGAACCACATCGTGGGCACCTTCGTCACCCTCGGCGAATGCCAGGCAGATGATGCCGGCCACGATCGCAATGGCGCCGACGATCTGCGTAGGCGTGACCGGTTCGCTGAACACCCAGTACGAAAGCACCATGACGCTCACTACTTCCAGATGCGACGCAGCGAACGCCGGGCCGACGGGCGCGTGCTTCAGCAGGCTCATCCAGGTAACGAACGCGCCGATGTAACCAATGACGGCGCCGTAGATCCACGGGTGCGAGAACACACGGGCAAACCACGCCACGCTCATTTCCACGGGCAGGGCCTGGTTGCCGGCCAGCTTGAAGCACACGAGGTTCAGCGAATCAAACGCCAGCAGCAGGGCGAAGCCGATGATGTAGAACCGCTTCATCCGCCGGCACCTACGATAGCCACGCCCACGGCGACGAGAAGGATCCCGGTGACACGCATCGGGCTGAGCCGTTCGTGGAACAGGAAACGTCCCGCGATCATGATGGCGATGATGTTGATCGAGCCGAGCAGCACGCCCTTCGATAGCGGCACGAGCGAAAGGAACGCCACCCACACGACGAACTCGAACACGTAGCAGGCGATGCCGACCCAGATCCATGGGCGCGCGAGCATGTACTTCCAGCGCGCGAGGCCGTCACCGGCGAGCTTGTCCGTCGCTGCCGCCTTGAACGACAGCTGGCCACCCGTATCGAGCAGCAGGTTGGCCAGCCACAGCGCGAATGCGAGACCCTGCATCTCAGGCCGCCATGCGCGCAGGCCGCGCATCACGCGCGATGCGGGTGAAGAAATCGGCAGTGCGTTCGATGAGCGTACGGCGCTCACGATCGATCGTGATCATGTGGTAGCTATCGGCGAGCAGCAGCATTTCAACCGGGCCACGCACGCGGCGCGCCACGAGATCGGCATTGGCCGTGCTGGCCACGTCGTCGTCCGCGGCGTGCGCGATAAAGCAGGGCGCGACCACGTCGGGCAGGCGGCGGCGCACGTCGCGCGCCAGCCACCACATCTCGGCCAGCGCATGCCAGGGGTTGCCCGGCAGGCCCGCGGCCTCGCTATCGCCCGAGAGCATCGCGGCGCTGATCTGGGCGCGCAGGCGCTCATCGCGGATACCGTACGGCGGCTGTTCCATGAAGCTGCGCTTGCGGCCGATGCCGAGGCGCTTGCACACCGGCAGCACGAACGACATGTGCCGGCCGATCCAGGGAATGGACCAGCCATCGTGACGGAACGTTGCGCCGAACACGCCCACGCCATCGACCCAGCCGGGCCGCATGGCGGCCAGGCGCAGGGCCAGCACAGCACCCATGGATAGTCCGGCGACGAACAGGCGATCGACTTTGCCGCGCAGTTCCTCGGCAGCGGCTTCCACGCTGGCGTACCAGTCCTGCCAGGTCGTGGCGAGCAGGTCTTCCTCGCTACCGCAGTGGCCAGCCAGGCGCACGCCGACGACGGTGAAGCCGGCCCGGTTCAGGCCCTTGCCGACCATGCGCATTTCCGTGGGGGTGCCCGTGAGGCCATGGATCAGCAGGACGCCATCGCGCCCGCCTTCAAAGTGGAATTCCGTTGCTTCGCTCACGCCCTGGCCTCAGCTTGTCGCCATTTTAGGCAAGCATGCTCGCAAGCCGTGGTTTCAGTGAGCTTTCCGCCCGGCCAAGGGCGCCTCAGACGGCCTCGGGCAGGTGGCACAGGCGAAGCTCCACACGTAGCCCGCCCAAGGCCGACCGGCCGAAAACGACGCGCGCCGCGTGGCGCTCGGCGATGCTCTCCACGATGGCCAGGCCCAGCCCTGTCCCGTCTTCATCCACTCCTGGGACGCGGAAGAAGCGCTCGCCCAACTGGTCGAGGAAGGCGTCTTCGACCCCAGGACCGTCGTCGTCCACGGCGAGCACTGCGTCGCCGCCGTCCACGGCGACCGATACCGTCACGGTGTGGCCCCGCCCGGCGTAGTGGAAGGCGTTGTCGACCAGGTTATCGATGACTTCCTGGACCTGCAGGTTGTCCCCGCGGACCATGCAGGCGCTCTCGGGCCCGTCGTATCCCAGGTCCACGCCAAGGTTGATGGCCTGGTGCACACGCATGCCGACGGCTTCGGGCACCACCTGCGCGAGGTCGATCACGGCCATGCCGTCATGGTCGGGGAGGTCGGGCGCCTGGGTTCGTGTGAGGGCCAGTAGCTGGGCCGAGGTACGCGCAGCGCGGGCTGCCAGCCGGTGCACGTGGGCCAGGGCCTCTTCGGTCTGGGCCGGGTCGCCCATCGCGCGCTCTACGTGCAACTGGATGCCCGCCAGCGGCGTGCGGAGCTGATGGGCCGCGTCGGCGATGAACCGCTCCTGCAGCCCGAGCATGTTGCGCATGCGTGCGAACAGGTCATCGATGGTGCGGGTGAGCGGCAGGATCTCCACCGGCACATCCTCCTCGCCAATCGGCCCCAGGTCGTGCCCGCGGCGGCTGAGGCGGGCGGTGAGCGGCTCCAGCACGCCCAGGCCATGGCTCACCCCGAACCACACCAGGGAGAGCACCGCGATGATCAGCAAGGCCTGCATCGGCAGGGTGAGCAGCAGGATCTCGCGCGCTCGCTGGTGGCGATCGCGCAGGTTCTCCGCCACCTTGATCGTGATCGTATCGCCCGCTTCGTGATGGTTGGAGACGCGCATGACGGCGGCGCGCAGGGGTTTGTGGCCGAGGTCGGTGTCGTAGAGCAGGGGAGGCGCATCGACATCGACCGGGTTGCGGCTGGGCACGGCCAGTTCCGCGTTGCCGATGATCCGGCCGTGGTGATCGCTGATGACCTCGTAGTAGTTACGCCCGTCCGGGTCGTACTCGAGCAGGAAGCGCGCCTGTGCTGTCAGCTCACCGTGCAGCGCATCGCTGCCGATCATTTCCGCCAGGGTCAGCGCCGAATCGGAGAGATCCGAATCGTGGACCTTGTTGGAGTAGGCCAGGGCGATGAAATACCCCACCACGGCGTCGACGACGAGCACGCCGAGCACCGGCACGAGCAGGAAGGTGAGAAGGCGCCGACGCAGGCTGGGGCGCGCCGGGCGGCGCGCCGCGTGGCGGCGTTCAGGCATCGACCGATTCTTCGAGCAGGTAACCCAGGCCGCGGATGGTGCGCACGTTGGTGCCGGAACCCTGCAGCTTCTTCCTCAACCGGTGCAGGGCGATATCCAGGCCGTTGTCGGTCAGGTCTTCGTCCCAGTTGCACAGGGCCTCGACCAGCTGGGCGCGGCTGGTGACCTTGTCCGCGCGCGTGGCCAGCGCTTCGATGAGGCCGAACTCACGGGCGGTGAGGTCGAGCGGCGAGTCGCCGATCCAGGCGCGATGGCCGGGGATATCGAGGCGCAGGCGGCCGATGCGGAACTCCGGCGTGCCATGGCTGGTGCGGCGGCGGAGCAGGGCGCGCACGCGCGCCTCGAATTCCGCCAGCGCAAAAGGCTTTACCAGGTAATCATCGGCGCCGAGGTCGAGCACGCGCACGCGCTCCTTCAGGCCTTCGCGGGCAGTGACTACCAGGACGGGCAGGCTCGCGCCGCGCTTGCGCGCACGGCTCAGCACGTCGCTGCCATCGAGCTGGGGCAGGCCCAGGTCGAGCACCAGCAGGTCGTAATCGTGATCGCGCAGGGCGTTATCGGCGCTGGCACCGTCAGCCACGTGGTCAACGGCGTGACCACCTTGCTGGAGGGCCGAGCGTACGGCGGCGGCGATGGAGGCGTCGTCTTCGGCTAGGAGTATGCGCATGGTGGGCAAGCATACGCTCCGTGGTGGGGTCGATGCATGCTGTCGCGGCAGGCTTTCCCGCCCCTTTCCTTCAATTGCGAACGATTCGCATTGCGGTTAAGATTCGTGCGTTATCCGTACCGCGACAGGGACCTGACACGCATGCGCGAGACCGTCGACCGGACGCGCCGTGCGTTCTGGCTGAAACACCTGCACCGCTGGCACTGGATCAGCGCCGCCGTCTCGCTGGTGGTGCTGCTGATGTTCTCGGTCACCGGGTTCACCCTGAACCACGCCGCCCAGATTGAAGCGGCGCCGCGCGTGACCCGGCATGCTGCCACGCTGGCGCCGGCCCTGCTGAAACAGCTGACCGATCCGGGCCGCAAGTCGGCGCCGGTCGATGGCGCGATCGCGGAGGCCGTCCACGCGGCGACGGGTGCGGACATCGCAGGCCGCGACGGCGACTGGAGCGATGACGAGGTGTACATCTCGCTGCCGCGCCCCGGTGGCGACGCGTGGGTAAGCATCGACCGCGAGACAGGCGAGGTGCAGTACGAGGCCACCGATCGGGGCTGGCTCGCCTGGTTCAACGATCTGCACAAAGGCCGCAACACCGGCGCGGCGTGGCGCTGGTTCATCGATGTGTTCGCGCTGGCCTGCGTGGTGTTCACGCTCACCGGCTTGCTGTTGCTCAAGCTGCACGCGCGCCAGCGCGGCATGACCTGGCCTTTGGTGGCACTGGGCTTCGTGCTTCCGCTGGTGCTTGCCCTGCTTTTCATCCACTGACCCCAAGGATTGCCATGCGAAGGCTGCTTCCGCTTGCGCTCTGCTTCCTCGCTGCCCCCGTGGCCGCGGCGGACATGAACCTCACCGTCGAGATTCCCACGCTGAAGGTGGCCGAATACCACCGGCCTTACGTTGCCGTGTGGATCGAGCGCGAAGACCACAGCGTCGCGGCCAACCTGGCCGTCTGGTACGACGTGAAAAAGGCCAGCGGCGAAGGCACGAAGTGGCTGAAGGACATGCGCCAGTGGTGGCGCCGTACCGGCCGCGACCAGAGCATGCCCATCGATGGCGTGTCGGGCGCCACGCGCCCTGCAGGGCAGCATCAGCTGCACTTCACCGATGGCAAGGCGCCGCTGGGCACGCTCGCCCCGGGCCATTACGAACTGATCGTCGAGGCCGCCCGCGAAACCGGTGGCCACGAGACGCAGCGGATCGCGTTCGACTGGCCGGTGAAGGTGCCCGCGCACCTCGCCGCCAAGGGTACGGACGAACTCGGCCAGATCACCCTCGACCTTAATCCCTGACTGGAGCTCCCCATGAAGCAGCTGTTTGTTCGCGCCGCGCTTGCCGCCGCGCTGGTCCTGCCGTTGGCCGCGCAGGCGCACAAGATGTGGATCGTGCCGTCCAGCACCGTCGTCTCCAGCGATGACGCGCTGGTGACCTTCGACGCCGCCGTCTCGAACGATCTGTACTACCCCGACCACTTTCCCGCGCAGCTGGATAACCTCGTGATCACCGCGCCCGACGGCAGCCAGGTGAAGCCGGAGAATCCGTGGACCGGCAAGGTGCGTAGCGCATTCGACCTGCCGGTACCGCAGAAGGGCACGTACCGCATCGCGCTGGTAAACCAGGGCCTGTTCGCCAACTACGAACTCGATGGCCAGAAGAAGCGCTGGCGCGGCAAGGCCGATGAACTGAAGTCCGGCATCCCCGCCAACGCGAAGAACGTGCAGGTGAGCGAAATGGCCTCGCGCGTCGAGACCTTCGTCACCCAGGGCAAGCCGGGTGGCGATGCGCTGAAGCCGACGGGCAAGGGCCTTGAGCTCGTGCCGGTCACCCAGCCGAACGACTTGGTCACCGGGGAAAAGGCCACGTTCCAGCTGCTGCTGGACGGCAAGCCCGCCGCCGGCCTGAAGGTCACGGCCATCCCGGGTGCCACGCGCTACCGCAACGCGCAGGATGAGCAGGATACGCAGACCGACAAGGATGGCCGCTTCAGCTTCACGTTCAAGGATCCCGGTATGTACTGGGTGAACGCCAACAGCGAAGACAACAAGACGACGGTGAAGGAAGCGAAGCAGCGCCGCGTGGCCTACACCGCCACCCTCGAGGTCCTGCCGCAGTGACGCACCGCCCCTGTAGGAGCGTGCTTGCACGCGATGGATCTTGCCGCACACCCTATCGCGCGCAAGCGCGCTCCTACAGGGGGTTTGCTCTGCTTTTGTGGTTCGTGGCCATGCTGGCCTCTGCGACGGATGTCCGGCGGTTCGAAGGCGAAACCATGGGCACGACGTGGTCGGTGAATGCCGTGTTGCCGCCGAAAGCCGATGATGCAGCAATTGAACGCGGCATCCAGGCCGAGGTGGACCGTGTCGTCGCGCAGATGAGCACCTACGAACCGGATTCGGACCTGAGTCGTTTCAATCGCGCGCCGGCGGGTACCTGGCAAACGCTGCCACCCGAGTTCTATCAGGTGCTCAGCTACGCGCTGACGCTGGCGAAGGATTCCGGCGGCGCTTACGACCCCACCGTCGGCCCGCTGGTGAACCTGTGGGGCTTCGGCCCGGATAAGCGGCCGCATGAGGCGCCGGATGCGGCCACGATCGCGGCAGCGCGCGCTCGCGTCGGCTGGCAGCGCATCAAGCTCGATGAAGCGGCGCACCGTGCGTTCCAGCCAGGTGGCGTGTATGTCGATCTGTCCTCGGTTGCCAAGGGCTTCGGCGTCGACCAGGTCGCGCGTTATCTCGATACACAGGGCGTCAAAGCCTATCTGGTGGAAGTCGGCGGTGAGCTGCGCGCGCACGGTCGCAAACCGGATGGTTCGCCGTGGCATGTCGGTATCGAGCGCCCGGGCGCCGCGGCAGGTGCGGTGGATAACGTCGATGAAGTCGGGCGCATCGTGTCGCTGGACGACAAGGCGATCGCCACCTCCGGCGATTACCGCCACTTCTTCGAAACCGGTGGCCGCTTCTATTCGCATCATATCGATCCGCGCACGGGGTATCCCGTGGCGCATAAGGTCGCGACGGTGAGCATCCTGGCGGCCGACTGCATGCACGCCGATTCCCTGGGTACCACGATGACGGTGCTGGGGCCGGAGGAAGGCATGGCCTATGCGAAGGCGCATGAGCTTGCCGTGCGCTTCGTGATCTACCGGGATGATGGCCACTTCGAGGAACGCATGTCGCCTGCCTTTGCGAGGGCGGTGCGGTGAAAAGCGTGCTCGGCCAGTGCGGTATCGGCGCGCTGCTCCTGCTCGCCGTGCTGCTCGCCGGCCGGCTGCAGGATTTTTCTTCCCTGCACGTGGGATCGGGTGCGCAAATGGCTTCTGCGGCAGCCGTCGTCGCAGCGTGGGTCGGCTGGACCGCTCGCGCGGCATGGCCGCGTCGGCGCGATGATCTGCCGCATGACGTTGGCGGGATCCTTGTGGTGCACGCGTCACAGACCGGGTTTGCGACGGAGCTTGCCGAACGGACGGCCGCTGCGCTGCGCGAAGGCGGCGTGCGTGTCGATGTCCGCGACCTGGCCGGGCTGGGTGCGAGTGATCTGGCAACGGCCACGCGCGCGCTTTTTATCGCCAGCACGACGGGTGAAGGCGACGCGCCGGACGGCGCGATGGCGTTCCAGCGCGAGGTCATGCGAGCCGCTCCCGACCTGCATCACCTGACGTACGCCGTGCTGGCGCTCGGCGATCGCGACTATGAGGATTTCTGTGCCTTCGGCAGGGACCTCGACCGCTGGCTTCATGCGCGTGGCGCGTTACCGTGGTTTGATCGTATAGAGGTCGATAATGGCGACGAAGGCGCGCTACGCCATTGGCAGCGCCAGGTCACCCAGCTTGCCGGTGCGGCGGAACAGCCCGACTGGCAACGTCCGGCCTATCAGGCCTGGCGCCTGCGCGAGCGGCTCTTGCTGAACCCTGGCAGCGTGGGCGCGCCATGTTTCCATCTTGCACTTACCCCCGACGATCCGGCGCATCTCGCGTGGGAAGCCGGTGACGTGGTGGAGATAGGGCCACGGCGCGCCCGCGGCGACGCGGACGTGCTGCCGCACCGTGAATACTCGATCGCCTCGCTACCGGCGGACGGCTCGTTGCACCTTGTCGTACGCCAACAGCGGGGAGCCGATGGCTTGCTCGGCAGCGGCTCCGGCTGGCTCACCGCGCTGGCCGCGGAAGGCGATGCGATCGACCTCCGCGTGCGCCGTAACGCAGGGTTTCACGTCCCTGCGGACGCACGGCCTGTCTTGCTGGTGGGCAATGGCACTGGTATCGCCGGCTTGCGGGCGCTGCTGAAAGCGCGGATCGCACGTGGCCACTTGCGGAACTGGTTGCTGTTCGGCGAACGTCATGAACAGGCTGATCGCCTGCATGTCGATGAACTCGAGAGGTGGCGCGACGCGGAGCAGCTTGAGCGGCTGGACCTCGTGTGGTCGCGCGACGTGCGTGGCCCGCGCTACGTGCAGGATCGCCTGCGTGCGGCGGCGGAGCCCGTTCGCCAGTTCGTTGCGGACGGCGCAACGATCTACGTATGCGGCAGCCTGGCCGGCATGGCACCCGGCGTGGACGCGGCGCTGCGCGAGATCCTCGGCGATCGTGCGGTTGAGGATATCGCCGCGGCGGGACGCTACCGCCGCGACGTGTACTGACGCTGGTTAGCGCGGCGACCGCGGGGCGCGTGGGCGGCGCAGGCGGCGTAGCACCAGCCAGATGGCCGTGAGCGGCCCCGAAAGCGCATACACCACGAGGTAGGCGTAGACGGACCAGGGTGAGGCCCAGATCGAGCCGATCACGAAGATCGCGCCGATGACCACCGTCGTGGCATTCAGGCGCAGCTTCAGTGACTTGCTGCTCAGGTAACGGAACGGGCTGATCATCGACGCCGCGAGTACGAAAAGCATCGCGTTGATCACGTACTGCATCGTTTCCGCGGGCCAGGTCGCGCCGCTGTAGCGGCCGATGACGATGAGCAGCACCACGAGCGACGCTGCCGATGGCGTGTTCAGCCCCAGGAAGATCGATTTGTCCTTCTGCACATTGAACATGGCCAGGCGCATGA
This sequence comes from Luteibacter aegosomaticola, assembly GCF_023078475.1. Classification (NCBI taxonomy): domain Bacteria; kingdom Pseudomonadati; phylum Pseudomonadota; class Gammaproteobacteria; order Lysobacterales; family Rhodanobacteraceae; genus Luteibacter; species Luteibacter aegosomaticola. Next base: position 3,820,800 of record NZ_CP095741.1, on the reverse strand, counting down.
CGGCGCAGGCGCAGAAAGCGATCTGCGCAGGCAGGAACACCTCACCGCCGATCGAGCGCAGGTACGTATCGACGACCACGACCGGGGCCACGCCGAACGCGATGGCGTCGGAGAGGCTATCGAGCTGCGTGCCGAGATCGCTGGACGAGCCGGTCTTGCGCGCGACGAAGCCGTCGGCGCCGTCGCATACCAGGCAGGCGATGAACAGCGTACCCAGGTAGGCGAGTTCACCGGAGAGGGCGCGGCTGATGATGAGGATCGCGCAGGTGAGCGAGCACAGCGTGATGAAGTTCGCTGCGGTCACCAGGTTTTCGTAGGGGGCGCGTAGCTTCAGGTGCATGGCGCGACTACCGTGAGGCGGACCTTGCCGTCGTGGATGCCGTCATAGCGTAGCGCGGTGAGGTCCGCGATGCGCCCCACGTTACCCGGTACCTCGAACGAATGGGCATCCGCAATGGCGATGACGCGCGCGCCTGCCGCCAGCCCGGCTTCAATACCTGCCCTGGCGTCCTCGAAAACCAGGCAATCGGCGGGTGCGGCACCCTGGCGCTCGGCACCCAGGCGGTAACCTTCCGGATCGGGCTTGCCGTTCGTGACGATTTCGCCGGTGACCATGCGCGGCGGGGGCACGATGCCTGCGGCCTTCAGGCGCGCCCTGGCGAGCACGGTGTCGGCGGAGGTGACGATGGTCCAGCGGTCTGCCGGAAGCGCGGCCAGGAGCTCCAGCGCGCCGGGAATTGGCACGATGCCTTCCACATCGTTGACCTCTTCGTCGTAGAGGCGCTTATAGACCTCGTCGACATCCTGGCCCGCCAATGGCGCGAATTCCTTGATGGAATCGTACATGCGCACGCCATGCAGGCGTGGCAACACGTAGTGCCAGTCGAGGCCGACCTCATCGCACCAGCGTTTCCAGATTTTTTCGACGACGACGCGCGAATCGATCAGCGTGCCGTCCATGTCGAAGAGCAGGGCCTCGGTGTCGATGACCAGGCAGGTTCGAGCTGCATGTTGCCTCCGGGGCATCGAAAGGGGCGCCGCAACAGGTGCGGTAAGCCCCTCACGATACCGGAGCGCAGCGCGCGCGTCAGTCGACCTTGGTCAGCGCGTGGTTACGGCGGGCGTCGGCGAGCACCGCTTCCACCTGCTCATTGGCCTTGCGTGCCTGCTCGGCGATCTCCCTGTTCCATTCAGCCTGGGTGCGGCCGTGCATGGCACGCTCGCTGGCCACTTCGCCCATCTGGCGGCCAATTTCGCCCTGTTCGCGGCCGATCTCCGCATGCGCCCTACCGTATGCGGGGTCACCCGCATGGCCGGAGCGTCCTTCCGTCTGCGCCAGTTCGGTCTGGCGTTCGGAAAGCTTGGCCATCTGCTCTTCGAGCAGTGCCTGACGGCGATCCAGTTCGGCTTCGCGTTTCGGATCGATCGGTTCCTGCAAGGGTGCGGGGCCGTGCTTGAAACTGTTCTGGTAGATGGCGCGAATGCGTGCCAGGTAGACCGGATCGTGCAATTCCCACCGACCCTGCTCATTGGCTACCGTGACGTACCCATTGCGCTCGTTGATCGACTGCGAATGGTGGCCACCGTGATCTTCGATCGTGCTGTACGACGCGTGTATGCCGTCGTCCTCAGGCGCCGGTGGTGCGGGAGCGGCAGGCGGTGCGGCAGGCGCGGCCGGTGCCTTGGGCGCGGCCGGTGACGGCGGCGGCGCGGGCGGGGTCATCCTCGCCATGGGTGCCATCGGGGCCATCGGCGCAGGCGGAGCCGGCGGCACGGGCTCCAACACCTTCTTGTCCACGATGACAGCGACTGCGGGCGGAGCGGGATTCGCCATGGCCGTCGCGCGGGCCACTGGCGCCACGGGCTGTAACGCCTTCTTGTCGACGATCGTGGCGACCGCAGGCGCAGCGGGGCTCGCCGCAGCCGCCGCGTTGGCTGAGGGCGCGGGAGCTGCCGCTGCGGCAGGTGAGGCTGCCACGGCGGGCGAAGCCGCTGCTGCGGGCGAAGCCGCCGGCACGGTCGTCGGTGTATCAACCTGGGAGGCGGCGGCAACGACGCGCCAGGGCAGGGCGGCGGCAAGGGCGAGCGAAGCGACGAGGAGCGTGGTGACGACGCGTGGACGCGCGTCCTGGGATTGGCCAAGCATGTCGAGCCTCCGTTTCAGGATGCGGAAGGTGGGGGATGCGCCAGGCAGCGCGTGGTGCGGATGCGGCGTAACACCGAGACGGAGCAGCAACCGGCCATAAGAGCCGGCAGCCAGGCGGCCACGATCAACCGCCAGCGCATCGCACGCCGCTTCGCGGCACAGGGCGTATTCGCGGACGGCCATATGTGCCGCTGGGTGGAAGAAGAACAGCGTGCGGGCGAGAGCGGGGATACCGCCAAGGAACAGGTCGCCGCGGCGCACGTGGGCTAGTTCATGCATCAGCGCCATCTCGCGCTCGTCATCGCCCAGCGTGTCGTCGAGCGGGAGCAGGATGGTCGGCCGCCACAAACCCACGACCTGCGGCGAATCAACCTCAGCCGATACCGCCAGGCGGGGTGAGCGGCGCAGGCCGAGCGCACGGGCGCGCTGGGCGCAGAGGGTTTCCAGGCGTACGTCGTCATGCGGAAGGGCACGCGCGGCGAGCCCCGCGATGCGGCGCCAGCGAACGATGCCGATGATGATCTGCGCGGCGACGAGCACGGCCCATGCCGCGAGCAACCCCGTAGCCCACGACCACGACCACGTGGCGAGGGGCTCGGATGCGGGCATGTCGGTGATGCTCATGAGCACCGGCATCGAGGGATCACCGGATACGATGACCGTGGGAGCAGGTGCGGGGAGCAGCGGCAGTTCGATGCTGCCGGGCAGGCACAGGCCGACGACCATTTGTGCACCGACAAGCCACCACATCCACGAGCGCGTCGCGGCACTCAGTGTGGGAAGGAAGCGGCAAAGCGCCCAGATGAAGGCCGCGAAGAGCAGGGTCTGCAGCGACGCGGCGGCGAGCCGGGTGAAGAGCGTATCGAGGAAGGCATCCATGGTTAGCGTCCCTTGCGCTTGGATTGCAGTTGCCCGACAAGGGCTTCGAGTTCGGCGAGCTCGCTGTCGCTGACCTGGCCGCGTTCGGCCATCCAGGCGACGAAGGGGGATACGGAGCCCTGGAGGGTGCGTTCGACAAAGCGGGCAACGGCGCCGGTCATGACCTCGCCGGATTCGCCGGTGACGCTGTAGCGGTAACTGCCTTCGGCTTTGCGCCGGGCGAGATAACCCTTGGCACGGAGCCGTTCCATCATGGTGAGCACGGTGGACCGCGCGAGCCCCCGCGCTTCGCCATACCCGGCGCACACCTCGGCAACCGAGCTCTTCGGCGCTTCTTCGATGTACTGCAGCAAGGCGAGTTCCTGGTCGCCAATCGTCTTCTTCGCCATGCCACGCTCCTGACTACAGATGTAAGCAGAATGCGCCTGACTACATCTGTCGTCAAGTGACTTGTGGCACGGTGTGACGGCTCGCCTTCGGCATCGCGTTGGGCTGGCTCGGCCTTTGGCCATCGCGTTAGCGCTCGGACGTGGTCGCAGGAGAGCCCTCGGCGCCCACCCTCGCTGCTCAGACAGGTCCTCGTCGTTCGAAAGGGAGTGCCCCTCCGGGGCAAATGTACTTATTGCCCTACGGGCGCGAACCGGCAGCCGGGCGGGGCTTTTCGACGAGACGTCCCTGTCTCGTCGAAAAGGAACGGCCATCCATGGCCGTCCCCCCTGCGGGGCGGTTCCCGCCCGGCTGCCTCGCCTGCGAAACTCGCCTCGAGGGTGGGCGCCGAGGGCTCTCCGAGACACTGAGGGCGTGTGATGGGAGAGCCAGCACCACGGTCGTGGCGGCAGACCTTGTCGCCCGAGGTACAAACCCACCAACACGCCCGCGGCGTTTCTGTAGGAGCCCACCCTGTGGGCGACGCCGTTCGCGGTACCTTCCGGATCTTGCGGCGTCCGGCTCTTGATCGATCGTGCCGGACGACAGGGCCTGAGCGTTGCGGCGAAAGATGTCGCCCACAGGGTGGGCTCCTACGATTGCGGTTGCGGTGTCAGGCGGTGGCTTTCCGACCGATCAACCTCAGTGTGTCCGAGAGGCCTTGGTGCCCACCCTCGAGGCGAGTTGTCGGAGACGAGGTGGGCGGACGGGAACAGCCGCCGCCGGCGGGGCCGGCCATGGATGGCCGGTCGTTTGAAACCGAGCCATGGAAGGCGAGTTTCAAACCCCCGTCCGCACGCCGGTTCGCGCCCGTAGGGCAATAAGTACATGGCCCCGGAGGGGCATCCCTTTCGAACGTTGGAGACTTGTCTGAGCAGCGAGGGTGGGCGCCAAGGGCTCTTTCCGGAGACGTCCGAGCGCAAACGCGATGGCAAAGCCGAGCAACGCGAAGCCGAAGGCGAGCCGTCTCGAAACGCAGACAAAAAAAACCCCCGCCGCGTGGGCGAGGGTTTTCGGGTACCTCGTCGATCCGCGATGGCGCTAAGCCACCGCGAAAGATCAGGCGGCCGCGTCCTTAAGCTTCTTGAGCGGACGAACCTTGACCTTGACCGAGGCGGGCTTGGCTGCGAACCAGCGCTCTTCACCCGTGAACGGATCCTTACCCTTGCGCTTCGGCTTGGCAGCCACGGCGACCGAGGTGATCTTCAGCAGGCCCGGCAGCGTGAACGTGCCAGCGCCCTTCTTGTGGACCGAAGCGCTGATCGCGGCTTCGAGCGAGGCCAGGACGGCCTTCACGCTCTTCGACTCCACACCGCTCTGCTCGACGATGTGCGAGACGAGCGAAGACTTCGAAAGCGGATCCTTGATCGGCTTCAGCGCGGCAGGTGCCTTGGCAACCTTGGCAGCCTTGGCAGGAGCCTTGGCAGCGGCCTTCTTTGCCGCCGGTTTTTTGGTCGTGGCCATGATATTCCTTGTCACTTAGATCGAAAGAGGCGGCCCTTGAAGGCCGGTGCCCAGCGGGCGACTCACTCTAACGTTGCTTTCGTCCGCTGAAAATAGGGTCGGCGAAGATTTTTCGCATTCGATGCACCTTTTTTTCAGGGTTCGCGTGACGCGGTGCGGAAAATTCGCCCCCGGAAGCCTTCCGTACATGAAGTCTGACCCGATGTGGCATACCTTAGGCACCATGTCCCCACTCACCGACAGCCACGGCCGTACCAAGCGCAAGCTGCGGATCTCGCTGACCGACCGCTGCAACTTTCGCTGTACCTATTGCATGCCGGAGCATCCGGATTGGCTGCCCCGCGCGAGCCTGCTCGATCGCGGCGAGATCCTGCGGCTGGCCGGCCTGTTCGTCGACCAGGGCATTGACCAGATCCGCCTGACGGGCGGTGAACCCTTGCTGCGGCGCGATCTGGTGGAGTGCGTCAGTGCCATGCAGGGCTTGCGCGAGCGCGGGTTGCGCCGTCTTTCCATGACGACCAATGCCTCGCGCATCGCCCCGCTCGCGCGCACCCTGGTCGCCGCGGGTATCGACGATTTCAACGTGAGCCTCGATGCCGTCGATCCGGTGGTGTTCCGCCAGTTGACGAAGCGCGAGGTGGCGCCCGTGCTGGATGGGATTCGCGCGCTGGCCGATGCGGGCGCTTCGGTAAAGCTCAATGCGGTGGTGGTGCGTGGCGATAATGACGGCGAGATCGTGCCTCTGCTCGAATGGGCCATGGCCCAGGGCCTGCCGCTGCGTTTCATTGAATACATGCCCCTCGATGCTCCGGGGCACTGGCGCCGGGATGCCGTGATGAGCGAGGCGGAGATGCTCGCCGCGATCGGCGTGCACCATCGCGTGGAGACCCTGGCGCGGAGTAGCGACCCTGCGTCGCCTTACCAGGTCGATGGACGCTATCCGCTCGGCATCATCTCCACCGTATCGCACCCGTTCTGCGCCAGCTGCGACCGCCTGCGCCTGACGGCCACGGGTGAGCTTTTCACCTGCCTGTTTTCGCCCGTGGGCACGCCCCTGGGCACGCGCCTGCGCGAAGGCGCCGACGATGCCACCCTGGAGGCGATCGTGCGTCGCGCCGTGTGGTTGAAGGATGCGGGCTATGCTTCACGCCCAGGCCCCGTTGAACGCCCGATCACCATGCATGCGATGGGCGGCTGAACCCACCCGAGAGACCCCATGACCCCGATCGTGTTTGAACTCTATGCCAACCTGGAGCGGCTGGCCGGCGCACGGGAGTATCGCCTTGGCGCGGCCGACGGCCTGCTGACGGTCGGCGATGCCGTGGCACAGCTGGGGCGCGAACGGCCCGAACTGGCCGCGTCACTTGACCGGTGCGCTTGCGTGACGGGCGATACCATCGTGCGCCGCGCGGACGCCTTACCCACGGATGGACGTATCGCTCTTTTACCGCCGGTCGCAGGGGGCTAAGCCATGACGCATCCTGTCCTGTCGCACGCACCGGTCACGGTGGAGCCCCTGCTTGAACTGGACGCGCACGCCGAATGCGGTGGCCTGGCGCTGTTCGTCGGTACGGTGCGCAACCACCACGAAGGCCGCGCCGTGCAGCATCTTGCCTATACGGCGCACGAGGGGCTCGCCGAAAAAGTGATTCGCGGCGTCGAGGAAGAAACACGCCAGCGCTTTGGGGTGCCCTATGTGCGCATCGTGCACCGCCTGGGTGACCTGGCCATTGGCGATATCGCGATTGTCTGCGTGGTACGTGCGCCGCACCGTGCGGAAGCGTTCGAAGCATGCCGCCATGCCGTCGATGCCGTGAAGCACACCGCGCCGATCTGGAAGGAAGAGTTCTACAGCGATGGCAGCAGCGCCTTCGTCGAGGGCTGTTGCATCCGCGACGACCTGGACGATGGCGCGCCGCGCCCGCACCGCCACACTTCGCATGCGAGCCACGGATGAAAGACGTTAGCCAGAAACCCGACTCAAAGCGCGTCGCCCGCGCGACAGCCACGCTCCACGCGCCGGCGCATTGCATCGCGCTCCTGCGCAGCGGCGAGACCGAGAAGGGCGATCCCCTGAAGACGGCGCGGGTCGCCGGGATCCTCGCCGCCAAGCGCACCGACGAACTGATTCCGCTTTGCCACCCACTGCCCATCCATCGCGCCGAGGTCGAATACGAACTGGCCGATACCTCGGTGCGGATCATCGCGGAAGTGCAGACGATTGGCCCGACGGGCGTTGAAATGGAAGCGCTCACGGCCGCCAGCCTGGCCGCGCTGACGCTCTACGACATGCTCAAGCCCTACGCCGAGCCCGACGAGCTGCATATCGAGGACTGCCGCCTCGAGCGCAAGCTTGGCGGCAAGTCGCATTACCGCCGCACCCTGGCCGCACCACGCAGCGCAGCCGTGGTAGTGCTTTCCGATACCGTGGCGAGCGGCGCCAAGCCGGATACCGCTGGCACCTTCGTGCGGGATGCGCTCGAGGCGGCGGGGTTCGCTCCCATTGAGTACACAGTGCTGCCCGACGACGCGCACGTGCTGGGCGGTGCGCTGCGTACGTTGCGCGAGCGCAAGGTCGAACTGGTGATCACCGTCGGCGGCACGGGTCTGGGCCCACGCGATATCACCGTGGATACCGTGAAGCCGATGCTCGATGTCGAGATCCCGGGAATCATGGAAACCGCCCGCGCGTTCGGCCAGCAGCGTATGCCGTTCGCGATGCTCTCGCGCGGCGTGGCAGGCTACGCGGGTGACACCCTCATCCTGACCTTCCCCGGGAGCCGCGGCGGCGCCAGCGAGTCGCTCGCGGCGACGCTGCCCGGCGTGGTCCATCTGCTGGAGACCGGCCGTACCGGTGGCAAACATCCCGGCGGCTACGGGGAGGCAAGCTGATGGCGTTGTTGCCAGTGGGCGAGGCCTTTGCCCGCTACCGTGAACACGTCAAGCCGCTGGGGACGCAGCGCGTGCCCGTGGAACTGGCCCTCGGGGCCGTCCTGGCCGAGTCACCGCGCGCGCGCATCGCGTTGCCGCGTTTCACCCAGAGCGCCCTCGATGGATACGCCATCCGCAGCCAGGACGGCGGGCGGCCGCGCATGCTGGTGGGCTTGTCGGCGGCGGGCGAGCCCGCGAACGTCGCGGTGCGCCAGGGCCAGGCGGTTCGGATCTATACGGGCGGCATGCTGCCCGAGGGCGCCGACGCGATCGCGCGGCAGGAAATCGTCGATCGCGACGGCGACGAGATATCCCTGCGTGACACCGTCAGGGCTGGCGAGGGCGTGCGCTACGAGGGCGAGGAGCTGCTCGAGGGAGCGGAGATCGCCCAGGCCGGCCAACGCGTCACGGCAGGCCTTCTCGCGGCGCTGGCCATGGCGGGCATCGCGGAAGTCGATGTGCGCCGCCGCCCGCGCGTGGCCGTACTTGTCACGGGCGATGAAGTGGTGAAAGTCGGTGAAACCCTTGCCGATGCCAAGGTCTACGACGCGAACGGCCCGCTGTTACGGGCGTGGTTCGTGGAACACGGCTACGGTGAACCCGTGATCGCCTACGTACCGGATGACGAGGCCGCGCTGGAGGAATCGATGAGCGCCGCGCTTGATAGCGCGGATTTCGTCGTCACCAGCGGGGGTGTCTCGGTGGGGGATCGTGACTACGTGCCAGCGGTCGCCGACCGCCTGGGCGTTCGCCAGGTGTTCTGGAAAGTGGCGCAGAAACCGGGCAAACCGCTGTGGTTTGGGGTGCGCGAGGGGAAGGTACTGCTGGGTATGCCGGGCAACCCTGCGGCGGTACTGGTCTGCCTGGCGGTGCATGCGCGGGCCGTGCTCGGCCATCTGGAAGGCGAGACGGCCATCCAGCCCGCCTGGCGGCAGGGTGTGCTGGAAGGCAGCGTGGAGGCCGATAGCGAGCGTGACCGGCTCGTGCGGATGCGCCTGGACATGGCCGACGCCGTGGCCCGGCTTTCGCTGCTACCGCTGCAGGACTCGCACATGCTCAGCAACCTCGCATCTGCGCATGCGCTGGTGTGGCTGCCGTCGCGCGAAACCGCGTTCCAGGCGGGCGACAAAGTGGCCTGGATCACGCTTTGACGGCTGCGAATCTGTAGGGGCGCGCTTGCGCGCAAGCCCGCCCCTACATGTCCTGGTGAATTACCAGGCCTTCACGTCCGAAACGACGACCGTGTAGTCCGACATTTCCGGCGAGTAGCGGAACAGGCGGCCGAGGTCGAAATCGACGCTCTTGCCCGGATCGATGTTGGAGGTACCGGCCGGCCAGCCCTGCTTGCTGGCGATGACCTTGCCCGAGGCGTCCTTCGCATCGATGCGGACCTGTGCGGCAGCGGCTTCGCTGCACTTGTTCACGAGGTTGCCCTTCATGCTGAAGCGCGGCTGGCCCGAGCCCTGCTGCAGCTTCACGGCGAAACCGTCGATGGTGAAATCCTTGGCGGCGCACGCAGCCTGCGCGGACAGCGGGGCGGCGAGCATCAGCACGGCGGCGATGGCGATCTTCTTCATGGTAGTCCCTGTTTCGATGGCTAAAGCGGACGCCCGGGCATGTGGGGGGCGTTAGCTGGGCTATCGGCCGGCTCGTGGGGGACTTTAGGTTTTTATGCCAAAGCGGCAGAGCTCGTTCAGGTTACTGCCGCAAAAAGGTCGGCGACGGGCTCACCGGGGCCTTCCGGCTCGAACCAGCGCTTGACCGGCGAGAAGCTGCGCCGGTGGGCATCGCAGGGGCCCAGGCGGTCCAGGGCCTGGAGGTGTTCGGGCACGCCATAACCCTTGTGCTTCGCGAAGCCGTAGCCCGGATGCAGCAGGTCCAGCGCCTTCATGTGGCGGTCGCGACTGACCTTGGCCAGGATGGACGCCGCGCTGATGGCGGGTTCCGTCGCATCGCCGCCGATCACGGCGCGGCCGGTACAGGGCAGGGTGCGCGGGAGCCGGTTACCGTCCACCAGCGCCATGGTGGGTGCTAGCGAAAGCCCCATGAGCGCACGGGTCATCCCCGCCATCGTGGCCTGGAAGATATTGATGGTGTCGATCTCTTCGCGCTCGACGAACACGACGCTGAAGGCCAGCGCGCGCTCGACGATCCGGTCGAACAGCTTTTCCCGGGTGGCTTCGTCGAGCTGCTTGGAATCGTTGAGGCCGCGGATGACCCGGGCCGGATCGAGGATGACCGCCGCCACGACCACCGGCCCCGCAAGCGGGCCACGCCCGGCTTCGTCGACACCGGCAATGACGTACTCGCTGCCGAGCTGGCGCGTGACGTTGGGTTTGCGCGGCATGCGATCAGCTCTGTGCGGGGGCCGCCGCGACGGCCGCCGCGGGTGTGGTCACGAAGTCTGCGATAGCGTCCGCCGCATGGTCGGCGGCATGTCCTTCGAGGCCGCCACGCAGTTCCTGGTGCAGGAATTCAAAGGCGGCCACGATGGCACCGCGGCGCTCGCTATCGCCAAGCATCTCAAGCGTGGCCGATGCCAGGTTCGCGGGCGTGCAATCGTCCTGCATGTATTCCGGCACGAGCAGATTGCGGCCAAGGCCGCAGGCCCGGGCCAGGATGTTGGGCAGGCTGTAGACGTCGGTCTTCAGCATCTTCAGCACCCTGGCGATCCGGTAGCTCGTGGGCGATACGCGGTAACCGACCACCATGGGGCGCTTTGCAAGCATGGCTTCCAACGTTGCGGTGCCGGACGCAAGCAACACGGTATCCGCCGCGAGCATGGCCTCATGCGAATGCCCATCGGTGAGCAGCGGCGGGGTACCGGGGAAGCCTTTCAGCAGCTCGCCAAGTCGCGCGTGCACGCGTTCGTTGGCGGCGGGCACCACGATGCGAAGTTCGGGCATGGCGGCCGCCACCTGTCTGGCCGCCTCGATGAAGATGGCGCCAATGCGCTCAATCTCGCTGGGTCGGCTGCCCGGCAGGACAGCCAGGACCGGCGCGTTATGCGGCAGCCCCAGCGCATCGCGTGCGCCAGCGCGGTCGGACACCATCGGGAACGTATCCGCCAGCGGATGGCCAACGAAGCGGGCGTCGACGCCGTGCTTCGCGTAAATCGGCGGTTCCATCGGGAACAGGCAGAGCACGCGATCCGCCGACTGGCCGATTTTTTCCGCGCGCTTCTCGCGCCAGGCCCACACGGACGGGCTAACGTAATGCACGGTGCGCAACCCGGCCGCCTTCAGCTTGCGCTCCACGCCCAGGTTGAAATCGGGTGCATCGATGCCGATGGTGACATCGGGCCGTGTGGCCAGCAGGCGCTGGACAAGTGCCTTGCGCAGCTTGAGCAGGCGCGGCAGATGCTTCACGACCTCAGCGAAGCCCATGACGGACAACTCGCGGATGTCGAACCACGACTCGAAACCGCGCGCCATCATGCGGCGGCCACCGATACCGACGAAACGGGCGTGCGGGTAGCGGGCGCGCAGGGCATCGAGGAGATCGGCGCCGAGCTGATCGCCGGAGTCTTCTCCGGCGATCAGGGCGATGACGGGTGCGTCAGCCACGGCCGTCAACGAGCGAGCGAGCGCTCGCTGCGATCGAGGAACTCGAGCATCTGGCGCACGTCTTCGCTGGTTTCAGCCAGCGTCACCAGTTGCTCGCGCGCCTCGGCCAGCGGGAGGCCCGCCATGTAGAGGGTGCGGTAGGCGCGCTTGATCGAGGCGATGCGGGCGGTATCGAAACCGCGGCGCTTCAGGCCTTCGCTATTGATGCCACGCGGGCGGCCACGGGTTTCGTTGGCCATCATGACGAACGGCGGCACGTCGGAACCCACCAGGCAGCCCATGCCGATGAACGCATGCGCACCCACCTTGCAGAACTGGTGCACGCCCGAATAGCCCGACATGATCGTCCAGTCGCCGATTTCGGCGTGGCCAGCCAGTGCCGAGTAGTTCGAAAACACGATGTGGTTGCCCACCTGGCAATCGTGCGCAATGTGCACGTAGGCCAGCAGCCAGTTGTCGTTGCCGACACGCGTAATGCCGCCACCGTCGCCGGTGCCGCGGTTGATCGTGACGAATTCGCGGATGAGGTTGCGGTCGCCGATGATGACCTCGGTACGCTCGCCCTGCCATTTCTTGTCCTGCGGCGGCCCACCGATGGAGGCGAACTGCAGGATGCGGTTATCGCGGCCGATGACCGTAGGGCCCTCGATCACGACGTGCGGGCCGATGCTGGTGCCTTCGCCGATGACCACGTCGGCACCGATGATGCTGTACGCACCGATGCTGACGTTATCCGCGATCCGCGCGGACGGATCGATCTGCGCGGTCGGGTGGATCATTTGTCGTTCCTCGCGGCGCACATCAGTTCGCAGCAGGCGACGACGTTGCCATCGACGAGGGCCTTGGCTTCGAACAGGCCCATGCCGCGAATGAGGCGCTTCAGCGAGACCGTCATCACCAGCTGGTCGCCCGGCGAGACCACGGCGGAGAAGCGCGCGTTATCGACCTTCACGAGGTAGAACAGCGGGCTGCCGGCGGCACCATCCATCTGGCTGGTGATCTGGGTGAGCAGGCCTGCGGTCTGCGCCATGGCTTCGACGATGAGCACGCCCGGCATCACCGGATGGCCGGGGAAATGACCCTGGAAGAACGGCTCGTTGATCGTGACGTTCTTGATCGCCGTGATGGTCTTGCCCGGGTCGATCTCCGTCACCCGGTCCACCAGCAGGAACGGGTAGCGGTGCGGCAGCAGCCGCTGGATCTCTTCGACACCCACCGGGAGCTTCACGGCAGCATTCGTATCGGTCATTGCCCTTTATCCTTTTCCAGCGCCGAAAGGCGGCGCGCAAACTCGTCTAGGTGTTTCATTCGCGCCGCATTACGCCGCCATTGACGGTTTTCCTGCAGCGGGGAGCCTGACGAATATTCGCCTGGCTCCCGGATGGATGCCGTGACCAGGCTCTTGGCCGTGATGGTAACCCGGTCGGCCACTTCGAGGTGGCCGAGGATCCCGGCATTACCGCCGATCAGGCAGTAGCGGCCGATTTTCGCACTACCAGCCACCGCAGAGCACCCTGCCATGGCCGTATGGGCGCCGATGTGCACGTTATGGGCGATCTGGATCTGGTTATCGAGGCGGACATCCTCCTCGAGCACGGTGTCTTCCAGGGCACCACGGTCGATCGTGGTATTGGCCCCGATTTCACAATCGTCACCGATGCGCACGCCGCCCAGCTGGGGCAGTTTCACCCAGTGGTCGCGGTCGAAGGCGAGACCGAAGCCATCGGAGCCGATGACGGCGCCTGGGTGGACCAGTACGCGCTTGCCCAGCGTGACCCGGATCACCAGGGTGACGCGTGCCACGAGGCGCGAGTGGGCGCCCACGACGCAGCCTGGGCCGATCGTGCAATGCGGGCCGAGGATGGCGCCTTCTTCCACCACCGCGCCGTCCTCGACGACGCAGCAGGGGCCGATGCTGGCTGTCGCGTGGATGCGCGCCGAGGGCGCGACCACGGCACTGGCGTGGATCCCGCGCGGGGCATCGCCCATCACGTCGAACAGGGCGGCGATCTTCGCGTAGGCCACGTACGGGTCCTTCGCGACGAGGGCCGCACCCTGGCGCAGGGGCAGGGCATCCGCGTTGAGCACGACGATGCCGGCCTGGGTCTCCGCCAGCTGCGAGGTGTACTTCGGGTTGGACAGGAAGGTGAACTGGGACGGCGTGGCCGCGGCCAGGGTACCGACGCCGTCCACGGTCGTGGCCGGGTCGCCATGCGCATCCAGGCCGAAGCGTTCAGCCAGTTCGGCGAGGGTGTAGTGGGGGTTGCCGCTCACGGGGGGGACTCCCAGAAAGAAAAGGGGTGGCAAGGTTTTTAGACCTGCCACCCCGGGATTGTACAAACAGTGCGATTTTTAGAACTGGTTGCCGAAGGTGAACTGGATGCGTTCGACGAAGCGGTTGTCGCCGGCCTGCTTACGGAACGGCACCGCGAAGTTGATGATCAGCGGGCCGATCGGCGCCTGCCACTGCAGCGAGAGACCGGTGGAGGCACGCAGCTCGCTGGCCTTGAACGTGGAGTAGCTCTCGTAGACGTTACCGACGTCGACGAACCACGACACGCGGGCGGTGTTCACATCCTTCAGGAACGGCAGCGGCAGGAAGACCTGCGCGGTACCGAGGGTCTTGAACGCGCCACCGACCGGCTGGCCGTAGCTGTAATAGCCGCCCGAGCACTGGTTCTTCTTGTCCGGCGTGGAGCTGAGGCTGCCGCCGTCGCACAGGCGGGGACCCAGGGTGTTGTCCTGGAAGCCGCGGACGTCGCGCACACCACCGGCGTAGTAGTTCTCCCAGAACGGGAACGCGACCTTGTCGCCCTTCTTGTAGATGACGTCGTTGAAGTTCGGCGAGCCATCGGCGTTGGTGCCGTAGCCGTCGTGGTCGTAGGTCTGGCCGTACGTCTTGCCGTAACCGACCTGGCCATCGAGGTAGAGCACGAAGCCCTTGCCGATCGGCCAGTAATGGTTGGCTTCGCCGAAGATCTTGTAGTACTGCACGGTGGAACCGGGCAGGGCACCCGAGATCGACAGCGAGAGCTGGCCACCGCGGGTCGGTGCCCAGTAGCTGTTACGCGTATCGTGGGTGTAACCCAGGCTCGACGTCCACGAATGGATCGTCTTGTTGCCCAGGGCATCCTGGTAGGCCACCAGCTGGCGCGGCGTGTAGTACGAGCTGTTGATCAGGTTCGAGCTGATACCCAAGCTGGTCGACAGCGAATCGAAGTCGGTGATCGGGAACGACAGCGTCGTTTCGAACGACTTGGTGCTGTACGTGTAGTTCGCCAGATCGGTATCGCCGTAATCGAGCTTGCTGTAGCCGAGGTTGTAACCCAGCGAGATGCCCGAATCGGTGAGGTACGGGTTCACGTAGCTCGCGTTGACGCGCTTGTAGTACGTGCTGGTTTCCGCGCCGATCGAGAAGCGGTCACCGGTACCCATGAAGTTGTTCTGCGACACCGACGCCGACAGGATGATGCCGGAGTACTGCGAGTAACCCACGCCGAACATGAGCGAGCCCGCGGACTGCTCTTCCACCTTGGCGGTGAGGTCCACCTGGTCGACGGTGCCCGGGACCAGCTGCTTGTCGATGTCGACCGTCTTGAAGAAGCCGAGGCGCTGCAGACGGGTCTTCGAACGATCGATGGCGCCCTGCGAGTACCACGCGCCTTCGAGCTGGCGCATTTCGCGACGCATCACCTCGTCTTCCGTGCGGGTATTGCCTTGGAAGACGACGCGGCGCACGTACACGCGCTTGCCCGGTTCGATGAACAGGGTGAGGTCGGCGGTGCGCTTATCCTTGTCCAGCTTCGGCACCGGGGTGACCTTGGCGAACGCGTAGCCGATGTTGGCGAGGATCGCCTTGATCGCATCGCTCGACGCTTCGATGGCGGCGCGGTTGAAGGTGTCGCCCTTGTGGATATAGACCAGCTTGCGCAGGGTCTCTTCCGGCAGGATCAGCTCACCGAGCAGCTTCACGTCGGAGACGGTATAGACCTCGCCTTCCTTCACGCTGGCATCGACGTACATGGCGCGCTTGTCCGGGCTGATCGCCACCTGCGTGGAATCGATGCCGAAATCGGCGTAGCCGCGGTTCATGTAGTAATTGCTGAGCTTTTCCAGATCGCCCGAGAGCTTCTCGCGCGAATACTGGTCGTCCTTGGAGTACCAGGACAGCCAGTTGGAGGTATTCGATTCAAAGCCGTCGCGGATTTCCTTGTCCGTGAACGCCTTGTTGCCGACGACGTTGATTTCCTTGATCTTGGCGGCCTTGCCTTCGCGGATTTCGATATCCACGGCAACTCGGTTGCGATCGAGCTGGGTCACGTGCGGATCGACGGAAACGTTGTACTTGCCGCGGTTGTAGTACTGGCGGATCAGTTCCTGCTGCACGCGGTCGAGCGAGAGACGGTCGAAGGTTTCGCCCTCGGCCAGGCCGATCTCCTTCAGGCCCTTGCGCAGGTCGTCTTCCTTGATGTCCTTGTTGCCGCGCAGTGTGAGCTTGGCGATAGCCGGGCGCTCGACCACCTTGATGACCAGGATGTCGCCTTCGCGCTCGACTTCGACATCGCTGAAGAACTTGGTCTGGTAGAGGGCGCGGATGGCGGCCTGGGCCTTGTCATCGCTGAGGGTGTCGCCCTTCTCGATCGGCAGGTAGCTCAGCACCGTGCCTTGCGCAATGCGGGTCAGGCCATCGATACGGATATCGGAAACGACAAACGGCTCGAAGGCAAGCGCATTGGCGGACAGGGAGGCAAGCAGGATCAGGGCGGCGATACGCTTCATCGTCGATTCCAATGGGTTAATTCCAGCCACCGGCGGACGAGGCCGGTGACCGAAGAGGAGCACGTGCCGGACTCATGCCCGGCATCGTCTGGCCGCGGGCGCGTGAGCCCCCGAGGCCGGGAAAAGAGAGGTGCGCCCCCGTCACGAGACGAGCATGCGCTGGATGTCGTTGAAAAACGCCAACCCCATCAACGTAAACAGCAGAGCGAGCCCAACATACTGGCCGGCGATCATGGTGCGTTCGCTGACCGGGCTGCCTTTGACCAACTCAATAAGGTAATACAGCAGGTGTCCCCCGTCCAAGACGGGGATCGGCAGCAGGTTCAAGATCGCAAGACTCAGCGATACCAGCGCCAGGAAGTTGAGGAACCAGCCCAGGCCCTGGTTGGCCGCGCTGTTGGCCACCTGCGCGATGCCAATGACGCCCGAGATGTTCTTGGCCGAGGCCTGTCCCGAGAGCATCTTGCCGATCATGCCGAGGGTGGACGTGGCACCCGACCACGTCGAGTGCAGGGACTCGGTGAACGCACGCACCGGGCCATAGCGCAGGGTGGCGACTTCCAGGGGCTTGCCGGCGATGCCGACGAGCCAACGGGTCGGCTGGCCCTGCTCGGAGGCCATGCGGGCGGTCACGTCCAGCGTGGAGGCTTTGCCATCGCGCTCGATACCCAGGGCCAGCTTGGGCGATGTGGCCGCCTGCGCCTGGACGAGCTTGGTGAAGCCGGAGAAATCGTCGACGGCCTGGCCGTTGACCGTGGTGATGCGGTCGCCCGGGTGCAGGCCAGCGAGTGCGGCGGGATCGCCGGGCACGACCTGATCAATGATGGCGGGCGGGGATTCGAGGTCGAGGCCCAGTTCGCGGAACCGCTTGCCGGCGTCGCCAAACGCCAGGTTCTGCACGGGGAGCACGACGTTACGTTCGCTGCCATCGGTGCCGCGCACGTGCACCGGCACCGGCTCGTTACCGAGCAGGCCGTTGAACAGCACGTCGGTGGCATCGCTCCAGGTCGATACCGCCGTGCCGTCGACGGCCAGCAGGCGATCGCCCGGGTGGATGCCCGCCACGGCGGCCGGGGAACCCGGGGTGGCCGCGATGATCGGGGCCACGTCCGGGCGGCCGACCATATACATGGCCCAGAAGGCCACGATGGTGAACACGAGGTTGAAGACCGGGCCGGCGGCGACGATGGCGATGCGCTTCCACACGGATTTGCCGGTGAATTCTTCGGCGCGCTCGCTCTCGGGTACGTCGCCTTCGCGGGCGTCCAGCATCTTCACATAGCCGCCGAGCGGGATGGCGGCGATCTGGTATTCGGTGCCGTCTTTCGCGACGCGACGCCACAGCGGCCGGCCAAAGCCCACCGAAAAGCGCAGGACGCGCACGCCACAGCGGCGCGCGACCCAGTAGTGGCCGAATTCGTGGAAGGTCACCAGGACGCCAAGCGTCACCAGCAGCCAGAACACGGAACCGAGGAATGGGCTCATCTGAGGGGGCGGGTCTCGAAAAAACGTTTGGGTGGAACGAGTTTAGCAGTAAGCGCGGTGGAGCACGCCCCGGGCGGCCCGTCGGGCTTCGGCATCACGCTCGACAAGGGTCTGGACATCGACCACAGGATTGGCCGGCAGTTCCTCAAGAACGCGTTCAACGACCTCGGCGATGCCCAGGAAGGGTAGGGTGCCGGCGAGGAAAGCCTCCACGGCCACCTCGTTCGCCGCGTTCAGGATGGCCGTGGCGTCGCCCCCGGCGCGCAGGGCCTGGAAGGCCAGGGCGAGGCAGCGGAAGGTCTCCAGATCGGGTTGCTCGAAGTCCAGCCGGGCATGGGCAGCCAGGTCCAGCGGGGCCACGCCGGCGTCGATGCGCTCGGGGTAGGCCAGCGCGCAGGCGATGGCGGTGCGCATGTCCGGGTTGCCCAGCTGGGCCAGTACCGAGCCATCGACGTAGTCCACCATCGAATGGACAAGGCTCTGCGGATGGACGACCACATCGATGGCGTCGGCCGGTGCCGCGAAAAGGTGGTGGGCCTCGATAACTTCGAGGCCTTTATTCATCAACGTCGCCGAATCCACCGAGATCTTCCGGCCCATGGACCATTTCGGATGGGCACAGGCCTGGTCCGGCGTGATCGTGCCGAGCTCGGCGCGGGTCTTCCCGCGGAACGGGCCGCCCGACGCCGTAAGAATGAGCCGACGCACACCTGCGCCGTTCAGGTTCGGGCGCCCGCCAGGCAGGCACTGGAAAATGGCGTTGTGTTCGGAATCGACCGGAATGAGATCCCCGCCACCGTCGCGCAGGGCCTGGAGCAGCAGTTCGCCGCCCATCACGATGGATTCCTTGTTCGCCAGCAGGAGGCGCTTGCCGGCCCGCGCCGCTGCCAGCGTGGAATCGAGACCCGCCGCGCCCACGATGGCTGCGACGACCGTATCGCAGAGCGGCCCCGCGGCGGCGGCGGTAACCGCGTCGGCGCCCGAAGCGATCTCGCAGCGCACGCCAGCGGCCGCCAGGCGGCGCGCGAGATCGGCTTCCATCGACGGATCGGCCACGATGGCCAGATCCGGACGGAAACGCTCACAGAGCTTGGCCAGCGCTTCGGTGCCGCGATTCGCGACGAGCACGCTGGCACGGAAACGGTCCGGGTGGCGCGCGATGACATCCAGCGTGCTGGTGCCGATCGAACCCGTGGCGCCGAGGACCCCTACCTGGCGGATGGCCATGGCTACAGGCCTAGCAGGAGCTTGCCCGCCGCGAAGATCGGCAGGGCCGCGAAGACGCTATCCAGGCGATCGAGCAGGCCACCGTGGCCGGGGATGAGGTTGCCGGAATCCTTGACCGAAGCGTGGCGCTTCATCAGGCTTTCGAAGAGATCGCCGACGACCGCTACGGCTACGGTGATGACGCCCAGGATGGTCAGGCCAACAAGCTTCGCCCCATCTTCAACGCCCAGCAGCCAGCCGCCGACGAAGGCTACGAGGCCTCCGCCAACAACGGCACCGTAAACACCGGCCCAGGTCTTCCCAGGGGAAATCCTCGGTGCCAGCTTGCGGCGGCCGAAGTAGCGGCCGCTGAAGTAGGCACCGGTGTCTGCGGCCCACACGATGGCCAGCGCGAGCAGGGTCCACCAGTGGCCGCGATCGCTGGCGTGGAGATCGGTGGCGGCGGCCAGCGCCGGCAGGATGACAAGGACGCCCGCACCGAGCTTCAGCATGCGGTTTTCGTTGTTGGGTGCGGCGGCGAACGTAAAATGGCGCAGCCAGAAACAGCAGCCGATCCACCACGCCACGCCGGCGAAGGTAAGCGCGGCCAGCAGGCCATGCGTGCTCACGACCAACATCACGACGAAGACGACGGCAGCGGCGGCGGCAACGATGCCGCGGCTCACCGGGGTGCGGAAGCCCGCAAGCTGCGCCCATTCCCACGCCGCGCCGACGAAGACGATGGCGACCACCGCCGCGAAAAAGGTAGTCGGCGGCAGCAGGATGAGGGCGAGCACCGCCGGAAGGAGGATCAGCGCGGTGATGATGCGTTGCTTCAGCATGGGGGTCCGGCGTTAGCCTGCGGCGACCTGCTCGCCCGTGCGGCCATAGCGGCGCTCACGGCGGGCATAGTCGTCCAGAGCCTCGGCGAGGCAGGCCTGGTCGACATCGGGCCACAGGGTGTCGGTGAAATAGAGCTCGGCGTAGGCAAGCTGCCAGAGCAGGAAGTTGCTCACCCGGCGTTCGCCGCCGGTGCGGATGAAAAGATCGAGCGGCGGCTGGTCGGCGAGGCAGGTGAAGCTGTTGAGGCGCTGCTCGTCGAGTTCGGCCAGTGAAAACTCGCCGCGCGCCGCGGCTTCGGCGGCCAGGCGCGCCGCGTTGGCGATATCCCAGCGGCCACCGTAATTCACGGCGACGTTCATGTTCAGCGCGATGTTGCCGGAGGTGCGCTCCATGGCGCCGAGCATGCGTGCGCGAAGCTCGGGTGCGAAGGCTTCCAGATCGCCCACGAAGCGAATGCGCACGCCGTTGCCGTGCAGCTCATCCACTTCCCGGTCGATGGCCTTCAGGAACAGCTCCATGAGCGCCGAGACCTCGGTGGCCGGCCGCGACCAGTTCTCACTGGAGAAGGCGAACAGCGTCAGCGAGGCGACGCCGCGCTGGAGGCAGAATTCGACGGCCGTACGCACGGCCTTCTGGCCGGCGTGGTGGCCAAACGTCCGCGGGCGAAGACGCTGCTTCGCCCAGCGGCCGTTGCCATCCATGACGATGGCGATGTGGCGGGGAACCCGGGCATCGGGTTTCGCGGCCATGGGCGCAGGACCGATGGCGCGTCAGAGCGCCATCAGCTCCTTTTCCTTTTCCTTGACGACGTCGTCCACTTCCTTGATGAACTTGTCGGTCAGCTTCTGGATGTCGTCATCGGCACGCTTCTTGTCGTCTTCCGTAACGGCCTTGTCCTTCAGGAGCTTGTCGACGTGCTGGATGGCATCGCGACGGACGTTGCGGATGGCGATCTTGGCCTGCTCGCCTTCCTTAGCCACGGTCTTGGCGAGCTCCTTGCGGCGCTCCTCGGTCGGCGGCGGGAAGTTCAGGCGGATGTCCATGCCCATGGTGGTCGGCGTGATGCCGAGATCGGATGCCATGATGGCCTTTTCGATCGGGCCGATCATGGCCTTGTCGAATGGCTTGACGGACAGCGAACGTGCGTCGGGCGTGGTGACGTTGGCGACCTGCGAGAGCGGGGTATCGCTGCCGTAATAGGGCACGCGGATGTTCTCGAGGATCGCGGGGTTGGCGCGACCGGTGCGGATCGACTTGAGGTCGTGCTTGAGCGAATCGATGCTCTTGCCCATGCGGGTCTCAGCATCTTTCTTGATGTCATTGATCATGGGCGGTTTTCCGGTGGATCTGGTCAGCAGGCGAGTATAGCAGGGCGGCCGGAGGCCGGTTTAGCCGGCGTCCACCAGGGTGCCCACGGGTTCGCCCTTCATGATCTTCATGAGGTTGCCGGGCTGGGTCATGTCGTAGATGCGCAGCGGGAGCTTGTTTTCGCGGCAGAGCGCGATGGCGGCGGTATCCATGACTTCGAGGCGGCGCTCGATGACCTGGTTGTAGCTGAGGTGGTCGTAGCGGGTGGCCGTGGGGTCGCGCTTGGGGTCGGCGCTGTAGACGCCGTCGACCTTGGTGGCCTTGAGCAGGAGATCGGCACCGATTTCGACGGCGCGAAGGGCGGCGGCGGAGTCGGTGGTGAAGAAGGGGTTGCCGATGCCGGCGGCGAAGAGGGCGACGCGGCCCTTTTCGAGGTGGCGGATGGCGCGGCGGCGGATGAAGTCTTCGCAGACTTCGTTGATCTTGATGGCGCTCATGGTGCGGGCTTCGCCGCCGAGCTTCTCGATGGCGTCCTGCATGGCGAGGGCGTTCATGACGGTGGCGAGCATGCCCATGTGGTCGCCGGTGACGCGGTCCATGCCGGAGGCGGCGAGGCCGGCGCCGCGGAAGATGTTGCCGCCGCCGATGACGACGCCGACCTGGACGCCAGCGTCGATGACTTCGAGGATTTCCTTGGCGAGACGGCCGATGACCTTGGGGTCGATACCGTAGTCTTCGCTGCCCATCAGGGCTTCACCGGAGAGCTTGAGCAGGATGCGGCGGTGGTTCAGCGGGGTGCTCATGGGGGGTCTCCAGTTTGTGTGAGGCAAAACGGCGGTAGTGTAGCGCGGCGGCTTTGTTACAGGCACGTGAAAAAGTGTCGCTGTTCACGTCGGGACGCCTTTACTGGCCGTGCTTTTTGAATCGGTTCATTCGCTGGCGCGAATGCATGTTTGGTCGAGCGGGCTCGCCTTCGTCATCGCGTTGGGCTGGCTCGGCTTACGCCATCGCGTTAGCGCTCGGACGTCTCTGGAAAGAGCCCTCGGCGCCCACCCTCGCTGCTCAGACAGGTCCTCGTCGTTCGAAAAGGAGTGCCCCTGCGGGGCAAATGTACTTATTGCCCTACGGGCGCGAACCGGCAGCCGGGCGGGGCTTTTCGACGAGACGTCCCTGTCTCGTCGAAAAGGAACGGCCATCCATGGCCGTCCCCCCTGCGGGGCTGTTCCCGCCCGGCTGCCTCGCCTGCGAAACTCGCCTCGAGGGTGGGCGCCGAGGACTCTCCGAAGCACTGAGAGCGTGTGATGGGAGAGCCAGCACCATGGTCGTGGCGGCAGGCCTTGTCGCCCGAGGTGCGACCTACCCACAAGCCAACGCCCACCCCCGTAGGAGCCCACCCTGTGGGCGACGCCGTTCGCGGCAGACTCCGGATCTTGCGGCGTGTGGCTCTTGATCGATCGTGCCGTGCGACAGGGCCTGAGCGGTGAGGCGAAAGATGTCGCCCACAGGGTGGGCTCCTACGGCCGGGTGTTTCGGCCGTTTGTCAGGTGTGGGGTGCCGCGAGGTCGGCCGTGTTGCCGGCGGTGGCTTTCCCACCGATCCGCCTCAGTGTGTCCGAGAGCCCTTGGCGCCCACCCTCGAGGCGAGTTTCGGAGACGAGGCGGGCGGACGGGAACAGCCGCCACAGGCGGGGCCGGCCACGGATGGCCGGTCGTTTGAAACCGAGCCAGGGAAGGCGAGTTTCAAACCCCCGTCCGCACGCCGGTTCGCGCCCGTAGGGCAATAAGTACATGGCCCCGGAGGGGCGTCCCTTTCGAACGTTGGAGACTTGTCTGAGCAGCGAGGGTGGGTGCCAAGGGCTCTTTCCAGAGACGTCCGAGCGCCAACGCGATGGCCAAAGGCCGAGCCCCGCGAAGCCGAAGGCGAGCCGTCTCGAAACGCAGGCATAAAAAAAGCCCGGCAAATGCCGGGCTTTTTCGTTAGCGAGGCGGGGTGGCTTACGCCAGACCAGCCTGCTTCATCACTTCGGCAGCGAAGTCGTCGACCACCTTCTCGATGCCTTCGCCAACGGCGAGACGCTCGACGGAGATGATTTCCGCGCCACCCTTCTTCAGGGCATCAGCCACGGTAATCTCGGTGTCGATAACGTAGGCCTGGCCCACGAGGGTCACGTCGGCAAGGATCTTGTTGATCTTGCCCGACACGATCTTCTCGAGGATCTCGGCCGGCTTCTGCTTTTCCTTGTCCGACATCTTCGAGAGCTCGATTTCCTTTTCCTTCTCAAGGAAATCTGCCGGGACGTTTTCGACCTTGATGAACTTCGGGTTCATCGCAGCCACGTGCATGGCGATGCCCTTGGCCAGCTCTTCCGAGCCACCCTTGAGTGCCACGAGCACGCCGATGCGGCCGCCATGCGAGTACGCGCCCAGCACGCTGTCGGTCTCGACAGTGGCGATGCGGCGGACGTCGAACTTCTCGCCGATGGTCAGCGTGAGGGCCTTGGCGGCGTCTTCAACCGTGGTGTCGCCGAGCTTGGCGGCCTTCAGGGTCTCGATGTCCTTGGCGCCCGATTCGAGGGCGACGTTGGCCACATCCTTGGTGAACTGGATGAAGGCTTCGTTGCGCGACGAAAAGTCGGTTTCGCTGTTCACTTCGACCATGACGCCCTTGCCACCATGGGTGGCGACGGCGACGAGGCCTTCGGCGGCGACGCGGTCGGCCTTCTTGTCAGCCTTGGCCATGCCGTTCTTGCGCAGCCATTCCATCGCCGCTTCGATATCGCCATTGTTTTCGACGAGTGCCTTCTTGCACTCCATCATGCCGACGCCCGAACGCTCACGCAGATCCTTGACGAGGCTTGCAGAGATCTCAGCCATGGTAATTCCTCAAAGTTTTGAAGTGCGCCGCGGCGGGTGCCGCGGCGCGGGTAAAACGGAAGAGCGGGTTACGGGGTGGGGCGCTTACGCGCGGCCACGACCACCGTCACGGCCGCCTTCGCGACGCGGTGCACCCTTCTTGGCCGGGCCGCGGTCGTTGCGACGCTCGCCACGCGGGGCTTCGTCCTTAGCAACCGGGTTGCCGGCTTCGTCCATTTCCACGAACTCGTTGGCATCGCCACGGGCGGCGTGCTGCGGAGCGGCGGCCTTGCCTTCCAGGATGGAGTCGGCAGCGGCGCGGGCGTAGAGCTGGATGGCGCGGATGGCGTCGTCGTTACCCGGGATGGCGTAGTCGACGAGGGCCGGGTCGTAGTTGGTATCGACGACGGCGACGACCGGGATGCCGAGCTTGCGGGCTTCCTGGACGGCGATGTCTTCGTGGCCGATGTCCACGATGAAGAGGGCGTCCGGCAGGCGGTTCATGTCCTTGATGCCGCCCAGCGAGTTCTGGAGCTTCTCGCGCTCACGGCGACGGGCCAGCACTTCGTGCTTGACCAGGCGGTCGAACGAACCGTCGGTTTCGGCGGCTTCGAGTTCCTTCAGGCGGGCAACCGACTGCTTCACGGTGCGGAAGTTGGTCAGCATGCCGCCGAGCCAGCGGGCGGTGACGAACGGCTGGTTGGCGCGGCCGGCTTCTTCAGCCAGCGCTTCGCGGGCCGAACGCTTGGTGCCGACGAACAGGATGGTGCCGCCCTTCTGGGCCAGGCCCGAGAGGAAGTTCATCGCGTCGTTGAAGAGCGGAAGGGTCTTCTCGAGGTTGATGATGTGGATCTTGCCGCGGGCGCCGAAGATGTACGGAGCCATCTTGGGGTTCCAGTAGCGGGTCTGGTGGCCGAAATGGACGCCGGCTTCCAGCATCTCGCGCATGGTGACTTGTGCCATGGAATTACTCCTGGTGAACCGCTCTGGGGCGGTTCTATGGGGGTTGGGACCTCCACGCATCCCCGGCTTCGACCCTGCCCGTGCCGCGGAGCCTTTCGCTCGTCGACGGCGGGGCAAGGCACCCCGAAGGCGGTGCCGATGCGTGTGTGGCGTTAAAAGCGATTGCCTTGCGCCGGGCCAATGGTGGCGTCGTGCGGTTACAATCGCGCTTCGGTTTCGCTCCCGTGGCCAGGTAAAACTGGCATCGCCGGGCAGCAAAACTCGCTAATTGTAGCGCCCCCAGCCCATCCGCCGCAAGGCATGGGGTGGAAAACCAGCCGGGGCGCCGCCACGTGGGTGGAGAGCCCATCCCCCTGAGGGCAAAGGAAAAAGAGAGAGATACCATGGCAGTCGTACCGAAGACCCCCGAAGAGATCCAGGCCATGCGCGAAGCCGGCCGCCTCGCCGCCGAAGTGCTGGCCATGCTGGTGCCCCACGTAAAGCCCGGTGTCACCACCGAGGAACTGGACCGCCTGGCCCACGATCACATCGTGAACGTGCAGAAGGCCATCCCGGCCAATGTCGGCTACCGGGGCTTCCCGAAGACCGTCTGCACCTCGGTCAACCATGTGATCTGCCACGGCATTCCCACCGATACCAAGGTCCTGAAGGACGGCGACATCATCAATATCGATGTCACGGTCATCAAGGATGGCTGGCACGGCGATACCAGCCGCATGTACTTCGTCGGCACGCCCAGCGTGCTGGCCAAGCGCCTGGTCGAGACCACGTTCGAAGCCATGATGAAAGGCATCGAGGCGGTGAAGCCGGGCGCCACCCTGGGTGACGTCGGCGCCGCGATCCAGAAGCACGCCGAAGCGGCGGGTTTCTCGGTGGTCCGCGAGTATTGTGGCCACGGTATCGGCAAGGTCTACCACGACGAGCCGCAGGTGCTGCATTACGGCCGCCAGGGCACGGGCCTGGAGCTCAAGCCGGGCATGACCTTCACGGTCGAGCCGATGATCAACGCTGGTAAGCCGCACACCAAGTCGCTGCCCGATGGCTGGACAGTGGTCACCAAGGACCACTCGCTTTCAGCCCAGTGGGAGCACACCGTGGCCGTGACGGAAGACGGTTTCGAGATCCTGACACCCTGGCCGGACGCCGCTTAACGTTCCTCGCGCCCCCGGCCTGCGCGGCGTGGGGGCGCCAAACTACCGTCTAGGGGCCCTGACGTGACGCTTCCTCCGCTTCCACGCCTGCCCGCGGTCGTTCCCCGCTCCGGTGTTTCGCCGGAAGCGCGCCGCTCCCTGCGCCAGTTGCTGGGCGACTCCGATCGCGCCCTCAATACCGCCTTTGGCGAGGGGGAAGACGCCTCGGCCCTGGCCCGTCGCCGCGCGCAGATCGTCGAAAAAGTGGTTGTGCACGCCTGGGGCGCCTGCCTGGGCGACATGGCCGCCGCCACGCTGTTCGCCGTGGGCGGCTTCGGCCGCGGCATGCTGTTTCCCAGCTCCGACGTGGACCTGCTGGCCATGGTGGGCGAGAGCTCGCCGGCCCTGTATCGCGCGCTCGAGAACTTCTTCGCCTGTCTGTGGGATATTGGCCTGAAGCCCGGCCACGCGGTACGCACCGTGGCCCAGTGCCGCGAGCTTGCCGCCCAGGACGCCAGCGTGTTCACCAGCCTCCTTGATGGCCGCCGCCTGGCGGGCTGGCCGATTCTCGCGGATGAACTTCGCGGCATCCTGGATGACCCGGCCTTGTGGCCACCCCGGCAGTACCTCGCGGCGCGCCTCGCTGAGCGCGACGCGCGCCACGCCCGCTATGACGATACCGCCCAAAACCTCGAGCCGAACCTGAAGGACGGCCCCGGTGGCCTGCGCACGCTCGATGCGCTGCGCTGGCTGGGCCGTCGCCTGGCAAACGCCCCGGATTTCGACGCGATGATCGCCGAGGGCCTCCTGGAGCCGGTGGAGGCTGCGCGCCTCAGTCGTGCGGAGGAAACCCTGCGTCGTTACCGGTACGCATTGCACCTGGAAGCGGGGCGGGCCGAGGAGCGCCTGCTGTTCGACTACCAGCGTGCGCTGGCTACGCGGCTCGGTTTCGAGGATGAGCACGCCAAGAACCTGGGCGTCGAGCAGTTCATGCAGGGCTACTACCGCGCGGCCACGCAGATCGAGCGATCGGGCACGCAACTGGTCGAACGCTTCGAGGAGATGCTGGACCCGACGACCGAGCCTGAACCCATTGGCAGCGACTACCTGCGCTACGGCTCGCGCATTGCCGTCAGTAACCCGCACTTGTTTGTCCGCCGGCCCGCCGCGTTGGTGGAGATTTTCATTGCGCGCCTCGATGCGCCAGGCATCACCGGCTTTACGGCCGAAACGATGCGCCGGATCCAGCACGCGGTCTCACTGCACGGCGAAGGCCTGGCCGATGACCAGGCGGTACTCGATGCCTTCCTCGCCCTGCTGCGGCGTGGCGCACCGGCGGTGGATGCGTTGTGGCGGATGAATCGCCATGGCCTGCTTGCCGCGATCCTGCCGGCGTTCGGCAAGGTCGTCGGTCGCATGCAGTACGACCTTTTCCACGTGTACACGGTGGATGAGCACACGCTGCGCGTGCTACGTAACGTGGCGCGCTTTGCCGATGCGGGCGCACGCCGCGAATTCCCCCTGGGCTGCGAGATCTGGCCGCATATCGAACGCCCGGAGCTGATGCTGCTGGCGGCGTTGTTCCATGACATCGCCAAGGGGCGCGGTGGTGATCACTCGGTGCTCGGTGAAGAAGACGCGCGTGCCTTCTGCACCCGCCTGCGCCTGCCTGAGGAGCAGGTGGACCTCGTCGCATGGCTGGTTCGCCAGCACCTGCTGATGAGCACCACGGCACAGCGCCAGGACATCACCGATCCGGACGTGGTGCATCGGTTCGCTTCGGTCGTGGGCGATTGGGAACATCTCGATCACCTGTACCTGCTCACGATCGCGGACATCATCGGCACCAGCCCCAAACTATGGAACGCCTGGAAAGACCGCTTGCTGTCCGATCTTTACACCGCGACGCGTTTTGCCTTGCGCAGCGATATCAGCCATGCGGCCATTGCCGGCTCGCGCGTGCGCGAATGCCGTGAGCGTGCGTTGGGCATGCTCGTCGCCGAGCATTTCGCCGCGGACGATATCGCGAAAGTCTGGGCCGAGTTCCCCGACCTGAGCTTCCTGCGCCACCGGCCCGAGCAGATCGCGTGGCAGACCGCGGCCATCCTTCGCGCCGGCGGGGATACGCCGATGGTCGAAGTGCACCCGTTCTCCGTGCGTGGCAGCACCGAGCTGTTCGTCTATGCGGCGGACCGCGATGGCCTGTTTGCCACGGTCACGGCGGTGCTCGACCGCCTGCGCTTTTCCGTCGTCGAGGCGCGCATCCTGGTCTCGAATACCGGCATGGCCCTGGATACGTTCCTGCTGCTGGAATCGGATACCCAGGCGCCGGCCTCGCTGCAGCGTGCGGAAGAGTTACGCCTGCGTCTGATGCGCGCACTGGATCACCCCGAAGGGCACAGCGCACCCAAGCGCGGGATTTCGCGACACCTTCGGCATTTCCAGATGGCACCGCGCGTTACGTTCAACCCCGTGGGCGAGCGTACCCAGCTCGCCCTCGTATGTACCGACCGCCCCGGCCTGCTGGCCGCTGTGTCGCAGGCGCTGGCCGAAGCGGAGGTGCGCGTGCATGATGCGCGTATCGCCACGTTCGGCGAGCGCGTCGAAGATTTCTTCCAGCTCACCGACCGGAGCAACGCAGCCCTTTCGCCCGAGCGCCAGGAGATCCTGCGCGAGTGCCTGCTGCGCCATATTGGTTTCGAAACCCCCAGGACCCCTGTTGATGCAAATGCAAACGCTTGAATCCGTGATCGAGAGCGCCTTTGAGCGCCGTGCCGACCTGACCCAGAATGAGATCGAAGGCGATAACGGCCTGCGTGTGGTCGTCGATCAGGTGCTGAACCTGCTGGAATCGGGTGAGCGCCGCGTCGCCGAGCCGGATGGCAAGGGCGGTTGGGTTGTAAACGCCTGGTTGAAGAAAGCCGTGCTGCTGTATTTCCGCATGAACGGCAACCGCGTGATGGACGGCGGCCCGTCCAGCGCCTTCGACAAGGTGCCGCTGCGCTTCACCGACGGCGACACCACCGAATACGCAAACCTCGGCGCGCGCGTCGTTCCGGGCGCGCTCGTGCGCCGTGGCGCGCACATCGCGAAGGATGCGGTGCTGATGCCGAGCTACACCAACATCGGTGCCTATGTCGGCGCCGGCACCATGGTTGATACCTGGGCCACGGTGGGCTCGTGCGCGCAGATCGGTTCCGGCGTGCATCTCTCCGGTGGCGTGGGCATCGGTGGCGTGCTCGAGCCGCTGCAGGCGAACCCGACGATCATTGAAGACAACTGCTTCATCGGCGCGCGTTCGGAAGTCGTCGAAGGCGTGATCGTGGAGAAGGGCTCGGTGATCGGCATGGGCGTGTTCCTCGGCCAGTCCACGCGTATCTATAACCGCGCCACCGGCGAGGTCTCGTATGGCCGCGTGCCGGCGGGTAGCGTCGTCGTCGCGGGCAGCCTGCCGGCGAAGGATGGCAGCCACAGCCTGTATGCCGCGATCATCGTGAAGCAGGTGGACGAGAAGACCCGCTCGAAGACCGGCATCAACGAACTGCTGCGCAGCGGTGAGTGAGTCGATGGCCACCACGCTCTACGGTTTGCCGAACTGCGACACCTGCAAGAAGGCGCGCAACTGGCTCGACCGCTTCGGTGTTGAATACGCCTTCGTCGACTACCGCGCGAACCCCGTGCCGCCGGCCACGCTGAAGGCGTGGTCGGAGCAACTGGGCGGTTGGGAAAAACTGATCAACAAGGCGTCGACGACGTGGCGCACGTTGCTTCCGCAGCGCAAGGATCCGCGCACGGACCCGGAGTGGACCTTGTTGCTCAAGGAATACCCCGCGCTGATCAAACGGCCAGTGGTGGTTTCCGGCGATGACGTGAGCGTGGGTTTCACCGATAACGCCTTCAAGAAGCGCTTCGGCAAGTAACGGTACCTGATCGCCATGTCCGACGTTCTCGCTCTTACCAAAGACCTCATCGCCCGCCGCTCCGTCACGCCCGACGATGCGGGGTGCCTGCCGCTCATCGCCGCGCGCCTGGCGGCGCTTGGTTTCCACATCGAACACCTGCGCTTTGGCGATGTCGACAATCTGTGGGCCACCCACGGTGGTGCCGGCCCGGTGCTGGCCTTCCTTGGGCACACCGATGTCGTACCCAGCGGCCCTGAAGAGAGCTGGGCCACGCCGCCGTTTGAACCCACCGAACGGGACGGGCTGCTGTATGGCCGCGGCGCCGCCGATATGAAGGGCTCGGTGGCGGCCATGGTCGTGGCGCTGGAGCGTTTCGTTCGTGAGCAGCCGGCCCATGCCGGTACGGTCGGCCTGCTGCTCACCAGCGATGAAGAGGGGGTTGCATTGCATGGCGTGCGTGAGGTTGTCGAGCATTTCGCCGCGGCCGGCCAGCGCATCGATTACTGCGTGGTCGGTGAGCCTTCGGCGAAAGCGCGGCTTGGCGACCTGATTCGCGTGGGGCGCCGTGGTTCGCTGTCGCTCACCTTGACCGTGCGTGGGGTCCAGGGCCATGTCGCCTACCCCGAGAAGGCGAAAAACCCCATCCACATCTTCGCGCCCGCGCTGGCTGCGCTGGCCGCCGAGCGCTGGGATGAGGGCAACGCCGATTTTCCGCCGACCTCGTTCCAGGTATCGAACATCAACGCAGGTACCGGCGCGAACAATGTCATCCCCGGCGAACTCGTCGCGCTGGTGAACTGGCGTTTTTCCACGGCGAGCACAGCCGAGGGTCTGCGCGAGCGTGCGGAAGCCATCCTCCAGGCGCATGGCGTGGATTACGCGGCGCACTGGCACCTGTCCGGCCACCCCTTCCTGGCGGCACCGGGCGGCCGCTTGCGCGAGGTGGTGGCGAGCGTATGCCATGACCTGTGCGGTATCGATCCGGAGCAGAGTACCGGTGGCGGCACAAGCGATGGTCGCTTCATCGCGCCCATGGGGGCTGAGGTGATCGAGCTTGGCCCTGTGAACGCCACCATTCACAAGGTCGACGAGTGCGTGTCCATCGCCGATCTGCAGCGCCTGCCTGATCTGTACGCGGAAATCTGTAAGCGCATGCTTACCTGAGCACGGCTGGAAGCCTGACGCTGGCTAGGGGTTTTTCCGGATGGTGGACCTGGCGTAAGGCCGGCCACCATGTCGGCTTTCCCGCTGCAACAGGTACACCATGCGAAACCGATGCGCACCATGGATGGTGCTTTGCGCCCTGCCGGCCTGGCAGGCGCACGCGATCTCCGTCGAACAGATCGACGCGCCGCACGTCGTCCTGCTCACCGTCGATGAAACGGACGATACCGCGAGCGTCCGCCGGCGTATTCGTGCACTTGTCGATGAAGGCCACCGAACGGCGCTCACCGGAACGCCCGCGGCATTAGCCCGGGTACAGCCGGCATTCGCAAGGGTATGGCCCACCACCAACACCATCGTGCTTGATCCCGGCGTGTCGCTTGGCATCTCCGGGTTTGATGCAGAGGATGAAAGCGCGCGTCGCCACACGTTGCAGCAGTGGCCGTGGAGCCACGATTTCCTGGACGATCCCTTGCCGCTGGAAGTGCGTGCCCTGCCGACGCCCGAAGGTGGCCGTCACGTCGAATTCAGC
Organism: Luteibacter aegosomaticola; assembly: GCF_023078475.1. NCBI lineage: Bacteria > Pseudomonadati > Pseudomonadota > Gammaproteobacteria > Lysobacterales > Rhodanobacteraceae > Luteibacter > Luteibacter aegosomaticola. The sequence goes on along the minus strand of NZ_CP095741.1, from coordinate 3,789,224 downwards.
GTCATGGCAGAGTCTCCCTCGGAGGTTTGCCGCGGCTTCAGCCGGCAAATGGCTGCGACGCTATTCGACGACTCGGTGCCCACGCCTGAGCAGCGCAGGGCATTTCGCCGCGAGGTGCGCCGTTGGTGCCAATACGGGAACCTCTCCGCGCACACGGCCGAGCCGGCGCAGTTCACGATCGAGCCGTTTGCCTCGACCCCGGATCTGCTTCTGACACTCGTTTCCGAGTGGGCGTTGGTGCGTTCCGAAGATCCGATCGACGGGCGCAAGGCAAGCTACCTGTTCTGGTTCAAGACGATGGGCGAAGGGGCCGGCACGGGTTTCGGCCGCAGGCACGGCACCGATGCCTGGTACGACCCGGTAACGGGTGCCATCTATGGATTAATGGACGTCGCCCTGCATTCGGGCTGGGGGCCTATCGAGGGTCGTGATGTTGTCACCGCATGGCCGTTGAATTCGTCGTTCCCGCATACCGGTAACGTCCACGTATTCCGCTGTGATGCTCCCGAGGCCTTCCGGCCGCTGGATTGCCCGGCGGCGTTGCTGCTTCGAAAGCTGTTTCCCGGCGATTCGGTGGACGACCGGGTCAATACCTCCGTGGGTGAGTCCTTCACGATCGGCGGCGACGCGAAGATCTCCCGTTCCGCGGGCAACGATGGAAAGGCGGCCACCTCGTTCGCGTTTGGCCTGAACATGGCACGAGCTACGACACGCGGCAACCAGGTGGATCTATCGCTGGTGCATGCCCGAAGCAATGCCGATACCCGGTTCTACCGCAGTACCTGGTTCCTCCCCGACATTCCCGCCATCCAGCGCTGGACCGAGGCCCAGAACCACACCGGTAGCCTGGCAAAGGCCACCGGCCTGGCTGCCACGCTTAACCCGCGGTATGAGGTGATCTGGGAGATGCCGCTCGCCGGCAACGCGGGCCGTACGATCCCCTACCACACGGTGTACGAGGCCGGCTGGAACGTCTGCATCAACGGCACGCACTGTCTCGACTACAGACGCCCACCCATCGCTGGCTTGCCCCGCAAGGCACGCGTTGGCTGGTCCGATTCGATGGTCATTAACCTGCCTTCGCGCTAAGTGCTGGCGAGGCAAGGAATGCCAATGAATTTCAAGTACGTTTTATTTCTTGCAAGCAGCCTCGTGCCGGCAGCGGGCGCTCAGGCCATGTCCGAAAGGGTGCTCGAGCCGGTATCTGTCGTGGTCATCACGGTGGATCACACCGATGCAGTCGAGGCCGTGGTCGATTACATCGAAGCGTTGGTCGATAGCGGATCACGCGTCGCCCTTACCGGGGACCCTCGGGTCATCGCCCGGATGCGCCCGCCCTTTGCGCGGGCATGGCCGGCAACGAACACGGTCGTACTTGATGCCTCGGCCACGCTCGGCATATCGGGTATCGATGCGCGAGACGAGACGGAGCGCGATGCCCTATTGCAGCGTTGGCCCTGGGACCATGACGTCCTGCCTCATGCGGGCGGGACCGTCCGTCGGGCGCCCGACGAAGCCGTGCGGCGACGGCAGCACGTTGAGTTCAGCGTACTCGCGACGTCGCCATCCGCTGTCTGCGGTGCGTTTAGCCGGAACATGGCGGCGGCGCTGTTTGGGACGGCGACGCCCGGTGGCGCGACACGCCGCGCTTTCCGCCGGGAGGTACGGCGCTGGTGCCAATACGGAACGCTTTCATCGCACGCCGCTGAGCCTGCGCAGTTCACCATCGAGCCCTTCCGTCATGCGGACGAGGTGGTGCTCAACCTGGATACCGAATGGGCGTTGATGCGAAACGAGCCGACGGAGAGCGCGGAAAACACGACCTACATCTTCTGGACACGGACCATGGGGGAGGGCGCCGGTACCGGTTTCAGCCGGAGGCACGGCTCGGACGGATGGTACGACCCGGATACCAGGGTGGTTCGCGATCTCCTTGACGCGGCCATCCACTCGGGTTGGGGGCCTATCGAAGGGCGGGACGTCGTTACCGCGTGGCCGCTCAACTCGTCGTTCCCGGCCGTGGGCAATGTGCACGTCTTCCGTTGTGATGCGCCGAATGCCTTCCGCCCGTATGAATGCCCGCTAGCGCCCAGGCTGCGGAAGCTGTACCCCGACGACACGCACGACGGCATGGTGACGGTCTCCGCCGGCGAGGCGCTGAGTGTCAGTGGCGATGCCGGCGTGACCCGCACCGTCAGCACGGATGGCGCGTCGACGCATGTCACGCTGGCCATGAGCGTGGGGCGCGCCACGTCGTCCACGACGCAGGTGGCGCAGGCATTGGTCGACATTCGTAGCAACGCAGACACCGTCTCGTACCGGAGTACGTGGTGGCGGCCTGATGTCCCCGCGATACAGCAGTGGATCGATGCGCGGAAACATAGCGGTAGCCTGGTGAAGGCCACGGCGCTGGCGTCCACACTGAATCCGCGGCACGAGATGGTCTGGGAGCTTCCGCTGCGCGGGAACAGCGCACGGGACCTGCCCTATCACGTGGTTTACGAAGCGGGTTGGAACACCTGTATCAACGCGACGCACTGCAAGGACCACAGTCGTTATCCCATGCCGGACCTGCCGGTGAAGGCACGCGTGGGCTGGTCGGATGGCATGGTCCTGACGCTGCCGCGCGACTGAGCATCGCCGAGCTGTTCGCCCGAGGTATTAGTGACGGGGTGTGATCGTCAGCGTATGGGCGGTATCCCCGGGCAGGAGCGGTGTCAGATGCCCGGCCACCCACTCATCATGGCCGGCGCCATGGAATGGCGATAACGGGTGGCCGCTCTGGCCGCCCGGCATTTCCAGATAGCTTTGGTCTTCGTGGCCTGGCGATATCGCAAAACGTTCCGATGCGCCGAATGCGGGGGCCTGAACGCGCGGCATATCGGCGTCGCCGGGCAGCGGATCGGCCGGCATGTCGAGGTAGCGCGATATCCAGCCGGGCAGCGCAGCAGAGAGTGGATGGGCGATATGCGCCCTGTTCTGATCGCCCCACGTGCGCGCTTCCAGGCCGCCCGTGGAGGTGCTGAGATCATCCACCGTCTTGCGCGCCGCCGCAGCAAGCAGTTCGTCCCAATTTGTCCATCGCGGGTCGAGCAGATGCATGGGACGTTCGCCCAACATCATCCAGATGGCGCCTTCGGCTGTCGTTCCGCGTGGCCACGTGAAATCGGGGAAACGGGCCCTGGCGCGCGCCGTGAATGGTGCCAGCACAAGATCTCGCACGTTCTGCCGGAACGTCCGCACGACACGGTAATCGACACTGTCGATCGCCGCGTGGCCGCTCCACGTGGCGGTCGCGCGACGCATGGCATCGAGGCGCGCGTCGGGCGTGCTCGAGAGAGTTGTGCGCAACAATCCGTACCATCGCGTGAGAACGACCGCGCGATCGTCAAGCTGGATCGACAGCATGTCGCCGGGCACGAAGCGATCGCGTGCCCGCAGGTCATCGCGAATCTGCTGGGCACGTGCGCCCGCATCGTGCCCCCCGTTGCCGAGCAGCGCGAGAGCGTCACCGCCCACGGTTCGGTTGTTCGCCGTCCACAAGCGGCCATCCGCGGGATCGACGATCCGCGGGTAGCGCGATGCGTCCGCGAAGCCGGCCCAGCCGGGTGTTCCAGCCAGCCGCAACGGAATGGCATTTCCAATCACCGTCCAGGCGATGCGGCCCGCGTGGTCACCCACCAGCAGGTTTTGTGGCGGCATGCCGGCCCGCGCCGCTACGTCGAGCGCCTCGCTGGCGTCCCTGGCGCGCTCGAGCCCCATGATGCCCAGGTTGAATGCGTCGGGACGGTGCGCGATCCAGGCAAGCGCCAGGGGCGAACCGTCGACGTCCGTTGCGGCGAGCGGGCCCCATGCGGTGTCTTCGACCTTCAGGTGCCTTGGTTGGCCACCGGCTACCTCAATGAGTTCGTCATGCACATCGAACGCGGCGCTGCCGCCGGCCGTCGCGTAGCGGGCCGGGTTGGTGGCATCGCGCGTCACCCGCACGAAGTCCATCCAATCACCGTAGCTGTTGGTGAACGCCCAGGCGACCTGACCATTCGATCCGGCGACCAGCGCCGGCGTGCCGGGCAATGTGACGCCGTTGAGGTCGCGCATGCCACCCGGTGCCGTGGCGTCGGGAAAGCGAATGCGTGCGCGATACCAGATGTCCGGTACGCGCAAGCCAAGGTGCATGTCATCCGCGACGAGTGCCGCGCCCGTCTCGGTCAGGTTGCCGGCGACCGCGAAGCTGTTGCTGCCGGGCATGGCATCGGCCGGGATGTGCACGGGTTGTGCGGCGACGCGTGCCTGCTGCCGCAGGTCGATCACATCAGGGCCGGGAAGCACGATGTCGGGCGACCGTGATCCGTCCAGGGGAGCTTCCCAGGTCGGGTCAGGCGCGGCCAGGGTATCGACGAGGCGAGCGGGTAGGACCGCGCGAAGCCTGGCGAGGCCGAGTTCGCGCCCATTCGTGCCGTCTTCGTTGAGGTCGAGGTACATCGCGCCCAGGGTGAGCAAGCTGTCTTCGCTTCGCCATGGCTTGGGTGCCTGGCGAAGCAGCAGGTATTCCCACGGGCGGACGCGAAGTTGCCCGAGGCCCGCGTTCACGCCGTCGCGGTAAGCGTCGATGAGTGCGCGTTGCTCGGGAGGAAGGAAGGCGTAGGCCGCTTCGGCGACGGCGCGCAAGCGATGTACGCGATGGCGAAGGTCGACATCGACGGCTTTTTCGCCTACGAGGGCCGCCAGTTCACCCGCCGCCACACGGCGCTGCAGGTCCATCTGGAAAAAGCGGTCCTGCCCATGGGCAAAGCCGAGTGCCCATGCCGCGTCACGGCGACTTGTGGCCTGCACGGTCAGCGTCCCGCGTGCGTCTCGCGCCAGCGAGACCGGAGCCGTGGGCCCTTGCAGGGCCAGCGTCCCGTCCAGTCGCGCGAGGCTACCCGATAAGGCGGCGTAGGCCCCCGCTGCCGCGAGCAGTACCAGGAAAAGGCAACCGATCAGCAGGCGACGGAGGATGCGCATGGTGGGTCAGCGCCGCTTGGGGAAAACGGCGACCATGCCGGCGTAGGGCTTGGTCATGAAGGCGGGGGCGCCCGCGTAGCCGTCACGCGGGGTCCACGCCTGGGAAATGGTGCCATCGAGGAACAAGGCGTCACGGCAACCCAGTTCATCGCGGAACAGGCGAGCGAATGCGTGGAAATTGACCGGTGCGCGGCTCACCACGAAGACCACATCGTGCGGGGTCCGGGCGCAAACGCCGCTGCGCCACTTCATGCTGTCGGAACCGTTATCGAATTGCGTATTCACTTCGCCATCGATCACGAGCATGGGGCCGGATTGCGTCGCCCAGCGCGGTTTGCGTGCCGCTGCGCGGAAGGCCTCGGTGGTACGAACCTCGGCCGTGCCGTCGTCGTAGACGGCGAAGACGCCGTTGGGCAGGAGCGAGAAATTGCCCGAGCGCGGGTTGCCGTGGGCGAGATTCAGCGGAACGATGGCCTTGCCGTCCTCCACATACAAGCCCAGGGGCCGGAAATCGCGGTCGTAGATGCCGGCGTTGGTTGCAAACGCGAGAGGGCGGCCTTTATCGGCGGTCCAGGCTTTCAGCGCTTCCAGGCTGGCGAACGGCTGGCCGTTGTCCGGATTGCGCCAGAACAGCTCGATATCTTCCTGCCGCGTGTCGACGGCGACGACGTAGTACGACTGGCTGTCGAAAACCAGTTCACGGCTATCCACGGCGTCCGCCGGTGCGGCGCAGCCAATGGTCAGGGCGGCGAAGCTTGCAAGAGCGAGGCAGCGGAGGAGGAGAGTGGCCATGCGGCGGATACGGCGGTGGGGCATCCACCGATGTTCGCCGGGCAGGTGGGGGTGGTGCAAGGGCTGGCGCGGGGCAAATCCATGGTGCATGCCGGGAAGGCGTAAACTCCGGGGTTTATCCCCCGCCACCCTCGCCATGCCCTATACGCCAATTGTCGCCACCCTGGGCTACGTGCTCTCGCCTGATGGCCAGCGCGTGCTGATGATCCATCGCAATGCCCGCAAGGATGACCAGCACCTGGGCAAGTACAACGGCCTCGGCGGAAAGATGGAGCCAGGTGAAGACATCGCCGCCTGCATGCGACGTGAGATACGCGAAGAAGCGGGCATCGAGTGCCTGGAAATGAGCCTGCGCGGCACGCTCAACTGGCCGGGGTTTGGCAAGAACGGCGAAGACTGGCTCGGGTTTATCTTCGTCATCACCCGCTTCGAAGGTGAGCCGCTTTCGGAAAATCCGGAGGGCTCACTGGAATGGGTGCGTGCGGATCAGATTGAAGCGCTACCCATGTGGGAGGGTGACCGGAACTTCCTTCCCCTCGTCTTCGATGGCGATCCGCGTCCGTTCCATGGCGTCATGCCCTACAAGGATGGCCGCATGGTGTCCTGGAACTACACCCGGTTGTAATGGCCTTCTGTAGGAGCGCGCTTGCGCGCTCCTACAGAACTCAGGCTCAGCCCGTGGTTTCGATGCGCTCCACGCGGCGCAGGCCGCGCGGCAGGACGCCGCCACGGGTCGCGCGGCTGCCACCGTATTCCACCAGGTCGGCCCACTTCAGCGTGAGCTTGCGGGCGCCGGCGTACATGGTGACCTCGCCCTTCCCCTCGGTGACGACGGCGACGCCCACGACGCGCTCTTCAGCCGATGCCAGCTTGGCCTTCGGGATCTCGATGAGCTTGTTGCCCTTGCCCTTGTCGAGTTCCGGTAGCTCGGCCACGGAGAACATGAGCAGGTGGCCCTCGCTGGTAACGACGACGATGCGATCCCGAGAGGGGTCCGGGGTAATGGCCGGGTTCAGCACGCGGGCGCCGTCGCTCAGCGAGATGATCTGCTTGCCGGCCTTCTGGCGGCCCGTGAGCGCTTCGAAGCGGGTCACGAAGCCATAACCGAAGTCGGTGGCAAGGATGATCCGCGTGTCGTTATCCGCAGCCACCACCGCGTCGAAACGGGCGCCGGATGGCGGGCTGAAGCGGCCCGTCAGCGGTTCGCCGTTGCCGCGGGCGGAGGGCAGGGTGTGTGCGGGGGTGGCGTACGCACGGCCGGTCGAATCGATAAAGGCGACCTGTTGCGTGGTGCGGGCGCGGGCGATGGCCGCGAGTGCATCGCCTTCACGGTATGACAGCGCCTCGCCGTCGATATCGTGGCCCTTGCCGGCGCGAACCCAGCCCTTCTGGGAAAGCACGACCGTCACCGGCTCGGACGCAACCAGAGCGCTTTCGTCCAGCGCCTGGGCGACAGTGCGTTCGATCAGCGGCGAGCGGCGCTCGTCACCAAACTTCTCGGCATCGGCGCGCAGTTCTTCCTTGATCAGGCCTTTCAGCTTGGCCGGCGACTTCAGCAGGACATTGATGCGCGCACGCTCTTCCTCGAGCTTGTCGCGCTCCTCGGTGATCTTCATCTCTTCCAGGCGCGCGAGCTGGCGCAGCTTGGTTTCGAGGATGTAATCGGCCTGCTCGTCATCAAGGCGGAAGCGGCTCATGAGCACCGGCTTCGGCTCGTCCTCGGTGCGGACGATGCGGATCACCTCATCGAGATTGAGGTAGGCGATGCGCAGCGCTTCGAGCATGTGCAGGCGGCGCTCCACGCGGCCCAGGCGGTGGTTCAGGCGGCGGGTCACCGTATCGGTGCGGAAGCGCAGCCACTCGGTGAGAATCGTCTTCAGATCCTTCACCTGCGGGCGGCCATCCAGGCCGATCATGTTCATGTTGATGCGGAAGCTCTTCTCCAGATCGGTCGTGGCGAAGAGGTGCTGCATCATCTCGTCCACGTCCACGCGGTTCGAGCGAGGCACGATGACAAGGCGGATCGGGTTTTCGTGATCGGATTCGTCGCGCAGGTCTTCGATCATCGGGAGCTTCTTCGCGCGCATCTGCGCGGCGATCTGCTCGAGGATCTTGGACGGCGAAACCTGGTGGGGCAGGGCAGTGATGACGATGTTGCTGTCATCGCGCTCATAGATGGCGCGTGCACGCACCGAGCCGACGCCGGTCTGGTACATCGCGGCCAGCTCCCGGCGAGGCGTGATGATCTCGGCCTTGGTCGGGTAGTCCGGGCCCTGCACGTGCTCGCACAGGTCGGCGATGGTGGCCTCGGGGTCATCCAGCAGGCGGATGCAGGCGCTGGCTACCTCACGCAGGTTATGCGGCGGGATATCCGTGGCCATGCCCACGGCGATGCCCATGGAACCGTTCAGCAGGACGTGAGGCACGCGGGCCGGGAGCCAGGTGGGCTCTTCCAGCGTGCCGTCGAAGTTCGGCGACCAGTCGGTGGTGCCGTGACCCAGTTCCGAAAGGAGCACCTCGGCGATCGGCGTAAGGCGAGACTCGGTGTAGCGCATGGCCGCGAAGCTCTTCGGATCGTCCGAGGAGCCGAAGTTGCCGTGGCCGTCCACCAGCGGGTAGCGGTACGAGAACGGCTGGGCCATGAGCACCATGGCCTCGTAGCAGGCCGAATCGCCGTGGGGGTGGAACTTGCCGATCACGTCGCCGATGGTACGGGCGGACTTCTTCGGCTTGGCCTGGGCGCCCAGGCTGAGCTCGCTCATCGCATAGATGATGCGGCGCTGGACCGGCTTCAGCCCGTCGCCGATGAACGGCAGGGCACGGTCCAGCACCACGTACATGGAATAGTCGAGATACGCGCGCTCGGCGTAGTCCTTGAGCGGGATCTGTTCGTAATTGGCTTGCAAATTCATGGTTTTAGCGATCCGGCAGCGCGCCGCGGCGCGTCGTTAACCGGAGGATGGTGCCAGAAACAGGTCTCAGGAGCGAAGACTGGTGCTAGCCCATCGGCCTCTCATCGCGCCCAGGCGCGCTCCCAGTGGGTGTCCCGGGGGCTACGCCACCCGGGGTAGGAGCGCGCTTGCGCGCGATGTCGCCCCTCAGTGCGTCCCGGCGTCCGTATCCTTGAGGAACTTCACCAACCCGGTGAAATACGTCTGCTGGTCGTCGTACATGGCCAGGTGGGCACCCTTGGGGCACAGGAGGAAGTGCCCGTTCGGCAGCCTCTTCGACATGGCCTCCATGTACTTCGGATCCATCGTGTCGTACGTGGCGCCGATGACCAGGGTAGGTACCTTGATCTTCGCCAGGTCCTTGCTGCGGTCCCAGTGCAGGAGCTTGCCGCTGGCACCTAGTTCGCTCGGGCCCTGCATGGAGACATAGATCTGCTCGTTGATATGGCCGAACGAGCGGGTGACGGGTTCGGGCCATTGGTCCGCGGGCATGCGTAGCACGTGCTGCTCGTAGTGCATGGGCATCAGGATTGCCATGTAGGCGGGGTCGTCGGTCTTGTGCTCGCGTTCCATCCGCTGCACTTCGGCCAGCTTCTTCGGATCCATGGCCGGCATGAGCACGGTCTTCGCGTAGACGTTGTAGGCCGGGATGCTGTCGACCATGTTGGAGATGATCAGGCCCTTCAGGTGTTGCTGGTACTTAAGCGCGTACTCGATGGCCAGCACGCCGCCCCAGGAATGGCCGAGCAGGTAGAAGTTGTCCTTGTCCAGGTGCAGTGCCTGGCGCACCTGCTCCACTTCCTCGACGAAGCGCGGGGTATCCCACAGCGATTCGTCGGTGGGCTTGTCACTGAACGCCGAGCCGAGCTGGTCGTAGTAGTAATACTCGATGCCCGCACCGGGAAAATAGCTGTCGAACGCCTCGAAGTACTCGTGGGTCGCACCCGGGCCGCCATGCAGCAGCAGGACCTTGATCGTCGGGTTATTGCCCACCCGCTTGGTCCACACCCTGAATTTTCCCTTGGGTGTATTGATCGTGATCATTTTTACGCCACCCGACAGGGTGTCGTCGTGGCCAGTGTTATCAAAGTACGACGGCGGCGGCGCGGCTTGGGCCGCGAGCACGGTGAAAACGAGCAACAGCAACGTAAACAGACGGCGCATGGGCCCTACCTCCCCGGAAGATATTGCGACTATCACCTCACGCCCTCCGGCCCGCAAGCCATCACGCAGGTTTGATCTTCCCGAAGGTTCCCCAACGAGCTAGCCCCCTGTTCACCCAAGGGCCAAGCCGGGGCTGTTTGTATGGTCGTTTTCGCAGCCGGAAGATCGATGCGCAAAGACCTTTCCGCCGATGGCCTGCGCGGCCTGGCCGCGGTCAATGTGTTGCTCTGCCACCTGTGCCTGGCATTCCTGCCCGGCGGCTTTGCCTACATCTATCCGGACACGACGACGCCTGGCGCCATGCACGGGGTGGTTGAACATGTTCTCGCGTTCCAGCCGCTATCCGTGCTGTGGAACGGCCAGTTCGCCGTCTGCATTTTCTTCGTGCTCAGCGGGTATGTGCTGACCAAAGCCTTCCTCGTCTCCGGCGATCTTTCGGTGGTGCGTTTGCGGGCCTCGCGGCGCTATCTGCGGCTGGGCGTGCCGATCTTCGGCTCGGTGATGTTCGCGTGGGTCGTCATGGCGTTGGGCTGGAGCCATGCGCGGGAGGCGGGTGCGCTGTCCGGTTCGACATGGCTGGCGGACTTCTGGAAAAAGCCGCCCGACCTGCTGGAAGCGCTACGTGACGGTGTATACGGCACCATTCTCGGCGGATGGTCGCGGTTCAATCCCACCTTGTGGACGATGAAGATTGAGCTGCTCGGCTCGCTTTTCGTATTCGCATACCGGGCGCTTGCAGTACGGCCGCGTGACAGCGCGCTTGAGGTAACGGGAGCATCGCGCGCGAGCGCCCTCCTACAGCAAGTGCTGTGTCTTGCTATGGCGATGGGCATGTTGGGATGGTTCTTTCCGAACGATTGGCCTTACTACGCTGCCTTTCTTATCGGTAGCCACGTTGGGGAAGTGCCGCTTGCCCGGTCCAGGCCATTGCTTGCCGGCCTGGTCGCCGCGGCCGTTGTTTGCGGCGGCTTCGACGTATCGCCGTGGTACGACTGGACCCGTGTGCTCCCCCTCGACGACAACGTGCGCAAAGCGGCGTTCAACGTCGCGGGTGGCGTGATGCTGCTTTACGTCGTTCGTTGCGGCCTGTTCGATCGCGTGCTGCAGGGGAGGGCGGCACAGTTCATGGGGCGCATTTCTTACGCCTTTTACCTCGTGCACCTGCCCATCCTGCTGAGCTTCTCCGCGTGGTTCTATACCGTGCTCGCGGGGCGGCTGGCGCTCGATCCGGTGGCGGCGGCTCTCGTCACCTTACCTGTCACCTTTGTGGTCGTCATCGCCGCCGCGCTGCTGTTCGATCGTTCGTTCGACCGCTGGGGCATCCAGCTATCGCAGAAGGTTTTCCCCGGCACGCCACGCAACCGCATGCCCACGCGCTTTCGCTACATCGGCAGGAGCGGCCCTGGGCCGCTCCTGCACGGGCACGCTGGCTTCAGAGCGCGAAGTCGGCTTGAACGGGGAAGTGATCGGACGGATACCGCCCATCCTTTGAGATCGTGATCGTCTCGACGCGCTTCGGCTCGAGCCCGCGATACAGGATCCAGTCGATACGCTTGGTTGCCTGCCCGGTGAAGTTATGGAAGGTTTCCTCCGGCCCCTTCTTCTCGGGGGCCGTCATCCATGCATCCTTGAACGTAGCCGTCAGCATGCGGTGGGCTTCGCTATCGGGGCCCGTATTGAAATCGCCCGTGATGACCACCGGCGTGCCTGCCGGGAGCTTCTTTACCCATTCCGCCATCTCGTGCGCCGACTTGGTCCGCGCATCTTCATCGTTGTCGCGGTATGGGTAGTGCGTATCCAGCAGATAGAAGCGTTTGTGGTCGGAGAGGCGTTCGAACAAAGCCCAGTTCACCATGCGCGGAAAAATATTGCCCCAGGTGATGCTGGCGACTTTGTCCGGTGTATCCGAAAGCCAGAAATCGCCGGATTTAATGAGCTTAAGGCGATCCTTCCGGTAGAAGATGCCCATGTGTTCGTCTTTGTGGCCGCCAAAGCGATCCCGGCCGAACCAGGCGAATTGGGGCAGGCGCGCGACCGTGTCGTCACCTTGCTGCTGGGCCAGTTCCTGGGTGCCGATTACATCGGGATCCATCTGGCGGATGGTGTCGGCGAAGAGATCCTTGCGCATCTCCCAGCGGTTCGGGCCATCGGGACCGGTAATCGTGCGGACATTGAAGGACATGACCTTCAGGTCGTCGGCGGCCACGGGGCCAGCGAAAACGGCGGCCAATGCGGCGAGGAGGGCGAGGTTGCGCAAACGAAGCATGCGGTCGGCTTCCTGTGGAGAAGCTCCCGACTATAGCGACGTAACGTGGCACTCGCGCGTTACCGAGGTCACGGTCCGCGCGCTGGGGCATTTCGTCGCGAACGGCGGTCGGAGGCGGCGGAGGCAGGGGGCGTGAGGCACAATGGCGGCCTGAATCCTCGCAGGAGCCCGCCATGGCGGAGCAGAAATCCAACGGCCGCCGTACCGTCGTCATCGTCGTCGGCATCGCGTTCCTCGCATCGGTCACCACGTTGATCCTTGCGCTGACGGCCTCCCATGGTGCCCGGCAGCGCGACGCGGCGGCGATTACCGCCGATGGGGCTGACCTGCATGGCGTGGTCGGGGATTGGCGCGCACAGGTCGCGCGGGCCGCCGCGGCGGCGCCCGATCAGCGCGAGGCCGCCATTGGGGTGCTCAAGCAGCAAGCGGACGCGGTCAGCGCGTGGAAGCCGCGCACCCCTTGCGGCCAGGAAGCGCGTGATCGCCTGCGTGCCGCCATGGACACTCGAGTCACCAGCCTGCTTCGGTCGACGCCAGGCACCGTGCAGGATGAAATGGCCATCGTCGATGACGCCCTGCGAACCTGCGCTGCGCAGGCGGGCAGGGACGTCGAGGGCTGAGGCTCCCCGGGCGCGCTATTCGAACCAGCGCGCCACTTTTTTTGCGCCGCCCTGCACGAGCCATGTTCCTGCGGCGCCTATGGCAGCGGTGGTTGCGCTGGCGGCTAAACCAAGCGTCTTCCACGAGGGCATCGCCTGAATCCGGCAAGCGAGCACGCTAATCTGCGTGGATAGGTCCGCGGTACGGGCGCTCATGTCCGACCGCCATTCGGCAAGGCCTTTGGTCGCTTCTTCGACGCGAGCCATGCGTTCGCCCAATAGGCTGACGCTCTGCTCGACCTTTTCGAAGCGCGTATCCATCTTGCCAAGGCGTGCATCGATCCCGTCGAAACGCTTGTCGATGCCGTCGAAGCGCTTGTCGATGCCGTCGAAACGCTTGTCGATGCCGTCGAAACGCTTATCGATGCCGTCGAAACGCTTATCGATGTCGCCAAGGCGTTTGTTGATGGAGTGCAGCTGGTTGTCGATGCTGCGAAGTACGATTTCCAGCATAGGGTTATCTGCCTCAAGGCTAGGTGTTTCGTAGGGCTCGTAGGGGCCGTGGGCCACATCGCCAGGCTCGGCCGATAGCTTCGTAGCGATAGGCTGGTAAGCGTATGCAAGCTCGGCGTCCATGTGTTTCCCCGGCGTGTGGTGGCTCGTCTTTTCGATGAGGCAGCACGATGCCACGTTGACGGGTTTAGGTATGTAGGCATTCACCGAGTTGCGTGTAAGCCACCCGCAGTCAGCGGTGTGGTGGTTTACCGCATTTGGGGTGGGCGACCGCGGCGGCCAAGGTTAGGGGGGCCGTAGAAAAGAAAAAGCCCGCTCAAGGAGCGGGCTTTCAAAAGAAATGGTGGCTCGGGACGGAATCGAACCGCCGACACGGGGATTTTCAATCCCCTGCTCTACCAACTGAGCTACCGAGCCACTAGTGCCTGCAGTATCCGTTGCGGCGTGTGGAGCCGCGTATTAAATCGGGTAGTGGGCCCGGCGTCAAGCCTTTTCATCCGGCGGCACGTAGCCGGCGGGTTGGGTGACATCGCCGCCAAAGAAATACTTCTCCATTTCGCCCGAGAGAAAAGTGCGGGTCTTCGGGTCCAGCGGCGAAAGGCGCATCTCATTGATCAGCATGGTCTGATGCGCGAGCCACTGGGCCCAGGCTTCCTTCGACACGTTGTCGTAGATGCGCTTGCCAAGCTCGCCCGGCCACGGGGCGAAATCGAGGCCTTCGGCATCACGGCCGAGCTTTACGCAGTGAACCATGTGGCTCATGGGGATATCTCCGGGAGATTGTCGAGCAGGGTGCGCACGGGGGCCGGCAAGCCCAGGTCGGCCAGATCGGCAGGCGCGCACCAGCGCCTTTGGGTGCCTTCGGCCACGCGTGCGCGAGGGGCGGCATGGTCGAACAGGATGGGGGAAACGTCCAGCCGGTAATGGCTGAACACATGGGTAAAGGCGGGCAGGGGATCGGGCGCACCCACGCGCGCGATGGCTGCCGCGGCCTTCGGCGCGCTATCGGCATCCACGGCTTCTGGAAGACTCCACAGTCCAGACCAGACGCCGGTAGCCCCGCGGCGTTCGAGCAGGACGCGCCCACTCGCATCGCGTAGCAACAGCATGGCCACCGATCGCGTTGGGATCTTCTTGCCGGGCTTTGCCGTTGGCAACACAGCTACGAGACCATCGCGGTGGGCCACGCAGGTCGCTGCCTGCGGGCAAAGCAGGCAAGCGGGCTTGCTGCGTACACAGACCGTCGCACCCAGATCCATGATGGCCTGCGTGTAGTCCGCGGTACGTGTCGCCGGGGTGTGTTCATCAGCGTGGACCCAAAGGCGCTTCTCAATCGCGCTCTCGCCCGGGAATCCGGCAATGCCGTGATAGCGCGTGAGGACGCGCTTGACGTTGCCATCGAGGATCGGGAAGCGAAGCCCATAGGCCTGGGCGAGGATCGCGCCGGCTGTAGATCGGCCGATGCCCGGTAACGCCATCAAGGCATTCAGCTCACGGGGCAGTTCACCACCATGCTGCTCGACGCAAAGCTGCGCGGCGCGATGGAGGAACCGTGCGCGGCGGTAATACCCCAGGCCAGACCATAGCGCGAGGACGGTGTCCTCATCCGCGGTGGCAAGGTCCCGCAACGTGGGCAAGCGCTCGACAAAGCGCTGGAAATAGCCAATGACGGTAACGACCTGGGTCTGCTGGAGCATGATCTCCGAGAGCCACACCCGATACGCATCGCGCGGGTGCTGCCAGGGCAAGTCCTTGCGTCCGTGGTGATCAAACCAGCGGAGCAGTTCTTCGGCGAAACGATTCACAGCGTGCCACCGGCCGCGCCAGTGGACGAGGCAGGGACAGGTACGTTCGGCGTAGCGCGAACGCGCAGGCCCTGGATCTGAAGGCTACCGGCGTCGATGGTCTGCACGTCCGCGCTCCCCAGCACGGGAGGAAGTGCCGGTGCCCCGCCAGCCTGCATGGCAGACCACCAGTCGGCCAGGGCAATGGGCGGCACGCGCAGGTCGGCGTGGCCGGCATCGCCGTCGAGCTTAAGGGCTACGTACAGCGGGTCTTCCTGGTTTGCGGGTGTCACGTCGAGCTTCATGGCGTAAGGCGGGGCGTTCGGCCGGGTAAGCGTCCCGGTGAGGGAGGCGCCTACATCCGCGCCGCCACGCCACGTTGCCGCGCCGTTGAGGCGCGTATCGAAATGTGTGCGCGATGACGCGTCGAGCGTGACGTCACCGAGTGTGAGCACGCCGTCGTGCAGCGTCGGCAAGGTAGCCAGCACGAGCTGGTACGGCTGGCCATCGGCGGTGCTCGCCGCGAGCGATACGTTGAAGCGCCGCCCACTGGCGAGACGGCCGGCATCGGCTTCCACGTCGGAGAGCACGAGGCGATTACCGCGCAACAAGGTGCCGCGGGTGATCCGGAAGCCAGCGTCGATCGTCGGCAGGGTGGCGCCGGCCGTGCTTGCGCGCTTAGGCAGCGTGTCGAGGTATGTCGATACCGCATCGATATCGATGCGTGCGCCTTCCACTTCGAGCCGGGAGATGCTCGTGTCGCGGCCCATCAGCGTGCGCCAGGGCAGGACGAGTTTGCCGCGTGACGCCACGATCAGCGGCGTGCCGCCCGTCGGACCACGCACGGTGACGCCATCCAGTTCCAGGGCGGGCTTCGGCCATAGGGTCGGGGTGGCGGGGCTCGCGAGCGTGAGCGACAGCCCCACGGCATTTGCCCGGGCTTGCAGAAGCGAGGTGAACCGGTCCGGCTGGAGCACCACGTACGTGGCGATGATGGCCGCGATGACCAATGCGGCCAGGAAACCGCCCGCCGCCAGCAGGAATGTCCGCAGTCGATTCATCGTGCCGGCGGCCGCGTGCCGTCAGCCGCCGAGCGAGGCGGGCAGCAGGCCGTCGACAAAAGCCTCGGCTTCGAATACGCGCAGGTCGGTGGCGGTTTCGCCAAGGCCCACGTAGCGGATGGGCAGCCCAAACTCGCGAGCGAGAGCGAACATCACGCCGCCCTTGGCCGTTCCGTCCAGCTTGGTCACGACAAGGCCGGTGACGCCGGCCGTGTCCCGGAACTGGCGGACCTGGCTGATCGCGTTCTGGCCGGTGGTGCCATCGATGACCATGAGCACCTCGTGCGGCGCGCCGGTATCCAGCTTCTTCATGACCCGGACAATCTTGCCCAGCTCGTCCATCAGGCCGCCCTGGGTATGCAGGCGGCCGGCGGTATCGGCGATAAGCACCTTGGTGCCACGCGAACGGGCGGCCTGCAGCGCATCGAAAATGACGCTGGCGGCATCCGCATCCTGGCCCTGTGACACCACGGGCACCTTGTTGCGCTCACCCCAGGTCATCAGCTGCTGGACGGCTGCTGCGCGGAAGGTATCGCCCGCGGCAAGCATGACGGCGCGGCCTTCGTCGCTATAACGACGCGCCAGCTTACCGATGGTGGTGGTCTTGCCCACGCCATTGATGCCGACGGTGAGGATTACGAACGGTGCGTGGGCACCCACGTCGAGCGGCTTCTCCACCGGCTTGAGCAGGGCGACCAATTCCTCGCGAAGGGCCTTCAGCAGCCCCGATGCATCCGCGAATTCACGTTTGTGCATGCGCTTGCGCAGGGCTTCGACAAGCTTCGTGCTGGCCTCGACGCCGACGTCAGCGGTGATGAGCGTCGTTTCGAGCTCGTCCAGAAGGTCGTCGTCGAGGCGTGCGTTGCGTGCGAAAAGCGAGGTCAGGCTCTTGGCGAAACCGCTGCCCGAAAGACGCTCACGCCAGCTACGGCGGGCGGGGGGCTGGGCCGTTTCCGCCAGGACCTGCTGCGCCTCAGCGGCAATGGCCGCGTCTTCCACCTCTGCCTCGACCTCAGGCGCGGAAGGCTCCGGTGCCACGGTTTCGGCAAGGGCCTCGGCCATGGCGGGCGTGCTATCGAAGGCCACGGGATTCGCGGCCGGCTCAGCGCGCTCGTCGGCGGGCGTTGCGGCGGGGTCGGCGGGCTTCTTCTTCCAGAACTTGAGCATTGCGCGGGGGATTCGATGACAATAGACAAATGCTAACACTCCCGCCCCCTCTGGCCGCTGAGCGATGAACGCCCTCGGCCGTATCCGCATCATCGGCGGCTCCCTGCGTAACTCGCGGGTCGAGGTCCCCGAAGCCCCGGGGCTGCGCCCCACGCCTGATCGCGTGCGCGAAACGCTCTTCAACTGGCTCCAGCCGGTCATCGAGGGCTCGCGCTGCCTCGATCTTTACGCAGGTACCGGGGCGCTGGGGCTTGAGGCGCTCTCCCGCGGGGCGGCCCTGGTCACCTTCGTGGAGCGCGATGCGAAGCTGTCCGCCGCCCTGAAGGCTAACCTCGCCCGCCTGAAGGTCCAGGCCGCCGTGGTCGGCGACGACGCGGCACGCTGGCTGAAGGCCGGCGGGAAGCCGTTCGACGTCGTGTTCATGGATCCCCCGTTTGCCGACAACCTGTGGGAAAGCGCCGCCTCCGCCCTCGAGGCGCACGGCTGGCTGGCGCCGTCCGCGTGGATCTACGTGGAAGCGCCGAAGGGAAGCCACCTGGCTGTCCCTGACGCCTGGCAGGTCCACCGTTCCGGGCTGGCGGGGGAGGTTGCTTACACCCTCTATCGCCGCACCCCGGATGATCCGCTAAGCTAGCCCGCGTTTTCCCCGACCCGTCCTTCCATGACTCCTCCGCTGGTCAACCCGCGCCTTGCCGTTTACCCGGGTACCTTCGACCCGATTACGAACGGCCATGCCGACCTCGTTTCGCGCGCCGCGCCCCTGTTCGACCGCATCGTGGTCGCCGTGGCCGAGAGCCGTAACAAGGGGCCTGGCTTCAGCCTGGGCGAGCGCATCGCGCTGGCCCGGCTGGCATTGGCCGACCTGCCGAACGTGGAAGTCCGCGGCTTCGATTGCCTCCTCGCCGATTTCGTGACTGAGATCGGCGCGGGCGTCATCCTGCGCGGCCTGCGTGCCGTGTCGGATTTTGAGTACGAATTCCAGCTGGCCAGCATGAACCGCCATCTCATCCCCGGGGTTGAGACGCTGTTCCTGACGCCCGCGGAACAGTACAGCTTCATCTCTTCGTCGCTCGTGCGTGAAATCGGTCGCCTGGGTGGCGATATTTCCGGCTTCGTGCATCCGGCGGTGCAGCAGGCCATGCGCCAGCGCTGGCGCAACTCTTGAAAACAAAGGTGATCATCATGCGTAAGTTCGTCCTCGCCGCGTCCGTGGCCCTGACCGCCGCCCTTGCCCTGTCGGCCTGCAACAAGTCCGAAGATACCGATCAGGCTGCAACGCAGCAGGAAGCGGCTGTTGCCAAGCCGACCAATGCGACCGATACCAAGGCCTGGAGCCAGTATTTCGGCCAGATCGTGCGCAAGAACATGCAGGGCATGACCGCCGACCGTCCGTTCCCGTACTTCGTGCCGGCGGGCGATGACCAGGCCGGCCAGGACGGCCGCCAGCGCCAGCTCGAGAACGTGCAGGGCACGGTCGCCCGCGGCGTCACCCCGGGCAACATGCTCGTGTTCGGTGGCCCCGAGTCGGCCAAGACCGCCGACCTGATGGTCGAGGCGTTCAAGGGTGCCAACGCCGGTTCGTTTAAGAACGTGATTATCCTGTTCATCGGCGACCAGGCCGATCAGCAACGCGTGGGCGATGCCCTGGCCCCGACCGGCGCGACCTACCGCTTCGTGGCCATGTAATACCGCGGGAAACCGCTGGTACAGGAAAGGGCGCTCTCCGGAGCGCCCTTTTTTTCAGCTAAAATACCGGCCATGTCCCTCCTGATCCTCGATACCTGCGTCAATTGCGACGTCTGCGAGCCGGTGTGCCCGAACAAGGCCATTTCGCTGGGCGAGCAGTACTACGTGATCGATCCCGACCTGTGCACCGAGTGCGTGGGCCATTTCGACAACCCGCAGTGTGTCGAGGTGTGTCCCGTGGAATGCATCCCGCACGATCCCGACCACGTCGAGACCCAGGATCAGCTCATGCGCAAGTACGAGCACCTCATGGCTAAGGCTGCTTCGTAAGACCTCGGTGCCCCGATGGGGTAATCTCGTCCATCGAGATATTCCCCGTTAAGTGAGGCCCCCATGGTCCATGCCCTTTCGTGGCGCGTGCTCGCCGCGAGCCTGTTCCTCGCCGCCGGTTCCGGCGCCGCCATTGCAGACCAGCGTCCGCAAACCGCATCTCCGGCCCCTGCCACCCGTGGTCCTGGCCATGCCGCCATCGCCAGTGCGAACTACCTGGCGACGAATGCCGGCCTGGAAGTGTTGGCGAAGGGCGGTAACGCGTTCGATGCCGCCATCGCCGTATCGTCCACGCTGGCGGTGGTCGAGCAGCAAAGCTCGGGGCTCGGTGGCGGCTTCATGGCGATGCTTCACGTGGCGAAGAACAACCGCGATATCTTCATCGATGCGCGCGAAACCGCGCCGAAAGCCGTCGATATGAAGGTGTATGTCGGCAAGGACGGCAAGCCGGATCGCGAGGTTTCCACCAAGGGACCGCTTTCCGCGGGCATCCCGGGCGAACCGGCTGGCCTCGCCTGGATCGCGAAGCATTACGGCAAGTTGCCGCTCACCCAGTCGCTGGCGCCCGCCATCCGCGTCGCCACCGATGGCTACCAGCCCGATACGCGCTTCATCAGCACGATCGCCGAGAACCAGAAGACCCTTTCGCGCTTCCCGTCTTCGGCGGCCATCATGCTGCCCGGCGGCAACGTACCTGCACAGGGTTGGACGCTAAAACAGCCTGATCTCGCGAAAACGCTGCAGCGCCTCGCCGAAAAGGGCGCCGATGGCTTCTACAAGGGTGAGACGGCAAAGCTGCTCGTCGACGCCTCGCGTAAGGAGGGCGGCAACTGGACCCAGGCGGATTTCGATGCCTACCAGGTGAAGGAGCGCGAACCGCTCCGCGTGGATTACAAGGGCTATCGCATCGTCACCGCGCCGCCGCCGTCATCCGGTGGCGTGGCCATCGCGGAAGTGCTCAATATCCTCGCCGGCTATGACCTGACGAAGCTCGACGTGGCGCACGCCACCCATCTCACCATCGAAGCGATGCGCCGCGCATTCCGCGACCACAACGAATACCTGGGCGATCCGGATTTCGTGAAGATGCCGCTGGACATGTTGCTCTCGCGGTACTACGCGGATGGCCTGCGCGCGACGATCTCACCGGACAAGGCGACGCCGTCCGATCTGCTCCCGACTGCCATGGCCACCGAGCCAGGCATGCACACCACCCACTTCTCGGTGATCGACGCGGACGGGAACATGGTGGCTTCCACGCTTACGGTGAACCTCGAGTTCGGTTCGGGCTTCGTGGCCCAGGGCACCGGTGTGTTCCTCAACGACGAGATGGACGATTTCGCCCTGGTGCCTGGCCAGCCCAACGCGTTCGGGTTGCGTGGCGCCGAGGCGAACAAACCGGAGCCGGGTAAGCGCATGCTGTCGTCGATGTCGCCGAGTTTCGTTTTTGGCGCCAATCGCACGGCGATCATTGGCTCGCCGGGCGGCTCGACCATCATCACCCAGGTCCTCGAAGGCATCCTTGCGTTCATCGATGGCAAGGACGCTAGCGGGATCACCGCGCAAAAGCGCTACCACCACCAATACCTGCCCGATCGCGTCGACGTGGAAGATGGTGCCTTTGATGCCGCCACGACGAAGACGCTTACCGATATGGGCCACGTGCTGCATCCGCGTTCACCCTGGGGTTTCATGAACGTGGTGACGTGGGATCATCGTGACAACAAACTCGAAGCAGCCAGTGATCCGCGCCGGCCGTCGGGGCTGGGCAAGGTGCAGTAAGGTACGCACATGGAACTCTGGTCACTCATTGGTAACTCGCAGCAGCTGGATGGCGGTGCCATGTTCGGCAACGCTCCTCGGGCGATGTGGGCGCGCTGGATCGCGCCGGATGAACAGAACCGCATCCCGCTAGCCTGTCGTTGCCTGCTGGCTCGGTTCCCTGATGGGCGCAACGTTCTCTTCGAAACCGGTATCGGTGCTTTCTTCGATCCGGCCATGCGCGATCGCTACGGCGTGGTGGAAGATCGCCACGTCCTTCTGGATTCGCTGGCGGCGGTCGGGCTATCGCACGAAGACATCCACGCGGTGGTCCTCTCGCACCTGCATTTCGATCATGCGGGTGGCTTGCTGGCGCCGTGGGAAGCTGGCCAGGCGGCACGATTGCTGTTTCCGAATGCCCGGTTCCTGGTCGGGCGCGAACATTACGAGCGCGCGTCTCACCCGCATCCACGGGACCGCGCATCGTTTATCCCCGACATCATGCGCTTGCTCGACGAGAGCGGGCGACTCGAGCTCGTCGAGCCGGGTACGCCCTCATCACTCGGCACGACCGTCCGTTTCGAATTCTCCGAGGGGCATACGCCGGGGCTCATGCTGGCCGAGGTGGGGGGCGTGGTGTTCTGCGCGGATCTCATCCCGGGACGCGCCTGGGTGCATCTGCCGGTCACCATGGGTTACGACCGCTGGCCAGAAAAACTGATCGACGAAAAGAAGGCCTTCCTCGACGACAAGCTCGCCCGTGGCGTACGGCTGTTCTTCACGCATGACCACGATTGCGCGATGGCGTCGGTGGCCGTGGATGAGAAGGGCCGGTATTACGCTGCCGATACCCAGCAGATGCTGGCAGGCTGGCGAGCCTGAGGCGCGGACGGTTAAGGATTGACAGGGGGTTAGATGAAGTCGAAGAAAACAACGCAGGGCCTGGGCCTGGCACTGGGCGCGCGCGTAGGGGGAGCCCTGGTGCTGCTGTGTGCGCTAGGGCTTATCGCGTGGAACGAACGGCGAGTGATGGATTACAGCGCCGCGCTGACCCGCCACGGCTCGCCTGTGCTTGACCTGGGTTCGGCTGGGCGTCCGGCGGCTGGGCAGTATGGTGCGACGACGCGCGTCAGCGGCATGCCCACCGTGGTCGACGCGCCGCGGGATGCTGAATTCAACGTGCGCAGCGAGTCGCCCGTGCTTATCCGCCACGTGGAAATGTTCCAGTGGCGCGAGATTACGGTCGCCGGTAATACCCACTATGAAATGGACTGGGTCGATCGCCCGATCGATGCCACCGGTTTCGCCAAGCCGGCGGGCCACGTGAATCCTGGTGCGTTTCCGGTCCAGGGGCGACAGTTCGATGCCGGCGAAGTGCGCCTTGGCAACTTCCGCCTGGCACCCGACATCGTGCGCGACTTCCCGGGGCGGGTGGATGTTCCCGTCAACGAGAAGTCGTTGCCCTCGAATCTCGCTGCCACGTTCACTGCGTACAACGGGGCCCTGGTCACGAGCAGCAAGCCGGCAAACCCGCGCCTGGGCGATCTGCGCGTCAGCTGGGAGGCGGTGCCACTGCAGGATATGACCGTGCTCGCGCAGATCGAGGGCGATACGCTCGTGCCAAGCAAGACGGCCCGGCCCGGTGAGGCAGGCTTCGATGTGCAGGTCGGGGAGCGCAGTCTGCTCGACGTGCTACCGGCGCTACCCGAAGCGCCCGGAGCGGTCGTCGCGGTGCGAGGTGCTGCCTACGTGCTGGCTATCGTTGGCACGCTCCTGCTCGCGTGTGGCGGCCGCTTCCGTCGCGATATCCTCTTTGCCCTGGGCGTCGGCGGCGTCGCCGTGTCTGCCGTGGCCGGGGCGATGTGGCTGACGGGTGACGCCATGACAGCAAGCGTATGGTTGTTGTTTGCCGTCCTTGGCGCGGGGCTTGCGATCTGGCGCGTCCAGCAGCGCACCACCCGTACCGCCCACTGACGCAAGGAGCTCCCATGCGTATCACTGGTCTTTATGCAGCCTTGCTGGCCCTATTGATGCTGGGCCTGGCGGTGCGGGTCATGCTCTTGCGGCGGAATACGAGCATCGGTCTTGGCGACGGCGGTAACCGCAAGCTGGCCTGTGCCGTGCGCGCCCACGGCAACGCGATCGAATATGTACCGATCGGGCTCATCCTCTTGCTCGTGCTCGAACTCAACCAGACCGTGCCACTGTTGTTGCATATCTTTGGCATCGTGCTGGTGCTCGGCCGCGTCGCGCACGCGCTCGGCTTGTCGGCTACCCCCGGCATGTCAGCCGGGCGGGGTATTGGCGCAGCACTTACCGTCCTGGTGTTGCTGGCGATGGCACTGATGCTGATCTGGCAATACGTGGTGATCCACCTGATCGCGCCAACACTTTCCTGAATGATCTGTAGGAGCGCGCTTGCGCGCTCCTACAAAAATCAGGCTTCGGCGGTGGCGGTTCCGTCGGCGAACGCGTAGACGTGGTCGGCCCAACTGGTGGCGTCCACGTAAAGCGCGGCCATCTGGTTGATGTGCTGGTCGCGCAGCGACGCATCCGTTTCCAGTTCGCCCTGTTCCCAGTGGCGTACTTGATCGAGGATGGATGCGAACGGACCCGTGCCGTCGAGCAGCGCTTCACGGATTTCGATCGCCAGCGGCAGGTGCTCGAGCACGTAGGCCATCGAGACGTTCATCAACGCATCGAGCAACGAGAACAGGCCGGCCGTGAAGGCCATTTCCTGGAGCTCGGGCTTGATCGCGCGTGCCAGCTTCTCGCACATGTGAGCGCGGATCAGCGCCTGGCGCAGCAGCTCGGGCGGACGCTCATCCATGCCGGAGACCGCCATGGTAAAGATCCAGTTGCGCATGCGGTTGACGCCGAAGAACACGGCCGCCTGTTCCACCGATTTCAGCTGGCGGGGCAGGGCGAAATACGCCGAGTTCACGCAGCCAAGGAGCTTGTAGCTGAGGATGGCGTCATCGCGGACGATCTTGCCGAGTTCGACCGGGCCATTGTCCGGATCCTGCAGCGCGCCCATCAGGCGCAGCACACCCAGCTTGCTCGGTGTCAGGCGCGGCATATCCACGCGCTCGGGACGGAGCAGGTACTTGCCCTGGAAGCCGTCAACGTCCTGGTCGGCGTAGTCAGCGAAGCTTTCGTGCGTATCGATGCCGGTGACGATGACCTTCACACCGAACTGGTGCACGTAATCCATGTGCGCACGTGCTGCCACGGGGTGGCGGTGGTTCACGGCAACCTTGGCGAACTGCACGATGCGCAACAGCGCATCCACACCCGCGCGGTGGGCGGGGTCGGCGGGCAGGTTGAAATCCTCGAGCATGAGCAGGCAGCCGTGGCCCTTAAGCTCACGCAGCTTTTCCAGCAGTTGCTCGTCATTGCCCAGGTCGGCGCTGATGCTCGCACCAAGGCGGGCGTTATGGCGCAGGATATCCGCATGCTCGAGGAGCAGGTCGCGTGACATATGCAGGAACGCGCGGTTGTCGCGCACCAGGCGCTTCAGGCTGCCATCGGCGATGGCGCTGAGCGTGGCCTGGGTGTGTGCCGTGGCCGCGGTGTCGACATCGACGCCAGCGGGACGCGGGAAGAGTAGCTCGTAGGCAAACAGGGCCTGCTTACGATCAAGGATGGGAACGCGAACGATAGGAAGGATACCGTCATCGTTCACCGCTGCCGCCTGGGGATTCACTGCCATTGCTTTTCTTCTTAAGCCAAACGGTGGGCGGGAGGGGTGCTTCGTCGTTATCAGGCCTGCGCGAAGAGTCCGGAGCGCAAACTGACCTGGGTGGTGCCCCTGGGCCCATAGGTGGAGGCGACGCCACCGGTCGAATCGCCGGAGATCAGGGCAAGGGCCTGGCGGACATGCCCGATGCGCTGGCTGACGATGCGGCCATTGGTTTCGTTGATGCCGCGGCATTCGCGGATGCGCTCGAACGTCGGCGCCCAGCGCGCGTCGTTGGCGCTGTCGATGTTGCCGGCCTGGCTGAGCTGGCGGCGCTCGGTATCCAGGCGGTCGATGCGATCAAGCAGATGGCCCTTGCTACGCGTGGCGTTCTGCAGGGCATCGGCATTGGCCTGGTCGAGCGCCATGCGCTCGTCGATCAGGCAGGCGTGCAGCGCGTCGACCTCACGGGCGAGGTCGCCCATCACGGCGCTCAGCGCGGTGTCGAAGTCGCGGCTGCCGGCATTCATGCCTTGCCACCCATCTGGGTTTCCATGGCCAGGAACTTGCTGGCGATGGCCTGGGCGTCGGGCTTGTAGGTGCCGTCGGTGATCTTCGAACGGATTTCCTCGACACGCTTGGTGTCGATGCCGTCCGAGCGGCTGGCGGCGTCGAGCGCCTTGGCCGAATCGGTGATCTTCACGCTGTCGTCGGTGGTGCGCACGGCCGAAGCGCTGTCGGCCTTGGCGGTACCGCCGGCGGCCTGGCTCTGCGTACGCAGCTGCACAGGCGGCTGCTGGGGCTGGATGCCCGGTTTAATGGTCGTCGTCATGGGTGTATCCCTCGGAACATGTGTCCTTCGAACCCTTTATCGGCCCTGGGGGCACAAACTTTAACTGGCACTATCCGGCAAAGTGTGACCGGATTCCTGTTTCGTTCATGGCAGAACGGCGACAGACCCCGGTCCGCTGACGACAGCGTCCAGGATCTTCCCTGATGACGCATTGCGGACCTTGACCCTGGCGCCGGTATCACCGGCACCCATCGCCACGCCATCGGCGTGGATCACCACGCCATCCACGCTGGCTTCCATGCTGACGGCATCGCCCACGCGAACGGCCTGGCGGCCTGCGAGCATGCCTGGTGTCAGCACCGTGCCGGCGTTGAGTGGCCGCGCCAGGGCGCGTCCACCCACCTGGTCCAGCTCGGCCACGTATCCGTAGGCCAGGCTGGCGACGTCCCGTTCCTCGGTGCGGACATCGCCCGCACCCAGGCCATCACCGCGCGCCAGGGGGCGCGTGGTGACCAGGACGTTGGTGAACATTTTAACGCGCACGGGAATGCGCGCGGTCCAGCCGCCCGGGATGGGGCAGTGGACCACGACGCTGACCCGCGTGCTGACCGGCCGGTTGCCCGGCACGGAGACATCGAGCGCTGCCGGGCAGTCCGCGAGGCGCAGGCGGCTGTCCAGGGGATCCGCCTCCGCCACCATGCGGGCACCCGGAAGGGTGCGGTTCTGGACGAGCCAGGCCACCGCCGCGTTGCGCATGGCATCAAGCGACTGTTCCGCCGCCGCGACAAGCGGGCAGGCGGCCAGGCAGGCAGCGATGGCAAGGGCGGCGGGGCGATGGATCACGCGGCGTGCACCGCCAGGGCAACGGAAAGGCCCTGGTTCACGTTGTCGAGTTCCTTCAGCAGGCCGGCGACCATGTGGCTGGCATCGGCATGGCGGCCTTCGCCCAGCGTGATCGCGTAGAGCGATGCCTGCGCGCTGAAGCGCTCGGCGGCGGCCTGCGCCGCATCGGCCGAGCCATCGGCGCGACGGATACGCAGCTGTTCGATGCAGCGCATGAGCGGGGTGGTGTCCAGCCAGCGGCGATCCAGCCCTGCCGGGTCGCGTGCCGCTAGTTCCACGGCAAAGCGCAGGCCCTGGCAGGCTTCGCGGATCATCTGGCTGAGCGTGGCGGCGTCTAGCGCGCCCTCGGTCTCGAGTTTCGCCAGGCCAAGGCGGTGGGCGAGCACGGTGGCACGCGCGGCGCCATCGGCCTGCCGGCGTACTTCATTGGCCACGCGGCCCAGTGAGGCCTGGCCGGACTGCACGGTGGCGACGCGGCCCTGCAGGGCGCCAAGACCCTGGCGGGCGGCGTCGAGGCTGCCACGCGCGCCGCGTACGGCGTCGTCAATGCGGCCCATGGCCGTCTGCATGCCCGCCACGCCAGCCTGGGTAGTGTCGAGGCGGCGCAGGCTGCTCTGCACGGCGTCGTCGAGGTGGTGCGAGAACTCACCCACGGCGTGGGTTACTTCGTCGATCTCCGCGGTGGCCTGCGTGGTCTTTTCAGCAAGCTGCTTGACCTCATCGGCCACCACGGCGAAACCGCGACCTGCCTCACCCGCGCGGGCGGCTTCGATGGCGGCGTTGAGCGCCACGAGGTTGGTCTGGTGGGCGATGTCCTGCACAGCCGCGGTGAGCTTGCGGATGGCGGTGAAGTATTCGGAGAACTGGGCATGGTTGCGGCTCATGCCGGCCAGCGCGCTGCGCAGCAGGCGGAGCTGGCCGTCTAGGTCGCCCGACGTGGCGACGCCCTGGGCGCCCACGTCGCTGACGGCGGCGACACCGGCATGGGCCTGGTCAACCGCTGTCGAGATTCCGGCGCTCGCCTCCGTCAAACGGCTGGCGGCATCGCGCCCGGCATCGACGGCGGTACCCAGTTCGATCAGGTTGGCGCCGAGCGCATGCGCGCTGGTGAGCGCCATGCCCTGCTGTTCGATCGCCTGGATGGTGGTGGCCGCGGCCGTGCGTGGCTCGGCCTTCGGGGGCGCAAGCAAGGCACCAAGCGCGCTGGCGGCCGCCGGGTACTGCGCCGAAAGGGCGCGAACGCGCGCGGCGTCGCCACTGGCGGCGGCGTGGGCGAGGAGGCGGACGTGCTGGCTCCAGAGCAGGGTCATGTCGTACTTACGCTCGTTAATAAGGGTCGCCTCACTACATCGGTCGCAGTCGGCGGTACTTGAGCCAAGCAATCCCCGTGCCACTCCTCGTCTCTGTAGGCGTTTAAAGAACTCGCGACAGCCGCCGATACCGGGGAGACACCTTCTAAAGCAGCAAGCGCACCATGGCCCGTCCGCTCCTTGATACCGTGGAAACCTTCACCCGCCTCGCGGGCCACAACCGCGTGGCCATGCTGCTGTTCCGGCTGGGTGACAAGCAGGCCTTCGGCATCAACGTGTTCAAGGTGCGCG
Source organism: Luteibacter aegosomaticola (assembly GCF_023078475.1). Taxonomy (NCBI): domain Bacteria; kingdom Pseudomonadati; phylum Pseudomonadota; class Gammaproteobacteria; order Lysobacterales; family Rhodanobacteraceae; genus Luteibacter; species Luteibacter aegosomaticola. The sequence goes on along the minus strand of NZ_CP095741.1, from coordinate 3,761,230 downwards.
AAGTGTTGCGCCGCCCGCGGCTGGAGCGCATGCCGAGCATGCACGAGCTGGTTTCCGGCAGCTTCGATTACCGCGGCCAGACCATTCCCGTGATCGACCTGGCCGCCGCGATGGGCTACCCGCCGCTCGCCACGGTGGATTCGGCCCACCTCATCGTCACGGAGTTCAGCCGCTCCGTGCAGGGTTTCCTGGTCTCCGACGTGGACAAGATCGTGCATGTCGATGGCGCCCAGATGGCGGCACCGCCGTCAGCCCTTGGCTACGGCTCCCGTGTGAACGCGGTAACCCGCCTCGACGGCGATCTGCTGGCCATCGTGGATGTCGAGCAGGTGCTGGCGGCGGTCAACCCGCAGCAGGTCGAGATCTCGGACAAGCTGCAGCAGGCGGTCCACGGCCACCACGGCGGCAAGCGCCGCGTCATGGTGGTGGATGACTCCCTGGTTGCCCGTACCCAGCTGGCCGACCTGTTCCGCAAGCTCGATCTCGAGTGCCTGGTGGCGAAGGATGGCTCCGAAGGCCTCGATATGTTGCGTAGCCTGGCCACGGGCCCGGCGCACGAGCAGGTGAACCTGGTGGTATCGGATATCGAAATGCCGTCGATGGATGGCTATGCGCTCACCCGTGCCATCCGTGAAGACGCCCAGCTGCGGGGCCTGCGCGTGTTGCTGCACAGCTCGCTGAGCGGCGTGTTCAATGAAGCCATGGTCGCCCGCGTGGGCGCAGACCGCTTCATCGCCAAGTTCCAGCCCGAAGTGCTGGCCAACGCCGTCCTCGAGCTCCTCCCAGCGTGATCTCGCTGTTGTAGGAGCGCGCTTGCGCGCGATCGGCTGCCTGCAGCAGCCAGGCGTCGAATCACCGTCATCCGGTAGCGCCAGAAAACCGGCACCAGTCCCCTGATCGACGATCGTAATCCCCCGCAAACGGCGCCACGGCGCCGTTTCGCGTTGTGGGGCAGGGCGTGGCACGCGTCTTGCTGAAGCCCATGGGCCAGAACCCATGAGGGGGCCCACGCCCATGATCGACAAACCGGATCCGCTGCTCGGTATGCACCCGCAGGCACTCAGCCTGTGGCAGCGCCGTGCGGAAATCATCTCGTCGAACCTCGCCAACGCGGACACCCCGGGCTTCCTCGCCCGCGATGTGGATTTCCGCAAGGCCCTCACGGCGGCCAGCGGCGTGCCCGACGGTGATCAGCTGCCCATGGCCGCCACCGAGGCGGGCCACATCGGCGGCAACCCCGCCTATGCCCTCGCTGATGCCGACAAGCTCGCGTACCGCGCGGCCACGCAGCCGTCCATGGACGGCAACACCGTGGATACGCAGATCGAGCAGGCCCAGTTCGCCAGCAACGCCATCCATTACCAGGCGTCGCTGAGCTTTATCACCGCGCAGATCCACATGATGCGCACCGCCATTACCGGAGGCAGCTGATGAGCCTGCTCAAGATCTTCGACGTCGCCGGCTCCGGCATGGCCGCGCAGTCGGCCCGTCTCAATACCACCGCCAGCAACATGGCCAACGCCGACAGCGTGGCCAGCAGCGAAGCGGGTGCCTACCGCGCCAAGCAGCCGATGTTTTCCTCGGTGCAGGCCATGGTCAACGGGCAGATGGAAAACGAGGGTGTCCGCGCCATGGGCATCACCGAGAGCCAGGCGCCGGTCCAGGCGCGCTATGAGCCGTCCAATCCCATGGCGGATGCCGACGGCAACGTGTGGCAAAGCAACGTTAACCCGGTCGACGAGCTGGTCAACATGATCTCCGCGTCGCGCTCCTACCAGAACAACGTCGAAGTCATGAACAGCGCACGCCAGCTCATGCAAAAGACGCTCGACCTCGGCAAATAAGGGCCCGATCCATGACTACCGTCAGCGGCACCAGCTCCAGCAGCTCCACGTCCACCTCGACCTCCTCGCAGCTGCAGTCGCAGACGCTGGACCAGTCGGATTTCCTCAAGCTGATGGTCACCCAGATGACCAACCAGGACCCGACCAAGCCGATGGACGCCAACGACATGGTGGCCCAGATGGCGCAGTTCTCCCAGGTGGCGGCCACCCAGGAGCTGCAGTCGTCGTTCGATACGCTGTCCTCGAACCTTACGGGCGATCAGTTCGTCCGCGCGGCCTCGCTGGTCGGCAACGATGTACTCATTCCTTCGACGGCCGCCCAGCTCACCGACTCGACGGTGTCCGGTGCGGTGAACGTGCCCACCTCGGGCACCTACGTGAGCGTCACCATCAAGGACAGCTCCGGCAACGTCGTGCGCACCCTGCCGATGGGCCAGCCGGATGCCGGCCTGCAGCAGTTCACCTGGGACGGCAAGGCCGACGACGGCACCCAGCTCCCTGATGGCGTCTACCAGATCTCCGCAACCTCCGGCACGACCGCTGCCGACACTTTCATCAAGGGCAAGGTGGAAGGCGTTGGCGCCTCCGGCACCGACGGTACGTACGTGCAGGTGGCCGGTTACGGCGGCGCCCTGCTTAGCCAGATCGCCCAAATCCTGTAATCCCACCGAGGACACGCCTCCATGCCTTTCGATATCGCACTCAGCGGCATTAACGCCGCCTCCACGGACCTGGAAGTCACCGCCAATAACATCGCCAATACCAGCACCGTGGGCTTCAAGGGCTCGCGCGCCGAGTTCTCGCAGATCTATTCGGTGGCCGGCCAGAACCTTTCCGCCACAGCGGCTGGTAACGGCGTCCGCGTGACCAACATTGCCCAGCAGTTCACTGCCGGCAACACCACGCAGACCGGCAACTCGTACGACATGGCCATCAGCGGCACCGGCTTCTTCACGCTGCGTGATGGTTCGGGCTACTCGTACACCCGCGCGGGTAACTTCCACCCGGATGACAACAACTACATCGTGAACGCGACCGGCCAGCACCTCCAGGTGTACCCGCCGACCGCCTCGGGCGGCTACGACCAGAGCGCCCTGCAGGACCTGCAGCTGACCTCGGGCACCTCCGCGGCCAAAGCCACCGCCAACGTCGGTATCTCGGCGAACCTCTCGGCCAGCGCCACCGCGCCTGCGACGGCCACGTTCGATCCGAAGGACGACACCTCGTACAACTCGATGTCGACGTTCCAGGCCTACGATTCGCTCGGCGCAGCGCACACGGTCAACGTGTACTACGCGAAGGATCCGACGGGCTCGAACGCCTGGAATGCCTACATGACCGTGGACGGCACCCAGGTGGGCGGCGCCCAGCCCATGACCTTCAGCAGCGGCGGTGCGATGACCACGCCGACCAACGGTAAGCTGGACTTTGGCGCCGTGTCGCCGAACCCGGGCGCCAACCCGATGGATATCACGCTGGACATGAGCAAGGTCACCCAGTTCGGTGACTCGTCCTCCACCACCGCGACCACCAACGACGGCTATGCGGCCGGCAAGTTCTCGGCCATCGACGTCAGCACCGAAGGTGTGGTCTCGGCCAAGTACACCAACGGCGTCTCGGTGCCGCTGGGCCAGGTCGCCTTGGCGACCTTTGCCAACCCGCAGGGCCTGCGTCAGTTGAACGACACGAACTGGGCCGCCTCGGCCGACTCGGGCCAGCCGGTGCGTGGCGCCGCGGGTTCGGGCGACATGGGCACCCTGCAGTCCGGCCAGCTCGAAGCCTCGAACACGGCCGACCTCACCGCCCAGCTGGTGAACATGATCAAGGCGCAGCGCAACTACCAGGCCAACGCCCAGGTCATCTCGACCGACAACACGCTCACCCAGACGATCATCAACATCCGCAACTAAGCCCCGGCGGCGGGCGTGGCCTTAAGGCCGCGCCCGCCCAGGGCCGTCGCAGGGGAATCCGCCATGGACCGTTCCGTATATGTCGCGATGACTGGTGCCACGCAGACCATGCGTGCCCAGGCCGAAGTCGCGCACAACCTGGCCAACGCCAACACCACCGGCTTCAAGGCCGAGTTGTCGGCGTTCCAGAGCCTCCCGGTCCAGGGTGATGGCCTGCAGACGCGTATCAATGGCGTGGCCCAGGGCATCGGTTTCGATACCACCCAAGGCAACCAGATGGCGACGGGCAACGACCTGGACATCGCCGTGCAGGGAAACGGCTGGATCGCCGTGCAGACACCGAACGGCGACGAAGGCTATACCCGCGCCGGCAACCTGCGCATCGATGCCGACGGTCTTTTGACGGATATGCGTGGAAATGCCGTCATGGGCGGCGGTGGTCCGATCACGATCCCGCAGGCCTCCAGCGTGAAGATCGGCAGCGACGGCACCATTTCCGTGGTCCCGCTCGGCCAGGCACCGAATACGCTTACAACGACTGACCGCATCAAGCTGGTCAACCCCGGCGACGACCAGATGCAGGCGGGCGCCGACGGCCTCATGCATACGCGTGACGGCAATCCGGCCGAGGCGGACGCCAATGTCCGCGTGGTCTCCGGCGAGCTGGAATCCAGCAACGTCAACCCTTCCGAAGTGCTCGTGAAGATGATTTCGCTCTCGCGCGAGTACGAAATGCAGGTCCGATCGATCAAAGCCGCCGACGAAAACGAGCAGTCGGCATCGAAATTGCTACAGGTGGGGTAACCACCGCCGCGCGACGCAAAACCGTCGCGGCATAGCAGGCGCCAAGCGCGCAGGAGTCACAGATGTTCACGTCCCTCTGGATCGCCAAGACCGGCCTCGATGCGCAGCAGACGCGCATGGATGTCGTCTCGAACAACCTGGCCAACACGAACACCACGGGCTTCAAGCGCGCCCGTGCCGAGTTCGAAGACCTGGCCTACCAGAACCGCGGGCAGGCCGGTGGCCAGACCACCGAGCAGACGACTTCGCCGACCGGCTTCATGATCGGTACCGGTGTGCGCGTCGTCGGCACCCAGAAGATGTTCGAGCAGGGCGGCTCCCAGCAGACTGATAACCCGCTCGACGTGCGCATCGATGGCCGCGGCTTCCTGCAGGTCACCATGCCTGACGGCACCGTGGGTTACACCCGCGATGGTTCGCTCAAGCGCGACCAGGATGGCCAGATCGTCACCAACGATGGCTACCCGATCGAGCCGGCGATCAACATCCCCGCCAATGCCACGGCCGTCACCATCGGTAATGACGGCACGGTCAGCGTCACGACCCAGGGCTCGTCGGTCTCGCAGACCGTGGGTCAGATCCAGCTCGCCGATTTCGTGAATCCCGCGGGCCTGGAGCCGCGCGGCGACAACCTTTACCTGGAGACCACCGCCAGCGGCACGCCGCAGACGGGCACGGCCGGCCTCAACGGTCTCGGCAACATCCAGCAAAACGCCCTCGAAGCGTCGAACGTCAACGTCGTCGAGGAAATGGTGAACATGATCGAAACCCAGCGCGCCTACGAGATGAACTCGAAGGCAGTGTCGGCGGCTGATCAGATGCTCCAGTTCATCACCCAGAAGACCTGATGACTAACGCCATGAATCGCCTGCACGCACGCCTTATCCTCGCCGCGCTGCCGTTCGCCGCCCTGACGGGCTGCGCCATCGTGCCGCCTACCCCGAAGCCGATGTACACGGCCACGCTGCCTGTCGCCCCGCCGGCACAGGCGCAGGCGACCGGCTCCATCTACGCCGACCAGCAGTCGATGGAACTGTTCGCCGACCCGCGCGCGCATCGCATCGGTGACATCCTCACCATCACCCTGGTGGAAAGCACGCAGGCCACCAAGAAGGCCGCGACGAGCACCAGCAAGAAGAATGGCAACACCATCACTGCGCCTTCGATCCTCGGCCACGGCCTGAAGGTGGGCGGCAAGGTGGCGGATAGCAGCCTGGCGTCGAACAACTCGTTCGATGGCGATGGCTCGTCCAGCCAGAGCAACGCACTCAGCGGCGAGATCACCGTCACGGTCGCCCAGCGCCTCACCAACGGCGCGATGGTCGTGCAGGGTGAGAAGTGGCTGACGATCAACCAGGGCGAAGAACTCGTCCGCATCTCCGGCATCGTGCGCCCGCAGGACATCGGTAACGACAACATCGTGCTGTCCAGCCGCGTTGCGGACGCCAAGATCGAATACGTCGGCAAGGGCACCCTGGCCGATTCGAATACGCGTGGTTGGTTGTCGCGCTTCTTCGATTCGAAGTGGATGCCGTTCTGATGAAGACCATCCTCCGTACCGCAGCCGCCGTGCTTGCGCTGTTCGCGATCCTGCCGGCGCATGCCGACAAGATCCGCGACCTCGCACAGGTTGGTGGCGTGCGCAGCAACCAGCTAGTCGGTTACGGCCTCGTCGTTGGCCTGGATGGCAGTGGCGACCAGACCAGCCAGGCCCCGTTCACCACGCAGAGCCTGGAGAACATGCTCCAGCAGTTCGGCGTGAACGTGCCGGCTAACGTCCGCCCGCAGCTGAAGAACGCTGCCGCGGTCACCATTACCGCCGAGATCCCGCCGTTCGCCAAGCCGGGCCAGAAGATTGACGTCACCGTGGCGTCGATCGGCAATGCCAAGAGCATCCGCGGCGGTGAACTGCTGATGTCGCCGCTGAAGGGCGCCGACGGCCAGATCTATGCCATCGCGCAGGGCAGCGTTGTTGTGGGTGGCGTCAGCGCCCAGGGCAAGAGCGGCTCGAGCGTGCAGGTGAACATCTCCGCCAGCGGCCGCATCCCGGGCGGCGGCAGCATCGAGCGCAGCGTCGCCACGTCGTTCGACAAGGGCGGCGACATCATGCTCAACCTCAACACCGCCGATTTCATGACGGCCAACCGCGTGGCCCAGGCGGTGAACCAGAACTTCGGTTCCGGCACGGCTAACGCCATCGATTCGGGCACGGTCGCCGTGCGCGCGCCGCTCGATCCGTCGCAGCGCGTCTCCTGGCTGGCCACGATCCAGGCGCTCGACGTCACGCCGGGCGACGCTCCGGCCCGCGTCATCGTCAACTCGCGTACGGGCACGGTCGTCATTGGCTCCGACGTCAAGGTGGGTACCGCCGCCGTCGCGCACGGTTCCATCCAGGTCACGATCAGCGAGCAGCCGCAGGTGAGTCAGCCGGGTGCGTTCAGCCGTGGCCAGACCGCCGTGGTGCCGAGCAGCCAGGTCGCGGTCAGCGAGAACGGCGGTCACATGTTCAAGTTCGGCCCGGGTACCAGCCTGGATTCGATCGTGCGTGCGGTAAACCAGGTCGGCGCCTCGCCGAGCGACCTGATCTCGATCCTGCAGGCCCTCAAGCAGTCCGGCGCCCTGCGCGCGGAACTGGTGGTGATCTGATATGGCTACCGCGGTCGACAACCAGCGCCTTGGCACTTACTCGGACATGTCCGCGTTTGCCGGCCTGCGTTCGGCCGCGCAGCAGGATTCGAAGTCGGCCTTGCCGACGGTTGCCAAACAGTTCGAATCCATCTTCACCCAGATGATGCTGAAGTCCATGCGTGACGCCAGCGCCGCCATGGGTGGCGACGACATCATGGGTTCCAGCGAAGCCAACTCCTACCGCGACATGCTGGACCACCAGCTCTCGGTCACGCTTTCGCAGGGCAAGGGCATCGGCATCGCCGATATGCTCATCCGACAGCTCGGCGGCAACCAGTCCACTGCCGATGCGAGCGGTGATAACGGCCTGTTCGCGGGCGTCACCGGTTCGGCATCCACCGCCGATGCGGTGTCGTCCAAGTCGGACCAGGACAGCGGCCTGATGAGCTCGCTGGAGCACATGATCAGCGGCGCCGGCAAGGTCGTGGGGCAGGGCGCTTCCGCCGTGGCCAACGCCATCGGTTCGATCGATAGCCCGCAGGACTTCGTCGAGAAGTTCGCGCCGCACGCGATCGAGGCAGCGAAGAAGCTGGGCGTCTCCGTACGCGCGCTGCTCGCGCAGGCCGCGCTCGAGACCGGCTGGGGCAAGCACATGCCGGCCCAGGGCGGTACCAACAGCAACAACATGTTCGGCATCAAGGCCGGCAGCAGCTGGGACGGCAAGCGCGTCAACGTGCCGACCCTGGAATACGAAAACGGCGTGGCCGTGCGCAAGAAGGATAGCTTCCGCGCGTACAGCTCCCCGTCGGATTCGTTCAAGGATTACGCCGACATGGTCGCCAGCAGCCCGCGTTACGCGAAGGCTGTCGGCCGCGGCGACGATATCGCCGGCTTTGCCCATGCGCTCACCCAGGGCGGTTACGCCACGGATCCGAGCTATGCGCAGAAGCTCACCGATATCGCGAATGGCCCGGTGATGAAGCAGGCGCTCGCTGCGCTGAAGCACATCGCGGCGGATCTGTAACCACGGGCCTGGTGAAGAGATAAAAGGAACTAACGATGGCTGACTTACTTTCCACCGGCGTATCAGGACTGCTTGCCTCGCAAGTGGGCCTGTCTACCGTTGGCAACAACATCAGTAACGTGAACACGGTCGGCTACAGCCGGCAGACCACGACGTTCAACGCGCGCGCGCCGCAGTTCCAGGGCGGCTACTACGTTGGCCAGGGCGCCGACGCGGTCAGCGTGCAGCGTGCGTACAGCGCTTTCCTCACCCAACAGGTATGGTCGGCCAGCTCGAGCCAGAGCCGTGCATCGCAGTTCGCCACGCTCACCGCGTCGGTCAACAACGTGGTCAGTGGCTCCACCAACCTGCAGACCTCGCTCGATAGCTTCTTCGGTGCGATCAGCGATGTGGCGAATGCGCCGGTGGATACGGCGAGCCGCCAGGCCCTCATCGGGCAGATGAACTCGCTGGTGTCGACGTTCAAGTCGCTGTCCTCGCAGTTCCAGTCACTGGATTCGCAGACCAATCAGCAGATCAGCAGTTCCGTCGACAGCATTAACACGTTGGCAACGAACATCGCCAACCTCAACGGCCAGATCCAGAAGGCCTACGCGGGCGGTGGCGAGCCCAGCGAGCTGCTGGACCAGCGTGACCAGGCCGTGGCCGATCTTTCCAAGATCGTTGGCGTCAATGTCACCCAAACCAGCGACCACATGTACACGATCAGCGTGGGCAACGGCCTGCCGCTGGTTAACGGCACCAGCTCGACCAAACTGGCGACGGCGACCAACCAGTACGATTCGTCGCGCCTGGAAGTGGTCGATCCGTCAGGCACGGTGATTTCGAACCAGTTGGGTTCGGGCTCGCTGGGCGCGACCTTCGATTTCCGTACCACGGTGCTCGATCCGGCGCGTAACCAGCTCGGCCGCTCGGCCATCGCGCTGACTACGGCGATCAACAAGCAGAGCGCGCAGGGCATCGACCTTAATGGCGATACGGGCGGCAACATGTTCAACATCGCCGATCCGGCGGTGTTGAACAGCACGAAGAATACGGGTACCGGCTCGGTGTCGGCTGTCGTGAGCGATGTATCCAAGCTCACCAGCTCGGACTACACCATGCGCTTCGATGGCGTGAACTGGTCGGTCACCACGACGGCGGGTGTCACCGTGCCGATGACCGGCGCCGGTACCGCGGCGGATCCGTTCGTGGTCGATGGCATGCAGATCACGGTAGCCGCCGGTGCGGCCGCTGGCGATTCCTTCCAGATCCAGCCGACGCGCAACGCTGCATCGACGATCAGTGTGGCCATCAGCGATACCAACAAGATCGCTGCTTCGGGTCCGCTGACGGCAAGCAAGGCGTCGACGAACACGGGTAGCGGTGCCCTGGGCGCGCTCACGGTTACCGATTCGACGAATGCGAATTTCAAGACGCCGGTCAATATCGTGTTCACCTCGGCGAACACCTATAGCGTCGATGGTGGCCCGGACCAGAACTACACCGCTGGAGACACGATCACCGGCAATGGCTGGACGCTGAAGCTCACCGGCAGCCCGGCGACCAACGACAGCTTCTCGGTGAAGCCGGCGGGCAGTGCCAGCGGTGATAACGGCAACGCACTGGCCATGGCCAATGTGGCCAACGTGGGTGTGCTGGACAACGGCGTGACGACGGTGGGCAAGAGCTATAGCCAGCTCATCGCCCAGGTCGGCACGGCGGGTGCCTCCGCCAATACGGCGCTGAGCGCGCAGCAAAGCATCCTCGACCAGGCTACGGCCTCGCAGCAGAGCCTCTCCGGTGTGAACCTGGATGAGGAAGCAGCGAACCTCCTGAAGTTCCAGCAGGCCTATTCGGCGTCCGCCCAGGTGATCACCACGGCGAACTCCATCTTCCAGTCCCTCCTCTCCGCCGTACAGAGCTGACCATGCGCATCTCGACCAACTGGCAACAACAGCAGTCCGTCAACCAGATGCTGGACCGGCAGTACCAGCTCTCGCAGACGCAGCTCGCCCTGGGCAACGGCAAGGCGATCCAGACGCCGTCGGACAACCCGGCCGCCGCCGCGCGCGTCGTCGATGTAAGCTCCGCCAGCGCGCAGAACGACCAGTACACGCGCAACATCAACATGGCCAATACGCGCCTGTCGGTGGAAGAGCAGTCGCTCTCGAATGCCTCGGATATCCTCGATCGCATCCGCACGCTGGCACTCGAAGGCAGCAACGGCACGCAAACCGACGAGTCGCGGAAGTCGATCGCGACGGAAATGCGCCAGAGCCTGCAGCAGCTGGTGTCCATTGCGAATACGAAGGACGGGCAGGGCGAATATATCTTCGCGGGAAACAGCACGTCGTCGCAGCCGTTTACGCAGTCGGGCCTCAACGTGACCTACTCGGGCGACCAGGGCCAGCGCATGGTCGCTGCCGGCGCGGGCTTGCAGGTGGCCACCGGTGATAGCGGTGATGCGGTCTTCATGTCGGTGAAGGGCGGCAACGGTACGTTCCAGACGTCGGCAGGCAGCACGAATACCGGCACAGCCGTCGTGGGCTCCACGTCGGTGACGGATGCGTCGGCCTGGACCGGCGGCAGCTACACCATCACTTTTACCGATGCGTCGACGTACGAGATCCACGATGCCGCTGATCCGACCGGGCCGGCCATCAGCACCGGCACCTACACGGGTGATTCGGGCTCGATCACGTTCAATGGCGCGCAGCTCAACCTCACCGGCACGCCGGCGGCAGGCGATACCTTCTCGGTGACGCCGTCGTCGTCGCAAGATGTGTTCTCGACTGTGGCGAACATGATCACCGCGTTCGAACAGGGCGGCGGCGGTGGCGCGGCGTTGAACAACACCGTGAATGCGCAGCTGCAGAATCTCGACCAGGCTGCTGGCAGCTTCCTCAACACGCGCACGCAGATCGGCGCGCGCATGAACACGCTCGATGCACAGACGGACATGGGCGCCGACATGAAGCTGCAGTACGCCAGCACCTTGTCGGATCTTCAGGATCTGGATTACGCGAGTGCCGCGAGCAAGTTCTCGCAGCAGCAGTCGGCGCTCGACGCCGCGCAGCAGGCCTACGTGAAGATGCAGAACCTGTCGCTGTTCAACTACCTCAAGTAATTCGTTTCAGGGCAGAACGCGCAGACGTTCGCTAAGGATGGTTTTGCCGGGCGGTTGCCACCACGCCACGGTTTCTTGCGGTACCTGGGTTGACCTTTCCACCAACGGCACGGTTGCCGGCCGGGATCCCTCTGGCCGGATTTCCACACAGGATGTGAAAAATGGCCCTAAACCCCGGCGCACCCGTGCCGATACCTACCTCGACAGTGGCTGGGAGCGGCTTTTTGCTACCCCGTCAAAAAATAACTGTTGACAGGTAGAAAAAGCTCTCAAGTTTCCTCCCGGCGTGCCGTAAACCTCTCTGAGGCGGAAGGCTTCCCTATCGGAACCCCGCCGGAATACGCCGCACATACTCCGGCCATTCGGTTCCGCTACCAAAGGATCAAAACGATGTCTCTGACCATCAACACCAACATCATGTCGCTGAATGCTCAGCGCAACCTGACCTCGACGCAGAACAAGCTGTCGTCCGCCATCGAGCGTCTGTCGTCGGGTAACCGCATCAACAGCGCCAAGGACGACGCCGCGGGCATGGCGATCTCCACCCGCATGACCACCCAGATCAACGGCCTGACCCAGGCGCAGCGCAATGCCAACGACGGCATCTCGCTCGCCCAGACGACCGAATCGGCCCTCGACGAAGTCACGAACAACCTGCAGCGCATCCGCGAGCTGGCCGTGCAGTCGACCAACGCCTCGAACTCGTCGTCGGACCGCGCGGCTCTCGACGCCGAAGTCCAGCAGCGTCTGTCGGAAGTCACCCGTATCGCCACGCAGACCAACTTCAACGGCATGAAGGTGCTCGACGGCTCGGCCAAGAGCCTGAGCTTCCAGGTCGGCGCCAACGTCGGTGAAGTCATCAACGTCAGCCTCAACCAGGGCATGAAGGCCAGCCAGCTCGGCGGCCTGAACGAAGGTTCGATCGGTGGCTTCACGGCCAAGGTCGCGACCCAGGGCGTGACCACGGCGGCTCCGCCGGCCGACCTGAACGCAGCTGCCACGCTGACGGTCGACGGCAAGACGGTGAACGTTCCCACTGGCACGGCCCGTACGGCTGACGACTTCGTCGATGACCTGAACACGGCGATCACTGCAGCTGGCGCTACTTCCGTCGCCTCGGTCGACGCCGATGGCAACATTGCGTTCACCAGCGCTACCGCCGCTGGCAAGGCTTCGACCGCCCCGGCCGTGACCGGCCTGACGATCAAGAGCTCGACCGACGGCGTGGACAAGGGTGGCGCTGTGCCGCTGACGCTCGGTGACGTGACCCTGCAGGTCGGCGACAACGCTTCGTTCAGCCTCAAGGGCACGTACAAGACCGCCCAGGATCTGGCCGATACCATCAACGCGCAGTCGGGCGAAGGCATCAATGCCTACGTCGGTTCGGATGGCGCCGTGAAGTTCGCTTCGGCTTCTGCCGTGACCGTTGGTGGTACCGCTGCCGACATTACCGCTTCTGGCCTGACCGCCGGTGCCGCCGCCGCTTCGACCGCGACCCTGGCCGACTCGAGCGTCAAGACGGTTGACGGTGCGAACGAAACGATCGCCCGCATCGACGCCGCCCTGCAGTCGGTGTCGAACCTCCGCTCGGACCTCGGCGCGGTGCAGAACCGCTTCGATTCGACGATCTCCAACCTGTCGAACATCTCGCAGAACCTGACCTCGTCGAAGTCGGCCATCACCGACGCCGACTTCGCCCAGGAAACGGCGAACATGTCCTCGGCTCAGATCCTGCAGCAGGCCGGCGTCTCGGTCCTCGCCCAGGCTAACCAGTCGCAGCAGATCGTCACCAAGCTCCTCCAGTAATTCCGGAAGAGCACTACCGATCCCGGGGCTAGCCCCGGGGTTGGCAGGGTAATTGCTTAGTTGTCTTCGGCGGGTGCCTTACAGGTACCCGCCGTCGACAAATTGGCGCCCGGGCAGTGAGGCGTCTTCAAGGAGAGCTTCATGGCCAGCAGCACCAGCAGCATCACCCTCGGCTCCAGTTCCATCGACGTCGCCAGCCTTGTTTCGAACCTGGTCGCCGCCAAGCGCGCGGACAAGGACAAACAGCTTTCTGACGCCGTCACTGCCAATACCACGCAGATTTCAGCGATCGGCAACTTCACCTCGTCCCTGACAAGCCTGCAGGCTGCGATCAAGAGCCTTTCGACGTCCACGGCGTTTACGACGCAGAAGACCTCGGTCGGCGATTCCACGATTCTCGGTGTGACGGCGGATGCCGACGCCACGCCCAATAATTACGACATCGTCGTATCCAAGCTGGCGACCGCCCAGAAGACCACGTCTCCGGCCTTCACCAGTTCCACGGCCGCCGTCGGCACGGGCACCCTGAACATTGCCATCGGCGACAAGTCGATGAGTATCGATGTCGCGTCGGGCGCCAACACCCTCCAGAACATCCGCGACCAGATCAACAAGTCCGCCGATAACCCGGGCGTGACGGCCAGCATCGTCACCGGTGCGGATGGCGCGCACCTCGTGCTCACCTCGACCGCCACCGGCAGCGCCAATGCCTTCACGGTCACCACCAGCGGCGGCGATGGTGGCCTGGCGGGTCTCAATTTCGATCCGTCCACGGGCACGCCCACCACGGTGGCGCAGGATGCCGAGTACACGGTCGATGGCACGAAGGTCACCAGTGCGTCGAATACCGATGCCACCGCGATCGACGGCGTCACCCTGACCCTGACCAAGACGGGCGAGAGCACGGTAAGCATCGCCAACGACACGTCCGTGGTCACCACGGCGGTGCAGAACCTGGTCACGGCCTACAACTCGTTTGTCTCGACCTACCAGTCGCTGACCAAGTACGACTCGACGAATAACGAGGTCGGCGCCCTGATCGGCGACGCCACGGTCACGTCGATCAAGAGCCAGATCACCAGCTTGCTCGGTTCGCAGTCCACCGCCGCCGGCGCCGGCCCGAAGTCGCTCAGTGACCTCGGCGTCTCGTTCCAGACCGACGGCACGCTCGCCTTCGATTCGACCAAGCTCACCAAGGTGATGGCGACGAATCCGAAGGAAACGCAGGCCCTCGTGGGTGGCAGCACCGGTATCGCCGGCAAGCTCGATACGCTCATCACGAACTGGACCTCGTCGTCCGGCATCCTGACCCAGCGTACGAACAACCTGAACGATAAGGCGAAAGACCTTACCCAGCAGCAGACCGACTACGACACGCAGATGACGGCGTATACGGCCCGCCTGACCACGCAGTACACCGCGCTGGATACGCTGATGACCAAACTGCAGAGCACCAGCAGCTACCTTACCCAGCAGTTCGACGCACTCACCAACAAGAGCTGACGGCGGACAGGACGACAGACATGGCACTTGGTTATTCCCAGGGCGCTGGCGCGTACCAGCAGATCCGCACCGGCGGTGGTCTCGAGCAGGCCGACCCGCACGGGCTCATCACTCTCCTCATGGACGGGGCGCTCGAGCGCATCCGCCTGGCGGTGGCGTGTATTGCCACCGGCAACATCGCCTCGCGCGGTGAAGCCATCTCCAAGGCCATCAATATCATTGGTGGCCTGCAGGACAGTCTGAACCACGAGGTGGAGGGCCCGCTGGTGGGGCGCCTCGAGGCCTTGTACGACTACATGAACCGCCGTCTCCTCCACGCCAACCTCAATGCCGACACCGAGGCCCTGGAAGAAGTGGCCGGGCTGCTCGGCCAGATCCGCGACAGCTGGGTCGCCATCCCGGTGGAATCCCGCCAGGTGGCAGGGGCGGGCGCGTGAGCGCCGGCCCGTTCTGCGACCTCAACCAGGTCATGAGCCTGACCGAAGCCATGCATGCCGCGGCGGTGGACGGCCGCTGGGATGACCTGACTGGCCTTGCCGCCGAGCGCGAGCCGGTGCTGTACGCCGGAACCATGCGCCCCGCGCCGGAGACTCTTGAGTCGCTGAAGTCGATCATGCTCATCGATAACCTCATCAAGGACCTGGTTTCGGCCGCCCGTGATGAATCGGCCGTGGCCTGGGATGCCTCCCGCCGCGTCCGCAAGGCAGTCGCTGCGTATACTTCGTTCTGATCTCCTCAATGGTGGCAGGCCCATGAGCGAAGCAACATGGAACGCCTTTTCGGAGCGTGTCACCTGGGACGCCCGATTCCACGCCACCTGTGAAGGCGGCGAGCGCCTGGCCTCCGCCGCGCTCGCCTCGGTCAATGACCGCAATGCCAATGTGCTCGTCGCCGTCGCTGCCCTGATGGACCGCCGCGTCGATACGGGCGAGGACGACAACGCCCTCAGCCAGGAAGTGGCCCGTCTGGATGCCAAGCTCAACGTCCTGATGGAGATCGTGAATCGCTTGTTGTTGCCGCAGGCGGCCCTGCCGCCCCGTATTTCCTTGCGCTTCAACGCCCTGGGGGCCGTGCTCCCCTGGGATGGCCTGCCGCCGATTGGCCAGCCGGTTCTGCTGAAACTGCACTTCGACGTCGTCCGTGCGCTCCCCCTCGAATTGCCAGGTATCCGCCAGCCCGGGCCTATGGACGGCAAGGGTTTCGTGGCCTTCGAGGGCCTCTCCGAGCCGGTCCGTGACGAGATAGAAAGGCTGGTTTTTCGGCAGCATCGCCGTCAGGTGGCCGAGGCCCGCGCCCACGCGACCCAAGGGTGACCTTTTACGTCACGTGACGTAAGAACGTCGCGTGTCTTCCTGCGTCACATTCGTGACGCGTGTCGTCACGGTTGACGCTGGTGCTCACTTACGTGTTTTCACCTACTGCCGAAAAGGTTTTGCCTACACGGGCAAACTGCGTTCCCTGACACGGATTTCAGGCATCTCCCGTCGGTTTTCCGACGTTGGCACGCTCCTTGATTGATACCTTGCAACGAAGGCGACGGGATTCCAACACGGACTCGTCGTGGGGCCTTCGATCCTTCTCTATGCGAGGTATATCCCGGTGAAGTCGTCCAACTTTCTCGTCGTCGAATCCGACTCCGCCCGCGCTGATGCCGTGGGTTCGGCCCTGGCCTTCCTGGGCTACCGCCCTGTCCTCGCCAGCCGCATCCAGGCCGTCGACGCTGGTGAGTCGTGGCGCGGTGCCTACGTGGGCACGGTCGATGACGAAGCCGAGCTGGAAGCGATGCTCGCCCCGCTGGGCCGCCAGGCTCGCGAACTCCCGATGCTCGTAGCGGCTGACTCGCCGATCGCTACCTCGCTGATCGCCGACGACACCAACCAGAATGTCGAGCTGATCGACATGCCGCTGCGCTATGAGCGCCTGCAGGAAGCCCTGCGCAGCCTGCAGTCCCGCATGCAGCAGCCGACGTCGAACCTGCGCTTCGTGGGCCAGTCCGGCCCGATGCAGCGCGTGAACTCGCTGATCCGCCAGGTGGCCCCGTTTGATTCCAGCGTGCTGGTGCTGGGCGAATCCGGCAGCGGCAAGGAACTGGTCGCCCGCACCATCCACGATTGCTCGCCGCGCCGCGATAAGCCGTTCGTCGCCATCAACTGCGGCGCCATCCCGGCCGAGCTGCTCGAAAGCGAACTGTTCGGCCATGAGAAGGGCGCGTTCACCGGTGCCATCAGCACCCGCAAGGGCCGTTTCGAGCTGGCCGAGGGCGGCACCCTGTTCCTGGACGAAATCGGCGACATGAGCCTGCCCATGCAGGTGAAGCTGCTGCGCGTGCTGCAAGAGCGCGTATTCGAGCGCGTGGGCGGCAACCGCGCCCAGCGTTGCGACGTGCGCATCATCGCTGCCACCCATCGTGACCTCGAAGGCGCGATCGAGCGCGGCACGTTCCGTGAAGACCTTTTCTATCGCCTGTCGGTGTTCCCGCTGGAAATGCCGCCGCTGCGCCAGCGCCTCGAAGATCTCCCGGCGCTGATTGCCGAATTCAACCAGCGTCTCGTCCAGCGTGGCCTGTCGTCGATCCGTTTCACCCCGAGCGCCATGAACGCCCTTTGCCAGCACCCGTGGCCGGGTAACGTGCGTGAACTGTCGAACCTGGTGGAGCGCATGGCCATCCTCATGCCGCAGGGCGATGTCCGCGCGGCTGACCTGCCGGAAAAGTACCGCGGTGCGACGCCGGTTGAGGAAGTATCGGGGGCGGCGCTCATCGCCATGATGGAAGCCGAGCCGGATGTGACGGAAACCTTCCGTTACGGTGGTGAAGGCGATCCGTCGGTGCTGCCGCAGGGCGGCCTCGATCTGAAGGATCACCTTGCCGGCATCGAGATTGGCCTGATCCGCCAGGCGCTCGACTCCGCCAATGGCGTGGTCGCCCATGCCGCCAAGCTGCTGCGCGTGCAGCGCACCACGCTGGTGGAAAAGCTGCGCAAGTACGGCCTCTCCGAGGCAGCGCAGGCGGGCTGATCCATTCCACGTGTTG